>CAYRMO010000081.1:0-12036 GCA_964425355.1 uncultured Algimonas sp. | reverse complement strand
CGGCTTGCTCGGCTGTATTGTCGGTTGAATTATTATCATAGACAAAAATTCTTGTGCCGGGCAGGGCCCGTCTGAAATCCAGGACGACCTGAGCAATCGCTGCACCTTCATTGTAGCAAGGTAAAAGCACTGCAATGTCGAAAGCGTTTAGACCAATGTCTGTCATAATTTCCCCGTAGAAAATCCTATTTCACAAAGCCTTAGCTTTTTAAGGTTAGTTTTCCGTGAACTTGAGTGAATTTATTTGAACTATGCTGTCTCTCTCCCGCAAAGATCGACAATCTGATCGGCTGATACTCTTCTTGGCCTGTCTGATATGTTGTCTTTGGCTCTATGGGGCGAGTATTCTGTCCGGAAATTTCGGGACACTGGGACAAGATTCAGACGATATTATGCGATTTATTCAAGTCCGAGATTGGCTAAATGGTCAAAGCTGGTTTGATACAGATCAATACCGACTTGGACTAGCAAGTGGGACAGACATGCATTGGTCGCGTTTGCCCGACATTCCTATTGCGTTCCTAACACTGTTTTTCGACTTATTTATGAGCCAAGATAAGGCCTTACATCTGGCGGCTGCTATCTGGCCACCTATATTGGGGGTGGTATTTTTAGCCATATTGGATCTAGGCACAAAATATATTGCCTCACCCGCCCTCGTGAAACCTACTCGAATTACGGCTCTGAGTTTAGGTTTGGTTTATATAGCCCTTATTGGTCGATTTAAGCCGGGCTCTCTTGATCATCACAATCTACAAATTGTTCTTATTTTAGGAAGTGTTGTTTGGTTGATCAAACATCAGTCTTTTAAACATGGAATTATTTCGGGAGTCTGTTCGGGATTAGCCATAGCTATTGGTCCTGAAATTTATCCCTTTATCGGATTAATCGGGCTATTTGTTGCCTGTGATTGGGCTTGGTTTGGTGACGATAGACGCGGCAGATCCGGTGGGTTCGGCCTTGGTTTTGCTATTTCGCTTGCGGTTTTGTTTGTTTTGACGGTTCAACCCTCTGACTGGTTACGCGTTTATTGTGATCAACTGTCGAGCGCAACGGTCATAATCGCGATGATGGGCGGCATGGGGCTTTTCCTATCGGCTAAATTGTTTTCTTCGAAGCCAAAACTGGTTCGATTGGGATCGCTTTTGATTATCGGGATATCATGCCTCTTATTCTTAAAGCTATTTGCGTCCGAATGTCTCGGCAACCCTTTGAATGATCTTCCAGAAACCATGCATATTTACTGGTTAGACAATGTGACCGAGGCTAAGCCATTGCTCGACAATAAATCTGAAATATTGTTGAATGTTCCTTTCCGGATTGGAACCGCTGTCATCGCATTTTTAGTTCTGCTCTGCTATGTGTTTAGGCAGCGATTTGATTCCTATCGGACGCTATTTATAATATTGCTGATCGTATCTGTCTTGCTAACGTTTTACCAAGTTCGATTTTATATTTTCGCCCAACTCATGGCTATATTACCATTATCTTATTGGATTGTTGACAGCTATCAGAAAGGAAAATTGAAGAAAAACAACATTGCATATTTAGGCGCAATTTTCTTGAGCCTTCCTATGTTATTGGCGCTACCTGGTTTTTTGATAATGTCGGATGAGAATAAAACGAACCAAAATGTTGCTGAAATAAACTGTCTGCCTGATGACTTGATTGCGTATTTAAATCAATTCTCTGATCAAGTTATTTTTTCTCAATCAAATTCTGGGCCTATTTTGCTTAAGCTAACAGATAACCGCGTTCTTAATGCCAATTACCATCGAAATGTGGATGGGATTGAAACTGTGATAAAAACCAACTCGTCCTCAGTCGATGACGCTAAAAGGCTTATAACCCAAAATAAGGTAGCATTTGTGCTGACCTGTGAAAAAGCGAATTTGATCAAGCTCTATCAAAGGGACTTCCCTGATGGGTTTGCTGTAAAATTATCCAATAATAATCCGCCAGATTGGTTGTCAGAAGTCGAGGGCTCGTGGATTGAGCAAGGCGCGAAATTGTACCGAGTCCTTGATTAGTGTAATTTCTGAGACTTATCCGAGCTTAACTTATCTTAAAATACACTGAACTAGGATTTTGGCCCTCTTTTGCCAAAGCCTGATTTTGGTGCATGAGCCGCGGCCGCTTGATCCAGTGGCCATCTTGGGCGAGCGGGCGCATCTGGACCATCAATCAATCCTGCCGCCAATCGCTCAGCCCCTGCCAATGCGATCATGGCGGCATTATCACCGCAGAACTTTAAAGGGGGTGCGATAAAGTCAAAGCTGCGTTTTTCGGCGATGTGTTTGAGGGCTGCGCGTAATTCAGAATTGGCCGCCACACCGCCTGCCACGACCAAACGGGCCTGACCGTCTTCGCGCGTAATATGGCGGTAGCGCGTCATGGCTTTGCCGACACGATCAATCATGGTTTCTGTCATGGCGCGTTGGAAACTCGCCGCAAGATTGGCTTTGGACAGATCAGATTTGTCACAGGCCTCCCAGGCGCGTGCAACCGCGGTTTTGAGGCCTGCAAACGAGAAATCAGCGTGATCTCGGCCCTTCATCGGGCGAGGCAAAGCAATGGATTCTGGATCGCCCTTTTCAGCCCAGGCTTGGACCTGTGGTCCACCTGGGAAGCCAAGGCCCATTACTTTGGCACATTTATCAAAAGCTTCGCCTGCCGCATCATCAACAGTACTCCCGATGCGTTCATAATCTCCCAGAGCTTTGACACACAGAAGTTGCGAATGTCCGCCACTGACCAGGAGCAAGAGATAAGGGAAAGGGCAGCTCTCGGTTAAGCGTGGGGAGAGGGCGTGGCCTTCCAGATGATTAACCGCGATCAATGGCTTACCCAAAGACAATGAGAGGCCTTTTGCCCCTAGCAGACCTGTGATCACCCCGCCAATAAGGCCGGGCCCAGCTGTTGCGGCAATGCCGTCAAGTTGATCCCATGCCACGCCGGATTGGGATATGGCCTTATTCACGATGGGCGAGAGCTTTCGCATATGCGCCCGCGCGGCAATTTCGGGAACCACTCCGCCATAAGGGCGATGTTCTTCATCTTGGGAGGCAACTATATTGGATAAGAGCTCGATCTGACCATCACCAAAGCGTCTTACGATACTGGCGGCCGTCTCATCACATGAGGATTCCAAGCCTAAAACCAAAAGGCTGTCTTGTCTCTTCTCACTTTTTCGGGCAGTGGCCATGCGCGATCACCTAAGGACTGTGGTTCAATTATGCAATCTCAACCTCTTATCATTGGCACACGTGGCTCACCCCTCGCGCTTTATCAAGCCCGATTGGTACAAAGGCTGATCTGTGAAAACACGGGGCGGTTTGAGGAGGTGGTCAAAATTCAAATCCTGCAAACCAGTGGTGACAAAATACAAGGTGAGCTAAAGGAATTTGGGGGCAAGGGCTTATTTACGCGTGAATTAGAATTGGCCTTACTTGACGGGCGGATCGATCTGGCCGTCCACTCAATGAAAGATGTGCCAACCATCGGACATGAAGCCCTAAAGATCTCGGCCATTTTACCTCGGGCCGATGTGCGCGACGGCTTTATTTCCGTAAAATATAAGAATTTGGCTGATCTCCCCGAAGGGGCTTTGATTGGGTCGGCCTCTTTGCGACGTCGAGCTCAACTCGCAGCCCTAAGACCGGACCTAGAATATTGTCTCTTGCGCGGCAATGTGGGGACCCGTCTCAAAAAACTAGAAGACGGCGTTTGCGATGCCACTTTACTCGCTTGTGCAGGATTAAAGCGTCTAGACCAGGCGGACCGTATTACGGAAATCATAGAAACGCAGACCATGCTCCCCGCACCTGCCCAAGGGGCTATCGGGATTGAAATCCGGAAAACTGACAGTAAAGTGCACGGGCTCTTACAGGCCTTAAATGATAAGCGGACACTTCTCGAAATCACCGCTGAACGGGCCTTTTTGCGGGCTTTAGATGGAAATTGCAGAACGCCAATTGCGGCTCTCGCCATTTGGGAGGGTGGAACCTTGTCCCTCCAAGGAGAAATCATTGCGACAGATGGATCCTTACGCATCGCGCAATCGGCACAAGCTACGCTAGACACGACCACCCAAGCCTATGATTTGGGCTTTGAGCTTGGGCGATCTGTGCGCGACGAGGTCGATGGTCGTATCACATTTGATGTCTAATGTTATTTGGATAACGCGCACGCAGCCTTCTGCGGATGAAAGTGCAATAAGTTGGCAAAAGGCAGGTTTTGTCCCGCTGGTCTCGCCGCTTTTAACGATTAAGCCAGTCCCGCATGACCCGTTGCCAAAATCGGCAATCCTGATTTTTACCTCTAAAAACGGTGTTGATCATGCAGGGCCGCCATTGGGTCGACGCGCCATTTGCGTTGGAGACGCGACTGCAGATCATGCGAGAGGCGTTGGATATCAGGACGTTGTTTCTGTTGCCGGGACGTCAAAAGATATCACATCATGGATTATCCAACATTTAAGCCAGGATCAGCCTCTAATTCACGTGTCTGGTCGCCATATTCGTGGCCAAATTAGTGAAGATCTCCACGCATCTGGTTATAAAGCGAGCCGCATGATTACCTATGCATCGGCCCCGAATTTGGTATTCCCAGAAACGAAGTTTGACATGGTTGCCTTATATTCGCCACTTGCGGCCCATACATTTGCAAAACTTATGACAATGACTGATTTAACAGATGTTTCTGCGATTTCTATAAGTGTTGCGACAGATGCGGCGCTTGAGGGGGTGAACCTGAAGGGTAGATTAATTGCCGAACAGCCAAATGAGTTGGCACTGGTCAGCGCGGCCCTTAACCCCTAAATAGGTGCCATGATAGACGATAATCAACCGGATAGCCCAGACGTTAGCATTTCTGAGGCAGACAGACTCGAAGATGAAATTTTGGAGACTGAGGCTGAAAATTATCTCGTCAACAATAAAGAAACATCAGGATTAGGCTTGAAGAGTATCTTGCTCGCAGGATTATTACTTGGCTTTGGGAGCGCCGCTGCAGGTGTTTATTTTGGACTCAAATTCCAGAAAGCGCCAGATATCCAGACTGCGACCATAGATGTAGACGCTCTCAAAGCGGAGCTCTTAGACAAACAGGCAGATCAATTAAAATCTCTTGAGACACGATTAAACAAGCTCGAAGCGAATTTGAAAACACGCTCTGAGACGCAGGCTGAGCCGATTGTCATGCCTGATCTTACGCCTTTGGAAGACCGGCTTGCACAATTGGAAGCGGCTCGTGACATTGATATTTCACCAGAGACCCTATCCGCGCTTAACCAAGCCCAAAATGACGGTTTTGAATGGCCTGATGTGTCGACGCTTGAGGCGCGCCTTGATGCGCTTGAAACCACTAAACCTGAAAAGGTCCAAGATCTCGGCGCGGTTGAAACTCGTCTCAAAGCGCTTGAGACACGAAAAATAACAACGCCCACAGCCACGATCCCAAAAGCGCTTTTAGCTCGGATTTCTGTGCTTGAAGACCAACTCAATGTGACCAACCAAGCTGTGCAATTTTCTCAAATTGAATTTCCGAAAGGACTGCTTTTGAGCGCGGTTAAAAACACGTCTGAGGGAAATGTCTTGCAACGGACCTTGTCGAAACATGTGCGCGTTAAAGATGATGATGATCCGATTACCCTGATTGAAGGGATTGAGGCCGATATATCGTCGGGTCGATATAATGAAGCTATTTTAAAATTTGAGTCTTTGCCTGAAGATGTTCAAGCCATTGGAAATACGTGGTATGAGACTGTTAGCAAAATCCAAAATAAGGCGACAAAATAATGACAAAATATGTGATTGCCATTTTAGTATTTATCGCAGCCCTCGCCGGGATCATGCTTTGGGTCGGTGATGATGTTACGCTCTCATTTGCCTCATCGGCCACATCGGGCCCGCTTTCATTTGCTCCGCTTGAGGTGAGCTGGCAATTTGTCATCCTCGCAATTGTTTTTGGGACGCTGGTTTTGATCGGGCTTTGGTCGCTTTTTCTCTGGCTATGGCGTTTGCCCCAGCGCGTAAAATCGGGCGTTGGACTGCGTCGCCGAAACCGAGCGCTAGATGCGATGGAAGAAGCGCTTTTGGCGGGCGCCGAAGGAGATGTATCAAAGGCCCGAAAAAAAGCAGAAAAAGCCCGCGGTTTGATAGGCAGCACGGAATTGGGGCAGATCGTTTCCGCGCTCTCAGCAGAGGCTTGCGGCGATAGTGACGAAGCTGTCGTGCATTACGAAGCCATGCTTGGAAACGAAAAGACGCGCGCGACGGGTTTACGAGGTCTTGCCCAGCATAAATTAACAACTGGGGATCTGCCCGGTGCAATTGAGCAATCCAGACAGGCCTATAGTGATAATCCAAATGCAAAATGGGCTTTCGAAACCCTGTTTAAAGGCGAAGTCGCCAATCATGATTGGTTGAGCGCTGCAGAAACGCTAGAAACGGGACAATCCCGCAAACATATTGACAAAAATACGACCAAGCGTCGATTAGCCGTTTTAAATACAGCAGAAGCTGACCGTCTGCATGATGCGGGTCAGAATGCCAAAGCGCTTGAGCTGGCTGTCAAAGCCGCCGCATTAGCGCCAGATTTTGCCCCAGCCGTCGCTTTGGCGGCCAAATTATATCGCCAATCTGATCAAAAAAAATCCGGCATTAAGCTGATTGAAAAAAGTTGGAGCCATGCGCCGCATCCTGCACTCGCTTTGGCGTATTTTGACATGATTTCCGATGACGGGAAGCGTGGGCGCGAGAAACGGATTAATGCACTGGTCAAGGCTAATCCCGGCCATCGTGAAACAAAAATACTGCTCGCAGAAAATTTCTTACGCAATGATGATGCGGTTCAAGCTTGGGCAGCGCTTAGCCCGCTCGTTCGGGGTAACGGGGATGATCAGGCACACCCGTCTGCGCGGCTATGTGTTTTGGCGGCCCAGGCGGAGGCCCGCTTAAACAATCCGCGCGACGCGCAATTATGGATGCAGCGCGCCGCCACCGCGCCGCGCGAAGCCGATTGGTCAGACCTCGACCCAGAAGGCGATAGTTTTGATTATGCCCCGCAAGATTGGCGCCGCCTTGTCTTCTCATTTGGGGATTCGGGGGACCTCATTCATCCGCGTTTTGATGCCCGCGAGCCGCTTCGCCTGCCGGGCGTGCCAGAATTGATTGCGGAAAACCTCAAAGAAGATGAGGCATCAGATGATGAGATTGAGGTGGAGGCGTCACGGCTTGATGAGATTGACGAAGACATCGCACAAAAGATTGAAGACGTCGTTGAAGGTGACACTGAGGCCTCTCAAACGCGAAAAGGCCTCGCCGAACGTCTCGATAGCCTGCTTGATAAGCCAAAAGATTAGGGGCGCCCCAAGGGCAATTCCTACACTTATTGCAACATAGGTAGGATCATACTCGGAATTACGTAATATTTCGTCCAGTATATGACCATAAAGGCAAAGAAAAAGCCCATATCGAAATTCCCCAGCGGGGGAATAATCTTTCGGAAGGGCGACACAATGGGTTCTACCACACTGGAGAGTATGCCGTAAACTTGGCGCGCCGTTGGATTATTCGGTTTGACGATTTTTAAAATGAATAACCAGCTTATGACGACATAGGCCAGAAAAATGAAAATGATCAGCGATAATATGGGCTGAACAAACATCTGAATGATGGATTCTGCAAATGACATAAGAAGCATTCCTTTGATTCTTAGCCTATCTAAGTATGGTTGGGCACGACCACAAGACATGATTATGCCCGCATTAAGGCAGGTTTCAGTCATAGCTCTGCCCTATTTACATGAGATTAAGGCCCATACTATTGAATAAGAAGGGTTGAGCCATGCAAACGATGAGCCTAGTCAGACAAAACCAATATTCTCCGCGGAATATCGCGGGACGCGCTGGGGAGCGAGTAATGCCAAAGATTTACCTTGTCGATGATGATGAAAATATCCTGACATCTGTTTCTATGTTTTTGGAAAGTGAAGGCTATGACGTCAAAAAATTCCATGATGGCGTGACGGCTTTAGAGGCCTTAAAAGAATCGCCGCCTGACCTGGCAGTCTTTGACGTAAAAATGCCGCGTATGGATGGTTTGGAGCTGTTAAGGCGATTGCGCCAAACATCCAACCTGCCGGTGATTTTCCTGACGTCAAAGGATGATGAATTTGATGAAGCTATTGGCTTTAATATGGGGGCAGATGACTATATCACAAAGCCTTTCTCGCAACGCCTATTAGGAGAGCGGATCAAAGCTGTTCTGCGTCGTTCAAAATTGACAAATGTCGAATTACCTGAACCCCAACTTGGCGATAATAAAGTTATTCGACGTGGAAAGCTGATCCTAGACCCCAATCGTCACGCCTGCTCGTGGGACGGTGTGCCGGTGCGTTTGACAGTGACAGAGTTTTTGATCCTTGAAGCTTTGGCCAATCGTCCAGGTTATGTAAAATCCAGAGACCAGTTGATGGACGCGGCCTATGATGATCAAATTTATGTTGATGACCGCACGATTGACAGCCATATAAAACGCTTGCGCAAGAAATTCCGTAGAACCGATAAGAGCTTTGATGGAATCGAAACGCTTTATGGTGTCGGCTATAAGTATAAAGAGGCATAGTCTATTGAATTAAGGTCTTCTTGAGCAAGATGCGATAGAGTATCGCTCGCAACTGTGAGACTAAGTGCAATTTGAGACATACCAGGTTTTTAATTATCTCAAAATGCACCAAATCAAGGCTGGATAGGCCTTGATCGCGATAGGAACCTTATGACTGAAAAGACCGCAGACTCTTCGTCCAAGGGCCGATTTCGCTTAAGACCAAAACGCAAAGATCGTCGGCGAGGCGCGCGACGCTCGCTGTGGACGTCGCGTCTGACCCGCAATATTTTCCTATCCAATCTTTCAGGTCTGTTAATTCTTGTCTTTGGTGCACTCGCCATGAACCGATTTGAATCGGGTCTGATTGAGGCCAAAGTTGACAATATTAATTCATTGGCGGCAACGATTACGACCGTTATGGCTGAACAGGCCACAGGATTTGGTGGAACAGCCGAACTTGATATTCCTGAGGCCAAACAGGTCTTACGCGGTATCAATGTCCCAAATGGTTGGCGGGTGCGCTTACATGATCGGGCGGGACAGCTGGTTGCTGATACTGAGACATTGGGCGCGATTATTACAGTTGAAACCTTGGACCCTATTGACCCAGTTGTCATTGAGGAGCCCTTAAATGTCCGGTGGCGTAACGCTATGCGGGCTTGGTTTGCTGAAAAAATCCATAATTTGCCTTGGGCCAAAGCCAGGCGAGATAGTCTACGTCGAGATTTGAAATCTGAAATTCGCACAAGTCTTGCTGGGCAGGCCGTGATGGGCGCGCGCTATGACAGGGATGACAATTTGGTTGTCACGGTTTCCCGTCCCGTAAAGCGAGTTCAAAATGTATTGGGGGTCGTGACTGTGGAAAGCAATGATGTTGCCTCCATTGTGACAGCGGAACGCCAAGCCTTGGCACCGATTATTGGACTTGCTTTTTTGACGATGTTTTTGACCTCCCTGTCCCTAACACTCTTTATTGCCCTACCGATGCGCAAATTGGCTCGGGCTGCAGAAATCGTTGCGCGTAGCGCTAAAAAAAGAGACGCGATCCCAGACCTGTCCAACAGACGTGATGAGATTGGTGATTTGTCATTGGTCTTGCGCGACATGACACAAGGTCTCTATTCGCGGATTGACGATATTGCGAATTTTGCCGCCGATGTCGCTCATGAAGTCAAAAACCCTCTGACATCCTTGCGATCGGCATCTGAGACGTTGCGCGTCGCAAAAAATCAAGAGCAACGTGAAAAACTGCTTGATATTATTCAGCAAGATGTTTCGCGTATGGACCGTTTGATCACGGATATCTCGAAAGCTTCGAAAGTTGACGCTAACCTTGCTCGCGAAACGGCTATGACGCTCGACGTGGCGGAAATTTCGGAAAATATCGTTGAGTTTTATCAACAAACGAAAACGGGTGACGGTCCAAACGTAGAAAATATGACGCAGATACCCGTCAATGATCCGCTGTATATTCGGGCCTATGAAACGCCTTTTGCACAGGTCCTTAGAAATTTGATTGATAATGCGCTTACGTTTTCACCCGTCGATGGGACTGTAAGTGTTAAAGCCGAGCGTGATGGTAAGAAAATACGATTTACTGTCGAGGATCAAGGTCCCGGAATTCCGCCAGATAATCTCGAAACAATATTCGAGCGGTTTTACACCCAACGCCCTAAGGGAGCTAGTTTTGGAAGCCATTCAGGCTTGGGTCTCGCCATTTGTCGTCAGATCATTGAGGCGCATCGGGGTACGATTTATGCTGAAAATATTGTGGATCCAGACGGTCAAATTCAGGGTGCGCGGTTCAATGTGCTTGTTCCGCGGCAAATACCTTCATCCAAGTAATAAAAGCTGTTTCATTTATGCACCTTATACGAGGCGAATTGCATAAGGTGTAAATTAACGCTTCACAGTCGTTAAATTTTTTGATTAGGTGGAGGTTCGAAACTGGTCGAAAGGTTTAGTCTTGATTGGACTTGTCATCGTTACTCATGGCCAATTAGCCATAGAATTGCGCCGCGCAACAGAACATGTTGTCGGTCCGCAAGATATGATGGAAACGATTTGTATTGGTCCGGATGATGATATGGAAAGACGTCGAAATGATATCCGTTCGGCTGTGGACCGCGTAGATAGCCGGGCTGGTGTTATCCTTCTGACGGACATGTTTGGCGGGACACCCTCAAATTTAGCGATTTCTATGTTGCGCGACGGAAAAGTCGAAGTCTTAGCCGGTGTTAACCTCCCTATGTTAATTAAATTGGCGGAAGCACGCGAAACAGCGTCTCTAGAGGAGGCTGCTGAGAAAGCCAAAACAGCTGGCCAGCGCTACATAGCAATAGCCTCAAAAATTCTATCTGGCGACGCCTGATCGTTCCATATGTCGAGCGCGTCCGCACGTCTTACTCTGGTGAATATGCGCGGCTTACATGCGCGAGCTTCAAACAAATTCATGGCCTGTGTAATGCGCTATAATGCGAGAGTTTTTGTCAAAAGCCATAATGATGTCTGCGCGGAACGCGTCGAAGCGGATAGTGTTATGGAATTATTATTGCTGGGATCTGCGTGCGGTGAGGATATCACAGTTGATGCGGAAGGGCCCGATGCGCAGGCCGTTATCGATGCGCTTACAAAACTCGTGGCATCAGGGTTTTTGGAGGACGAATGAAAGCGCTTACCCTAATACCGTCTCTGTTTCTTGTGTCTCTGTTCGTGACAGGATGTGGGTCGACTGAGGTGTTTCATCCGAAATCATCCTATCCACCTGATCCTTGGGTGAAGGGATATTCTGATCCAGATGATTGTCTGGGCGGAGAGGCATTAGCCGCCATTGATTTTGACTTACCAGATTATCCAAAACGCTCTTTTCAGACTGGACGGCAAGGCTGGACGATTATTCGACTCGATGTTGACGCAGAGGGCGAAACGGAAAATATCCGCATTGAACGCGCCGTTCCAGAGGGATTGTTTAATGGTACCTCAATTAAGGCGGTCAATGCGTGGCGATTCCGCCCACCGGCTAAACCTTTAAAGGATTGTCGAGTTCTTTTGCGTTACCGGGCAGGAAATGTGTCATTAGGGTCATAAAAATGACGTAACTATTTTTGTAAATATCATGTTTCAGCCTAATAAATGAAACCCTAACATATTTTAGATAAAGACACATTATTATGAAAAAAATCATTCCTGTAATTTTGTCCGGCGGGGCCGGAAGTCGTCTCTGGCCTGCTTCCCGTAAGGCAGAACCAAAACAACTTCTGGCTTTGGTCACAGATAAAACCATGATCCAGGAAACAGTTTTACGCTTTGATTCAGATATGTTTCATCCGCCCGTTTTCATTTGTAATGCCTCACATGAAGCTATGATCAGGGCTCAAATGGAGGAAATCGGGATCGAAATTGGTGCTGTTATTGTTGAACCTATGGG
>CAYRMO010000080.1:0-12501 GCA_964425355.1 uncultured Algimonas sp. | reverse complement strand
ACAAGATTTGGAAGGAACCCAAATTTAAGGCTTCTATGCTAAATATATAGTATGGCTGAAACTACCTATCGTATCCTAGGCGGCAACTTCGATGTGGGCGTAATCCGTATCGCAGAAGAATCGGACCTTGTCGTTTTTCCGAGTTCCCCCATTGCGGCCCATACCTACCAGAGTATATCCAAGGCTGTCTTTGTATCCAAGGACGCGCAAATTGCTCAAATTGACCTCATATCGGGCACCATAAGTCGCAGGTCTGCCCTGCCAGTAGTTGTAACTCGATTGCTGGTTCTGCAAAATGGATCACTTGTAGGACTTAACGCCCAGAGCCTACTACATATCAACAAAGATACCTTAGCGGCGACGCGTTTCGATGTTGCTCTGACCCAGGACGATGGAACCGCCTCACTCCATTCCTATGACGATGTCGCGCCTCCCCTAGAGGCTAAGTCTAAGTCGGAACGCGCGAGTTGGACTGACGGCCACAGACCAAATCAATGGCAATGGGCGCGAGATATTCAGAGCTGGCCAATCTATTCCGGCTCAAGCTTCGCCTTTCCCTATGACCCGATGACTGCGACCCTGGATTCTCAGGGTAAAGTCGTCGCCATTTTCAACATGTCGGGAAATCGCTACGACCAGAAGAACCCCCTTTTATCAGGGGTCGGTGTCGTGCGCTTCGATATATTATCGCGAACACTCACAACAACAATCATCGCCGGTTTCGACGGAAAGCCTAGGATGCAAAACACACGGCAAGCCGTCGCGCTTTCGGATGATGGGGCCGGTTTGCTAATCGACCGCATGCATATTCGACGTTGTGTTCAAACGACACCTCGGCGCCTTTTTGGAAAGAGCAAACCCGCTTCTATTCACTTCCAACTAGAACTGGAATACTGGGATCTAGGCGACGGATCGCGTCCGCCCATTTTCAAGGGATTCACGCCACTGACGCAGCGTCCCCTGGCCAAGATGGATGATCTGCATTCCAAACAGCAGCCCGTAGAAACCGAGTTAGACCGCCTTCTCGCCGAAGACCCGGACAGCTTGCAACGTCTGTTTGACTCGCAAGATAAGGCTTTCTTCACCTATCCGTCTGAACAGTCCAAATATCGAGATGGAATAAAAGGTCGGATCGGAGGGCTTAGCCTCGCGGCTTTAGCTTATGATTGGCCCGATGGTGCAAATCTGCCGCGTGCCTTAATGCGCGATGGTAGCATGCGACAGATGGCGATTGGCGTGTTGGGGCCATGTCGACCGGTCTCGGGCCTAGAGCGTTACGCCGAGAACATCCACACAAAAGCGCGTATAGAAAAGCTGTCATCCTCACGAGACATTGTCTTGCAAATGTCTAACACAGTCTTGAGCCCAGACATCCTAGCATTGCGGATCAGGGGTGAAACGCTGGACACTTTCGAGGCAAATATTGGCCCCGTGGCGTCGGAAGTCGTTATGACGCTTGCGCAGACCACCGCTGAACACGCGAGCGCTACCCGTCTTGCGAAGCGCTACAGGCCTGGGCGAGTGACGATTAAAACCATAAACTTAACCGATCTTGTCGGAGGCGTAGCCTTGCTCTCGCAGGTCTATGCTAAACACCACGCCGAGATCGTAATCGGGGATCGCTGGGATGCCGCACTGACCCACAGAACAGAAATATTGGACGAAATTTCCTGGTCGCGTCGGATTGCATCTAAGGGCAATACCACGGCCATTCCCGTTCTAGACAACTTCCTGCGAACCGTCATGACAATTTCGCAAAGCAATCGTTGCGAAACCGCATCCGAGGTCCCACCTAGCCCAGCTGCTGGTTATGCATATTGGGATGTCTGGCATCCCGACAACAACCTGCAACTCGGCATGGCGACGGCGAACGCTCTAATACGCTTGTCGGGTACCGTGCCAGACCGAGCCCTTACCTTCTACCGTCACCACGATTTCGAACACGATATGTTCACGGGGGACGAAGGCTTGCGCTTAGACGTCATCCCACATGTGTCTATCACAGCTCCGGGTGTTCTTAATCTCTATGCCGTAGTCGGACTGCAGTTGATGTGCACTGGTCGTGTTGGCCCAGATTTGTTCGCAGAGCATGGCACTCGCAAGATCGCTGCCGAACTTTCGAATGGCTCGCTCGATCCAGACCTTATCGCGCAGATTTTTGTCGCCGAGGCCCGCGCTTTGAGTGGAAATTTACCTTGGGCCAGTCACGCAGGTCCCGAAGGGATACTCTATGCCGCAGTGGACGCATTGACCGCAGGTTCGCCATGGCAGGCTCGTTTCGCCGACGCCCTGCGTCATTGCTTGCCCAAAGTCTCCACTTAACGTCTTCTAACAGCAGGTCTCGAATCCTTCACTTAGGGTACGATAGTTTTTCCAAATTGACGAACGTAAATTAGAATGCCCAGACACAATAATTTATATCCGCTTTCCCCTTTTCCTGAGGTGAGCCGTGCGGCCGTTTTTTGGGTGTTTTAAGCCTCTGGCACATGTCTACTTTGCCTCTAAACAGGCGAGCGTGCATTAACGAAAAAAACCAAGGGCGATCTCCGACCCACACACCACCACCCCCAAAACATAGTTAACCACAGCTTAACACGTTGATTCTACACCTTGAATCCGAGTTCTCCACCCCATTCACAGGGGTGTGGAAAGTGGGATATATAGTTAATTTTTTCATAAAATGGCATTGAATCCCATTAATTCCCACGCTATCCCATATATTGTCACAAGAGGGCTTGTGATCCAATGGGAGGAATTGCGTCATTGTGTTTATCTCAAGCACAGTAAATTCGCTGGATGCGAAAGGGCGGGTCTCGGTGCCGGCTAGCTTTCGCACGCAATGTTCTGAGGCGGGTTTTAACGGCATTATCGTCTGGCCGTCTCTGGATGGCGCCTATCTGGAAGGTGGCGATCTGTCTCTGTTGGATTATTATAAATCGGCCCTGGACCGGATGGATATGTATGACCCTGGCCGCGAAGCGCTTGAGCTGGTTATTTTTGGTGAGAGTGAGAAGCTGAATTTCGATTCAACGGGGCGTGTCAGCCTGCCGGCCAAATTTCGCGATTATGCTGATCTAGAAGGCCAGGTCACCTTTATCGGACGTGGGCGAAAATTTGAGATATGGAATAGTGAGGCGCATGAAGCCCGCAAGGCCGAGCTACGCGAACAGGCGCGCGCCAATCGTCACCGCATGGCGGCTGTGCCAAGCCCGTCAACGGGTGGCGGGTCATGAAGCATTATCCCGTCATGCTGCCCGAGGTCCTTCAGGCCTTGAATATGCAAGCTGGTGAAATTTGTATTGACGGGACATTTGGGAATGGGGGCTATAGTCAGGCTGTATTGGATGGGGACGATTGCAATGTTATTGGCTTGGATCGCGACCCCAATGTTCAGACACGCGCCGACGCGTTGGAACAAGCCTATCCGGATCGCTTCCGCCTAATCCAGACACCGTTTTCAAAAATGGATCAATTGGAGATCGGACCTGTCGATGCGGTGGTCCTCGATATTGGGGTCTCCTCCATGCAGCTGGATGAGGCGGAGCGCGGCTTTTCCTTTATGCGTGAGGGTCCGCTGGATATGCGCATGGAGCAGGGCGGCGGACCAACAGCAAGAGATGCGGTTTTGAGCCTGTCTGGTGATGAGTTGGCGCAAATCTTTAAAGTTTACGGCGAAGAGAAGCGCGCCCGACATGTTGCCAATTGTATTTTATCGGCGCGCGAAGCAGGCGATATTCAGACGACAACGGATTTGGCGGATATATTAGAGCAGGCTCTGGGGAGGCGCGGGAAAACCCATCCGGCGACCCGCGTGTTTCAGGCCCTGCGCATCTTTATCAATGATGAGCTGGGTGAACTTTACCGCGGCCTATGTGCGGCGGAGAATTTGCTAAAGCCAGGCGGGCGTCTGGTCGTTGTGACCTTTCATTCCCTGGAAGACCGGATCGTAAAAAGCTTTTTCCGCAAGCGTGCAGGCGAAGTGCAGGGTGGTTCGCGTTACTTACCAGAAGTTGCCGCGCAGACGGTCTCGGCTAGTTTTGATCTACCCAAGCGCAGTGTGACCAAGCCCTCTAAGACTGAAATCGAAGAGAATGCACGCTCGCGGTCTGCGAAATTGCGATTGGCCATCCGAACCGAGGCCGAAGCCTTTGCAGCCGAAGATCGTCTCTTGCCAAATGTTTTGGCGCTGTCCGAATTGGAGGCGCGATTATGAGCCTCTATAATGGACATACTGCGCGTGCGACCAAGCGCATGTCCTGGTTTCTTTTGTTCCTGATCGGCGTGGCGCTGACCGTCAGTCTCTATTTTGTAAAAACCCATGCGCAATCGGCCAAAAATGACGTCACGGCTTTGAATAAGGCTATAGCGGCAGAAGAGGCGGCGATCCGTGTCCTAAAGGCCGAGCTGGCTTATTTGGAAAGCCCGTTGCGGCTCTCTGAGTTAAATGATGAATATCTTGAGCTTGAGCCAATCACGCCAGAAAAAGAGATATCGGCTCGCGAGATCGCGGCGCGTTTCCCTTTGATTGCTGACGGGCAAGACGCTGATGAGACCTCAGCCGCCGGTGAGACCCCAGACACTGATGGGGCATTGGAATGAGTCAGGCGCATAAATTTCAGGGTCAGCAGACCTATCAGGTTGCGGATGATGAATATATCGCCGTATCTGAGGGGCGTATTCGTATTCGGATCGGGGTCGTCCTGTTTGCCTTTATGTTGATTATCGCCATTGTGCGCCTTGCGGAAATTTCGCTGTTCTCTGAGGGCGCGCATAAGCGTCAATTGCCCGAAGCGATCAAAATTACGCGGGCTGATCTAACGGATCGCCACGGCGAATTGCTGGCGACAACACTCGAGACTTACTCTTTATATGCAGAGCCGCGTCGGGTTTGGAATCCAGCTGAGACAGCCGAAAAACTGGCATTGATCAGACCGCATCTGGATCTGAGGGATCTACGCCGTAAGTTGGAAATGGACAGAAGCTTTGTCTGGTTGGAGCGGGGCTTAACGCCCAAAGAGCGTCAGGCCGTTTTTGATCTTGGCTTGCCTGGCCTTGATTTCCGCAAAGAGCCCAAGCGCGTTTATCCGCGCGAAAACCTGTCTTCGCATCTGGTTGGCTTTACCAATGTCGATATGATGGGTGTTGCCGGGGCAGAGAGGGCCTTTGAATCCGAATTAATTGCAGATAATGCCCCCTCAATCGCCTTGTCGGTCGATCTGCGCGTGCAATTTGCCTTGATGGATGAATTATCAGAAGCGCGCGAAAAATTTGACGCGCTGGATGCCTCGGGCGTGATTATGGATATCCGGACGGGCGAAATATTGGCCATGGCCTCTATCCCCAATTTCAATCCAAATGACCCTGGCGCAACATTGCCCGAAACTCGCTTTAATCATGCCGCAATGTCCACTTACGACCTTGGAAGTGTGTTCAAGCCTCTAACCATGGCCATGGCCTTGGAAGATGGGGTGGCCGATCAAGTGGAGATGTTTGAGGTGCAAAAACCCTATAAAGTCAGGAATAAATTTATTCGCGATGATCATCCCTCCGACGTCCCGCTCAATATGACCGGTGTTTTGGGTGAAAGCTCTAATCGCGGCACGGCCATGATTGCCCAGCGTATTGGCGGTGAGCGGCAGCAATATCATTTGCGGCAATTAGGGCTGCTTGATCGCGTGGATTATGAGCTCGCAGAAAGTGCCAAGCCGCAAGTGCAAGACCGTTGGGGTGAGATCACAACCGTCACCGTGTCTTATGGGCATGGTTTGTCGGTCACGCCGCTGGCGCTCACGGCTGCAATTGGCGCGATGTTAAATGATGGGGTTTATGTCACGCCGACGGTCAGGCGACATTCTGTGGCCCATCCGCCGGAAACACGTCGCGTGTTTAGTTCAAAAACCTCACGCAATATGATGGATATGATGCGCTTTGTCGTAACAGACGGTACGGGCCGCAAGGCCAATATCCCGGGTTATGGCGTTATGGGGAAAACCGGAACGGCGGAAAAACCCTCGTCGACAGGGGGGTATGATCAGGACCGCCTCGTCACATCATTTGTGGCGGCGTTCCCGCATTCCAATCCACGTTATGCGATGATTGTCAGCCTGGATGAGCCTAAAGCGATTGAGGGGACACATGGTTTTGCGACGGCCGGGTGGAATGCGGCGCCCCTTGCAGGCGATGTTATTCGCCGTGTTGGGCCGATCTTGCCTGGCGCCAGAGACACGCGCAGATATGCTGAGGTGTCACCATGACCCACAGTTTACAGAGCTTATTTAATACTGACTCGGAACAAACGGTTACGGGTTTGAGCGCGGATAGTCGCAAGATCAAACCCGGATATATCTTTGCGGCCTTGCCGGGTACGCAAATGGATGGGCGCGATTTTATTCCACAGGCCATTAAAAATGGAGCCGTTGCGATTATATCCACGCCGGATGTGAGCGCCGATATTCCTGTTATTGAGAGTGAAAATCCGCGCCTTCTCTATGCCAAGACAGCTGCAAAGCTATATCCGGGGCAACCCAAGACATTGGTCGCGATGACGGGGACAAATGGGAAGTCCTCAACAGTTGAATTTTTGCGTCAGATTTGGGCCTATGCCGGATTTAAGTCAGCCTGTTTTGGCACATTAGGTGTGACATCAAATACGGGCTATAAGCCGATGGCGCATACGACGCCCGATGCGCTCGCTTTGCATCAGACCTTGTCTGAGTTGGCGGCTGAGGGTGTGACCCATGCGGCGATGGAGGCGAGTTCACATGGGCTTCAACAATACCGCATGGACTGCGTCGATATAACCGCGTCAGGATTTTCAAATCTGACACAGGATCATTTTGATTATCATCCGACAATGGAAGATTATTTCAAAGCCAAGGCGCGCCTCTTTATTGATTTGACGCCGCTTAATGCGCCTGTCGTGATCAATACAAATGATAAATATGGTCAGCACCTCGTGGAAGTTTGCAAAGGTTTGGGTCAAGACGTCTTGCAAGTTGGCTGGACGGGCGCAGATATTCGGATTGACGAAGTTATGCCGCATGTGGCGGGTCAGAAAACAACACTTATCATGGATGGTCAGCGTCATGTCGTAGACTTACCGCTGGCGGGCGAATTTCAGGTTTTAAATGCCGTCGCGGCTCTGGGGTTAGCGATCAAAACGGGTGTTCACAAAAGCAAAGCGATCAAGGCCTTGTCCGCGCTTAAGGGTGTGGCGGGACGTCTGGAACTTGCGGGTACGACATCCGGCGCACCTATCTATGTTGATTTTGCCCATACTGAAGATGGTCTTGATAAATTAATTCGCTCGGTTCGTCCCCATACTATGGGCGAAATTGTTATTGTGTTTGGGTGTGGCGGGGACCGCGATCCTGACAAGCGGTCCAAGATGGGGGCTGTCTCTGCAAAGCTCGCGGATCAAGTGATTGTCACAGATGATAATCCGCGCACAGAAAATGCGGCTGATATTCGTAAAACCGTCATGACGGGCTGCCCGAATGCGACCGAGATCGGAGATCGTCGCGCGGCCATCGTCGAAGGTATCAATCGGCTCGGGCCCAAAGATTGTCTGGTGATTGCCGGCAAGGGGCATGAGCAAGGGCAAATTATTGGCGATCAGGTCATTCCGTTTTCCGACGTGGATGTGGTGCGCGAAATTTTAAAGGACATGACATGACGCTTTGGACGTCCAAAGATATCGAGACTGCCACATTAGGCAAAGCGACCACGGAATTCGAGGTCAGGGGTCTATCGATAGATAGTCGCAGCCTTCAGCCTGGAGATCTTTTTGTGGCGCTCAAAGATGCGCGCAATGGCCATGATTTCATCCCGGCCGCAATCAAAGCGGGCGCAACAGGTATTTTATGCGAAGAGCAAATTGACGGCGCGCCCTCTGTTCTCGTGAAAAATAGCACGAAAGCGCTAGGCGCATTGGGCGACTACGCGCGGGATAATCGTACGGCTCTTAGGATTGGCGTGACGGGAAGTGTCGGGAAGACATCCGTGAAAGACGCGCTGTCTGTGATGCTGGCGGCGTTTGGTTCAACCCATAAATCAATTAAATCCTTCAATAATCATTTGGGCGTTCCAATTACGCTTGCAACATTGCCAGTAGATGCGGAATATGCCGTTCTGGAAATGGGCATGAACCATGCAGGTGAAATGTCTGACTTGTCGAAACTGGCAAAACCCCAAATTGCTCTGATAACAACCGTTGTTGGCGCCCATCTCGCCCATTTTGACAGTGTCGACGATATTGCCAAGGCGAAGGCCGAAATCATTGATGGGATGGAGGCGGGATCAACCCTTATTTTAAATGGCGATAATCCACATACAGCTGCGATCCGGAAAAAAGCGGAAGACGCGAAGCTTAAGGTTCTGACCTTTGGGCATTCTGACGATGATGATGTTTGTATTGTCACAACAAATTCCCATCCAACAGGCGGCAATGCGCGTTTACGCATTGGCTTCCAACAAATTGATGTCACCCTAATGGTGCCGGGCGAACATTGGTTTAAGAACGCAGCCGCCTGTATGGCTGTCGCGCTTGCCGCAGATCTGAATTTGCGCAAATGCGCCATGGCCTTGCGGAAAATTCAAGCCGCTCCGGGTCGGGGCGATAGTTACGCCCTAAATATTGATGGCAAACAGATCACCTTGATCGATGAGAGCTATAACGCCAATCCGACCTCTATGCGTGCCGCTTTTGCTGCCGCCGCCTTAAGGCCTGGACGCAAGCTGGCGCTTTTGGGGGATATGTTCGAGCTTGGTGCAGATGAGCTAGAGCTGCATCGGTCCCTGTCCGCGCCGCTAGAGGCCGCAGGGTTCGAGCGCGTTTTCGTATCTGGGGAATGTATGCGCTTGCTAATGGGGGCCATGCCCCAGCCCATGCGCGGCGGATGGTCATCGAAACCTCAGTCTTTGTTAACCAAATTGAAAGGCGAACTGCTCGACGGAGATATTTTGCTGATCAAAGGGTCTAATGCGTCGGGCGTTGGAGCGGTGGTCAAGCAACTCAAAGAGGAGGGGTCCTAATGCTCTATGAATGGCTTGCGCCGCTTGGAGAGGATTTTCAGCTCTTCAATCTTTTTAATTATATCACCTTTCGGGTTGGCGGTGCCTTAATGACCTCGCTGATCATCTTCTTCATATTTGGAGGCAAGATGATCGAAGCTCTGCGCGTCCGCCAAGGTAAAGGACAGCCTATTCGTGAGGATGGTCCAGAAAGTCATATCATTAAAAAGGCGGGTACGCCGACAATGGGCGGGTTGATGATCCTTTTGGCGGTTATTGTGTCGACTCTGCTTTGGGGCAATTTAAAAAGCCCGTTTCTCTGGACCGTCTTTTTCGTGACTGTCAGCTATGGGGCTATCGGGTTTTATGATGATTATCTCAAGGTTTCGCGTCAAAGCCATAAGGGGTTTTCTGGAAAAATTAGATTATGCCTCGAAATTCTGGTCGCCGCGATTGCCGTTTGGATCCTCACAACGGCCTTTCCGCAAGATGGAGATTTTGCGACAGGTCTCGCCATTCCACTGTTGAAAAATTTTACAATTAATTTGGGACTGTTTTTCATTCCCTTTGGCTGTCTTGTTATTGTGGGTTCGGCCAATGCGGTAAACCTCACCGATGGTCTGGACGGTTTGGCCATTGTACCCGTTATGATTGCTTGTATGTCTCTGGCCTTTATCGCTTATCTGGTCGGTAATGCCGTTTTCTCGGGATATCTGGGTGTGCCCTTTGTGCCTGGCACAGGTGAAATCACCATATTCCTTGGCGCAATTATTGGGGCTTCTCTCGGCTTTCTCTGGTTTAACGCACCGCCAGCTATGGTCTTTATGGGCGATACGGGATCACTTGCGCTGGGTGGGGCATTGGGCGTGACAGCGGTCGCGATTAAACATGAAATCGTCCTCGCGATTATAGGTGGACTATTTGTTCTGGAAGCCGTCTCGGTTATTGTCCAAGTGGCTTCATTTAAATTAACGGGCAAGCGCGTCTTTCGCATGGCGCCCATCCATCATCATTTCGAAAAGAAAGGGTGGGCTGAACCCACCATTGTTATCCGCTTCTGGATTATTGCCATTGTGCTCGCCTTGATCGGGCTCTCAACCTTGAAGTTACGCTAGATGATTAAAGCAGAGACATTCGAAAATCATATTGTCGCCGTCTTCGGATTGGGACGAACGGGTGTGTCTGCGGCTTTGTCTTTGGTAGCTGGCGGCGCGACCGTCTGGGCTTGGGATGATAATGACGGCAGTCGTAAGGCCGCCGCTGATAAAGGTGTGCCGCTAAAAGATCTAAAAACGGCAGATTGGTCAGAGGTAGATGAATTTGTTCTATCCCCGGGCGTGCCGCATTATTTGCCTCAACCCCATTGGTCAGCCGCCATGGCGTCAGAAGCCAAGGTCCCGATTATATGTGATATCGAAATCTTGGCACGTGAGGTCAATGCACGAGCAGAGCGTCAAAGACCCAAAATTATCGCGATTACGGGCACGAATGGAAAATCGACCACCACATCTTTGATCGGACATATCTTAAAAAGCTGTGGCAAGGACGCGCAAATCGGTGGAAATATCGGCCGCGGTGTCCTTGATCTGGACAACATGCATAGTGGCACATTCTATGTGATCGAGCTGTCGAGCTATCAATTGGAACGCACGCAAAGCCTGCGGGCCGATGCAGCCATATTTTTAAACCTATCGCCCGATCATCTGGAGCGTCACGGGTCAATGGAAGATTACGGCAAGGCCAAACAAGCAATTTTTGCCAATCAGTCAAAAGGCGACACAGTCGTTCTGGGTGTTGATGATCAGTATTGCAAAGCGCTTTGCACGGAGTTGAAAGTTAAAAATGGGCGCTCCATTATACCGGTTTCAGCACGTCGTTCCATGGGCCATGGCGTGAGCGTCTTGGGCGGTAAGCTCTTCTCTAACCTGACCCGCAAAGCTTATGAGGTTTGTGACCTGAATCAAGCCAAGGCACTGGAAGGGCAACATAATTGGCAAAATGCGGCCGCCGCGTTTGCGGCTGTGCGGTCTTTTGGGATTGATGCCAAAGATATCGGCCAAGCCATTCTGTCTTTCCCCGGGCTCGCTCATCGTATGGAAACGGTCGGACGTTTGCGCAATGTCCGTTTCGTCAATGATAGTAAGGCGACCAATGCGGACGCGGCACGTCAGGCGCTTGCCAGCTATAAGAATATTTTCTGGATTGCGGGCGGTGTTCCAAAAGAGGGCGGGATAGAGCCGCTCAGAGATTTATTTGGTAATGTTCAATCTAGCTACCTGATTGGCGACGCCTCGGATGAATTTGCAGAAACGTTGAAATCAGAGGGCAAAAGTTTCAACAAAACCGGAACGTTAAAAATGGCGCTTTTAAAAGCCACCAAAGACGCGCTTCAATCCGATGTAGAAAATCCGATTGTATTATTGTCACCCGCTTGTGCGAGTTTTGACCAATTTAAAAATTTTGAAATCAGAGGCGATGCATTTCGCGCGCAAGCTCGGGGACTAATAGGGATTAAAACCGATCCCTCAACGCGAAAAATGCAAGAGGATGAAGCGGCATGATTTCAACGCTTCCATCATTCATAACCTCACGCTCCAGGCGTACGCTGATCGGCGAATGGTGGCGCAGTATTGATCAGGTTACGCTGTCTATCCTTATCTGTTTGCTGGGTGCGGGTGTAATTTTGTCTATGGCTTCTAGCCCGGCGGCAGCTGCGCGACTGGATTATTCAAACGCCTTTTACTTTCTTTATAAACACATGATCTTTGTCGCCCTTGGATTTTTCGGCATGTTCATTGTGTCGCTCCTTGATCCCGTCAATGCGAGGCGTATAGCCGTTTTTGCGCTCATTGGTTCGGTTTTACTCATGCTGGCCTTGCCGTTTTTAGGCTATGAGGTGAAAGGCGCGACGCGTTGGATCCGCCTGGGTCCGCTTGGGTTACAGCCCTCGGAATTTGCGAAACCTGCTTTTATTGTTTTTGCCGCCTGGATGTTTTCAATTCGCGAGCGTGATCCAAATGTGCCGTCTGTTGCCATTGTATTTGCGACCTATATCGCCTTGATTGCCATGCTGATTATGCAGCCTGATTTTGGGCAATCCTTTCTTTTAACCCTTGGCTTTGCGGCTGTCTTTTTCTTTGCTGGCCTGTCCTTGGGTTGGGTGCTTATCATGCTCGGCATAACCGTTTGCGGCGCTGTGGCGGCCTATCTGGCCCTGCCACATGTTCGGGCCCGGGTTGAGGCTTTTACCTCGCCAAATACGGCTGATAGTTATCAAACGGATAAAGCGATTGAGGCGATTTCAACGGGTGGATTTTTTGGGCAAGGACCCGGTGAGGGTGTCGTCAAATATTCGCTTCCGGACGGGAATACAGATTTTATTTTTGCCTTACTGGTTGAAGAATTTGGATTTCTGATTTCTGTGATTTTGATCCTGTTATTGGCCTCATTAGTTATTCAGTCTTTCCGCAATGCGCTCAGATTGAATGA
>CAYRMO010000079.1:0-12690 GCA_964425355.1 uncultured Algimonas sp. | reverse complement strand
TCCGCGACCAACCTCTCCCAAATCTTATGAACAGACCCAGCGGTTGCTTTTACATGCGGCCGAAGACGCTTAGCTGGCCCCTCATGCGAGGCCCCACTCAAACGGTTTTCAAAATCAAGCTGCTCACGATTGGCATTCAAATAGGCAAGCATACGCCGAACACCCGGTGGTATAATCTGCATAAACCCTCCCCTTGAATACAGCCAAGGTATCGGCGGCGAAATAATATTTAGTTACCATAGGTTTTTGTGACGAAATTTTGAAATGATCAGAGAATAAAAATCGATGATTGATAGTAGTAAGACGAGTCTTCATATGACCCCACAAGGATATGGAATAGCCCTTGCCCCTGATGACCCATCACGAGACGTGATCTTAGAACTGCATTATCGTTTGGGCACATGCTTGCCCCTAAGTTTTCAACTAGGTCCAGACACCGAATATATTGGCGAAGAACATAGTCACGTCTTCGCGTAGCTCAATGGATAGAGCGCCCAGCTTCTAACTGGATTGTTGTAAGTTCAAGTCCTTCCGCGAAGACCAATGTGGGTTTCGTCTAATGGTAGGACGTCGGATTCCAAATCCGAAAGTGTCAGTTCGATTCTGTCAGCCCATGCCACCCTTGCTCGTGTAGCTTAATTGGTAAAGCAGCGTCCAAGTGCAATTTGCGAAAACCAAGACTCAGAAATTGGGCTTTATTTGCCCATTTTCTGAGGGCATTTGGCTTCTGGCTTATCACAAAATGTACTTATAAGGCGTAACAGACAGATAATCGGCTGATATGGGTTCGAGTCCCATCACAAGTACCATTTACATTCTTGAACTCACATGAAGGGATTTGAATTTTGGTTTAGACTTTCAAAACACCACCGGAAAAGCGAATGGCTTCTCTTGCCAAAATATCCACCGTATCAAAGACAGGCAGATCGGTTTTTACCTGCCCAGTAAGCAAGGAAAATTCAGAGCATCCGATCAATAAACAATCCGCGCCCCGTATTTCCAACGCTTTGCCGAGCTCTGATAGTTTCTGGCCCATATCCGCCGTAATGCCGCCGGCTTTGATCCTGCGGATAATGGAAAGAACATAATCCGCATCCTTTGGGAAAATCACGGATAGACCAAATGGCTTAAATGCGTCACGAAAAATTCCGACTTGATCCGTCAAAGGAGAGGCCAGCATTCCGACCTTGCCTTCGCCGATTAAAGCTTTGATTTGTTTAGCGGCAAGTATGAGCATATTAAGCATGGGAATGTCGACGGCGCCTTCAATGTAATCAGAGTAAAAATGGGCCGTATTACAGGGCATTGTCAGGGCTTGTGCGCCCCGCTCTTCCAGCGCCTTTGCCATGCGCGCTAATTCCGGCCCGGGATTTTCGGTGGATTTAAGGATTGCATCAATACGCGACGGAATTTGCGGGTTCATATCGACCAAGAGCGGAACATGCTCTGCATCATCATCGACCCGGGTCAGATCAATAATGCGCTGCATAAATGAAGCGGTTGCAGCAGGCCCCATGCCGCCAATAACACCAATAGATTTATAGCTCATAACACTAGCTTAGCTCCGGGAGGCGCCAGCGGGAATCCATATCGAATGCCCAGTCATATCCAAATAATCCAGTCGATCCACCTGTATGGATAAAGACGATCTTCTCATCTTTTTTGAAAACTCCTTTTCGGATCAAGTCGATCAACCCGGCCGCGCCTTTGGCCGAATAAACGGGATCAAGCAAAATACCTTCAAGCTCGGCAAAGAGACGAATGGCTTCCTGTCCGCCTTCGGATGGCACCCCATATCCCTCGCCGACATAATCTGTATTGGCCACAATATCGCCGCGCGCAATAAGGCCGGGACAACCCAGCTTTTCGGCTGTTGCCTGAGCGAGTTTAAATATTTTCGCTTCCTGTTTGTCTTTCGGCGCATTGGTTCCAATGCCGAGCAAAGGAATGCGCGCATTCATAGCTTTCAGCCCCACCGCCAATCCGGCTTGGGTTCCGGCGCTGCCGGTTGCGTGGATAATATGGTCAATTTTAAGATGGCAATTATTAAATTGCGCCAGCATTTCAAATGCACAATTCACATAGCCCAAAGCCCCGGTCGGATTAGACCCTCCGCCAGGAATTGTATAAACTGTCTTACCACGCGCGCGAACCTTATCGGCGACTGATTCGAGTTCCGCATTCATATTCAGATTTTCGCCCTTGATTTTTTGCGTTGTGGCACCGTGCAAATGATCGAGCAGAACATTGCCATTATGATTATAATTTTGATTATTTGATCCCGTGCGGTCTTCAAGAACAATATGGCAGGGAATACCAATCTTAGCCGCAAAAGCAGCGGTTTGCCGCGCATGATTGGATTGTGTCGCGCCTTGGGTCATCACCATATCAGCCTTTTGCAGCTCGGCTTCTGCCATTAAAAATTCGAGTTTGCGGGTTTTGTTCCCGCCCGTAGACAGGCCCGTACAATCATCACGTTTTATCCAGATCTCCGCCCCGCCCAACTCGGCCGTTAGCCGGTCAAGCCGCTCAAGCGGTGTTGGCAAATGGGCTAAAAATCGGCGAGGATAGCGAGATAGCAACATAGGAAAATTCCATTAGGACAAAGAAAATACGCAAGCGGCGTGGATTTTACCTATAGAATTTTATTAGGCTTAACAAGATTATTGGGCAAGCACTTGAATGACCCAATCCGATTCATTTTCGATTGGCCCTAGGTTCATCTTTAAAATGATATTTTTATATCAAATTTTGCTCTATTCATCTAAAGGCTAGATTAAGGGCGAGTTCGACTTTTCTTCCGATTGCAAAAGAAATGTGATCAGAACTAGGGAATGAAATTATGAGAACCCTATATCTATATTGCGCCTGTCTCCTCTGCTTGGGTCTTACCCATCCTGCATACGGACAAAATTTGCCGGAAAACACCACCACAACGATATCTAAGACAACCAAGAAAAAAACAAATTCAAACGAAATCCGCCTAGAGACAATCCACGCACAATTCATTTTAAATGATGACATTCGTCGCCAGATAGAAAACGGATTTATATATATGAGTGTGTTTAGCGAGGTCTTTAACTGGATGAATTCTACAGAGGCCGAGCAAATGGACTCGCTGGACGAGATGGACTCTTTTGTTGAACGGGAATTTTTCTCAAAAATTACAACATTGGTGCAAAGTCATGAAACAGAGCTTCGCGATCTGAAGCAGAACATTTTAAAGACCGATGCCTATTTTGATAAAACCGCCAATGTCATTGATCTGGAGAAAAAATCTATCCGGCAGAGTAGAGAGTCCCTCTTAGACCTTGTCGAAAATACTCAAAAAATAAATGAGAATTTCGCCTCACAGGTCAAGACATATGCCTTGCCCTCTGCCCTTGCAGAGTATGAAACAGATGAAGCGCTCACTGAAGTTTTGCAGACATTGGTTGGCGATTATCTTCGCAATATCAATGCGCTCAAAATCAAAACCTATCAGAATGAATTATCATGGCTGGAGGATAATTTTGTCTCGAAAGAATTAGGGGCGCCAGCCCTAAGAGGCGCACAATATGGCTATCTACAAGTGACAGAAAAACAGAGCATCGCGACAGGTGAATTGTTTGACACGCTGATGAAGGCGAGATGCGGGACAACACACGAAGACGCAACCTTACCAAAAGAATTTTCCATATCTAAATCGCTATTTCCCGTTAAACGTGTTTCAGATACGGAAAATATGGTCGGTGGCCTGGGTTTTCTGGGTCAGATATTATTTAGAGAAACAGATGAAATATTAAATGAAAGGAATTCTGAAAAAGGCAAGAAACTTAAAAGCATTGAAAATCAAATCGACGAACAGATAAATTCCTTGCAAGACAATGCCCGAATAAAACATGAGACGATTATTAAGGTCGAACGGTTTTTTCAAGACGCAGGAATGGTTTGCCCAGAGGGTAGCCACACACTTATTGGTGACCTTCAACCCCTCATCATATCTTCTGACCCCAAGATCAGACAATCGCGTCAGGCGATATATGACGCGGCGAAAACATATTATAGTGTTTCGATAAATGAGTGAATGGGTTGGGAAAATGGCGCAGCGAGGAGGCGCAACACGTCAACGCGTGAGTTAAGATAGACCTTATCTTGATAAAGGCATTTATTCGCTCAGTTATTTTTCTCGCTCATTCAACCACTTGGCGAACTGTTCGCCTAAATATAGGGAGCCAGCAGGAGAAAGGTGGTTTTTGTCTTGGTAAAATAAAGCCCCCTTTTCTTGCCATTGGCATAATTTTTCTTCGCCACAAAATGCACCTATGGAAGAATAATAATGAACTTCAGGATTTCGAACAACCAATTCTTCTTGCAATCTTAAATTCTGTCTCATGAACGCATCAAGACCTGTTACATTCCCATGTTTTGCAATTAAATCCCGCGGGTGCTCGAAAAATGCTGGCCTGGCTCCAACAAATACATAGTCTTGTTCCAATCCATTCATATAGTGTTCGATCTCACGAATGATCTTTGGCGGAACATTTTTACCTAGACCTGAAATTATCACAATTTCAAAATCACCTGATTTCACAACCTTTTGGTAAATATGATCGCGAATATTTTGACATGATGTCGTTCCCCTCCCTGACATACTGGGTTGGCAAGCCTGCATTGTAATTTGCGACACGTTCCAATCGGTCAAAGAGACTTCCAAACCATAATTTAAATCTGCCGCAAATGAACTTCCAATCAGCAACGCATTTTTTTTCGTGGGATCTGGCTTATGACAAAGCGTATCCAAATCCTTTAGGGTTTCGTCTCGCGACAAGTAACATGTGCCCCGACGCATAGCTGGTAGGAACCGTTTATCCTCCGTCAGAAGGCTTTCAATTTCAAAGTCCAATTTCCTTGGAATACCATCATACCCCCAAATAAGTGAGGCGGAAAAATATGTAATTGCCATTACCCCTATCAAGGGTGGGTAAGCTCTCTTTGAAGGCATAGAGCGCGGATGACTTGACTGTCGAAATGGTTCCTCAATCGCCCATCTTAAAACCATGCCTAAGATCAGCGCCGTAAGTCCAAGCCCTATTTTGTGGCTCAAAGATAAATCGCCAAATTTATAGACATATAAAATAATCAGAGGCCAATGGACCAAATAAATCGAATAGCTTCTTTGACCGATCCAAACAAAAACTGGATTACCGAAAATCAACTCCGCCGTCTTATTTTCCATCGAAATCAGAAGCAACATACATGCGAAAACCGTGACCCCGCCAGTCAATGCAATATTGGTAGCCTCATCAAACACCACACAGGCCACGATAAATATAACGGCTCCACAGAGAAGCACGAGGGTCGACAAAATATTATTCTTTAGCCTAAGTCCCAATATCGACAATATTGCACCGCCCATGAATTCATAGATACGGAACGGAAACCAAAAGAACGTTGTTTCTGGGGAGCGCGTTGCGAAAATCACAGTTGCCGAGAATGATAGGATAAAGAGTGCGACGGCCCAAATTTTCCAGTTTTTTGGCGCAAATAAAACGATAATAAAAGGCCAGAACACATAAAATTGTTCTTCAACAGATAAGGACCACATATGAAGAAGTGGCTTGGTCGTAGACGCCGCATCAAAATATCCAGCCTCCATCCAGAAATTTATATTTGCCAATGAAAACAGACTGAAAATTGCGGACTTTCCTGTATCCGCATATCGTTCGGGCGATAAAATGAAATATGAGAAAATCAGCGTTATCAGCGTCGTAACTAATAATGCCGGAAAGAGGCGTCTAAACCGTTTGGTATAAAAGGTAGAAAGCTTGAATGTTCCAGCCGCTCTCTCTCTTATTATTCCCTTTGTGATGATAAACCCGGAAATGACGAAGAACAAATCAACTCCCAGATAACCACCCGGCAATAAGGTTTTATCCAGGTGGAATAATAAGACAGCCAATATGGCAAGCGCGCGATAGCCCTCGAGAGGTCGAATAAGTCGACGATGGGGTGATTGGATATTCATTTGGGCGAATTAAGTATGTTCCAAAGCTGTTAAGGTTAGGGACCTACCCTAATGCGTATGTCTTATAAGGTCTAGACTTAGAGCTTGGCGCTTTAAATGAAAGGAAATTTTATTAGTCTTAAAAACAACCTTCCCGTTCCATAGCTCGCCTAATCACAATAATGTCCACGCCCCTATCTTAGCACCCCATCTTTATGTGGTAATCATCTCATCTCAATAAGGCTAAGCTCACCTCATGAGCAGTCTTTCTTGTTTTAAAGCCATCGCAACGTTAGTTGTGCTAATGACTCTAAGCGAGTTGGTTTACGCACAGGATTCATCTCCCAGAAATTTAAACAAAGGCCTCACATTCACATCCTTTGATAGTCGTAAAAATCAGACCGCTGGAGTCTTTACGGCCTCTTGCGATCAAGACCCGCAGTCGCAAAAGCTATGCCCTCCCCATACTGGCGACACCTTATGTAGCACGTCAATACCTCTCTTATGTATCCTTGATATTGATGCCCCTGTGCCTGAAACAATAGAAAATTCCCAATATTGGACTGGCGGCGTGCTCGCATTATCCTCACAGGTTGCGGGTGAACAATTTTCTCGTTTGTCTGACGCAAATGCCTATTGCGAAGCTACTTTTGGTAAATATTGGCGCGTTGCAAGCTTTCATGACGGAGGCGGGCAGGCCTTGAGCGGATATGGCGTTACGCAGGCAACCGATATCAGGTTTTGGGTAGACATAAAAAGCCAACCTAAAGCAAACTGTTGGTCTCGTTAAGCATGATTTATGTTCCCTTTTTAGTTTACAACCATTAGGCTTGGAGCAAGAGGGGCAAATTGATGACCAAAACAGCCACAATTTTAACGAGCCTGATAAGTGCCATTATAGGCGGGTTAATCGTGGGCGGCTTGATACTCTTTTTTGCTGCTAACTCCGAAACTTATCAATCTTTGAAGCCAATCAAAAACGGCGCTGGCGCGGGTTATAGGATGCTTGTCAATTTTGAATGTCGGTATGGTCAAACCAAGCACATATTGATGAACGGCGTGGACGATAACTTTGCCCTTGGCGAGTCGGAATCTAGCCGGAGTCATCCGCGTCTTGCGCATTTGCCAGGGTTGCCGATTAATCAACCCTATAAACGAGATTATGATGAAACGGGCCCCGACAAAGTCCTCTCCGATTATTTTGAAGTCCCTCCAAGAGTTGAGCGTGGTTTATTTGTGACACGCCTCGAACATTCTTACGATTACGGGAATGATTTTTTTATGATTGGGAACGCTTTTGACGAGGTGACCGCATATGATTATAGCTTTGGAAATAGGCATACATTTAACGCGTATTTGAAAGATATAGGCACGTTAGAGGGCTGGAGTTCCACTGAGAATATATATTCCGCACCTCTCAAAAACATAAAGTTTAAGTTTACCATTCCCCATACTCAGGTTCCTATTGAGCGAGAATATCAGACACTTTTGAAATTTGTACAAAGTCATGACAGCGGGACGGTCATTGATATCATGCTTGCTGATGATACGGCCGCAGACTTTATGGGATTGGCCGTCTGTACAGAACCCGAAGACAATAAAGGGATAACATTTTCTCAGGTCAAATTACTTGATAATCTTACTCAGAGTTTTCAAATTTTTGGCTGTGACCTAGAACCTACATCTATACATTGTAACCCTTTTTATGGTGACACCCTTTGCTCCCGATCATTACCCCTTGCTTGTACCATTGAAACCGGCAATCCAATACCAGAGCTCGGCGCGGATTTACCTGCCTACGCAAAATTACACATACAGAAATTTTGGGGCGTCGGTGATGTAAAGTTTACACAGGCTGTGAAAGGGGAGCAGTTTGAAACACTCTCTGATGCAAATGCTTATTGCGCCAAAGCCTTCGGCGCAAATTGGCGGGTTTTAGACTATCATGATGGCGGGGTAAAAGCCGTCTCGAGCCGGCGTGCAGACTATGTCCCGGATAGCCGCGTCTGGTTAGACATTAAGGATCAACCCAACGGAACCTGCTGGGCAAGAGATGAAACACGTCCGTCACCGCAAAGCGCACAAAATGCCCCATAAAATAAGCGTCGGAATCCTCGAAGATAATTTTAGCATGCGTCATCATTTTTCTAAAATTATCGAACGATCTGAACACTTGTCATTGGCGTTTGCAGCCGAAACACTCGCAGAGGCGCGCGAAAGCTATATTGAAAACCCAAGCGATATTTGTCTTGTCGACTTACAATTACCAGATGGGAGTGGAATCGAATTCGTAAGTGACCTACAAGACCCAAATAAGACGAAAGCCCTCATTTTGACCGTTCTAGGTGACAAGGTTAGCGTATTATCAGCGCTTCAAGCCGGTGCACAAGGCTATCTTCTTAAAGACACGCCATCCGCGCAAATTGAACAGGCCATTATTTCCGTTATGCAGGGGGCTAATCCCATAAGCCCGCAAGCTGCAACGCACTTATTGTCTATTCTAAATATTCCGAATAATGTTAGTGCGGATACGCCGTCTTTGTCTCAGAACCTTATCTCTGAACGAGAGAAGGACGTTCTGACCATGTTTTCGCGAGGTCTTTCCTATCAGGAAACAGCTGACGTATTGGAGATTAGTATCAATACCGTGCGCGAATATACAAAAAATATCTATAAAAAACTCAGCGTTCACTCCCGAAATGAAGCTATTTTTGAAGCGCTTCAATTAGGTCTAATAAATGTCAAATAAACAAGAAATTTTCGAATTAAACTGAAACCGTTAGCATAATTTTTGTACCGCCAGTCTCACCTTTTAATATTTGCAATTCACCACCTAAGGCTTTCGCTCTATATTGCATGTTCTTTAAGCCTTGACCCGACATAGGTTTGATTTCCGAGTCATACCCAACACCATCATCTTCTATGATAATGACGAGATTATCGCTAATTTGGGCGCGCGAGACATAAATCTCAATATTATCGCATTTCGCATGGCGAATAGCATTTGAAACCGCCTCTTGCATTAATCTGTAGATATTCAAAATTCCAGCAGGTCCCAAAACCGTAGGTTTAAACGGGTCTGACTTTTCCCACTTTAGCGTGACCCCAACCGCTTTTAATTGCGCTATGGCCCGCGCTCGGAATGTCACAAGAGCTGATTCAAGCGTTCCATCTGAGTGATCCATTGAGTCGACAATTAACCGGAGGTCATTCAACCCATATTGTAGATCGTTCTCAATTTCAGCCTGACTCATGTCGCCGTCTCTTACCCGAACCAATAAAGATAAAAGTTGCCCGCCAATACCGTCATGAATATCGCGTGTCAGGCGTTGGCGTTCTTCTAGTCGACCTTTGGCTTTCAAAGCATTTTCAAGATCCGCTTCCTGCTCCGCGATGATATTTTGTTGCTCTAATAATTTCTCTTCAAGGTCGAATTGGGATTGCCGAAAATGGCTTCTATCTTCACGCAAACAAAGAAAACAAAACAGTCCTATAAATGGTATGGTGCCGCTGACCGCGAAATAGGCTAATGACTGCGATTGAAAAGGCGGCGCAATGGGAAGTAAAACGCCTAAGGCGACTACAATAGATAGAATTGCAGCAATCCATAACCCCAAAAGATATGGGTTGCGGCGCAATTGCTTATCTTCGAACAAACCACATAAGCAGACGAATATCAGCGCGTATATTATCCCGGAAAATAACTGGACATCACCGAAATTGAACGCGCCCCCAAAACTCATCGAAGACCCCAATAAAATTAGGCCGGCACTTATGATTAAAATATAGCGATAAGATTTTACGCGCAGCTTAAAGCTAAAACCAAGCAGACTTAAAAGCACAGCCAAGAGGGCTGAAATCAGGAGGCCATTTTTAACAAATCTTTGGCGCAGGTGAAGACGCTTTTCTACATTGGAAAACACGCCTGCATCTCCATAATAAATAGCCGGAATTCCAGCGTAAGACTTATCAGGCGTCATGACGATTATCAGCCTATTCACCCCTGTTTGATAAGAATTCAGTGGAATTTCCGTTCGTATGTACTGGTGTGCAAACCCCGCAAATCGTGTTGGAAAGGCGTGCGTTTCCTCCACTCGGACTCCGTTCATATAAGCGATCGCCGTACCGCCAATATAGGGGATAAAAGCTTCGCCATTAATCTTTGGAGAGGCCTCGAGATTAAATGTGTAAGTATATTGCCGACGCGTTTTGACGGGTATTTCAGACGCGGTCCGTAAAGTGTATTTCTGTTCATTCACACGGCTTCGGCGAAACGGTCCATCGCCTTCATGTGGTATGACACTCACATCGGCGGGCGAGAGTTCATATTCTTTTAAGTCAGAAAACCGAGGCGCGCCCAGTATAAAAATACCGATTGTCATCACTGATATCAGGACTGCCACAGCGGTCATTAACATCACAGATTGCCTTTCATCGGCAGCGTTATCTAAAGTCCCTCGCATGTCTCTTAATAACAGGATGTAAGCCGGGCGCCACAGTGCATTTACGGAAAGCAAAAAAGCAAAATTAATTTTTACCAGCCTTTCGCTTATGACACCTCTATCGGCGCTTCCACATCATCATGTGGTGCACGTGCATTCAACTCCGTTGTAGAAGGTGAAAACCACATTAATGATTGGAAATGACATGAAAAAAACTATGCTAATTTTTATGAGTGCGTCCGTGATTACATCCGCTTCGTTATTGCCTAACGTAGCAAAGGCAAAAGGTGACGGTTGGTATGAAGCCTGCGTCGATCGAACCTGGGATCACATTGGATGCTGGCTCCAAGATACCTTTAGCGTGTACAATGTAGACAAAGATCTTGACCTCGTTTCTCGTGCGGATCGTATCGATCGGCTAGAGGCGCAAGGCGTTTTTGCGGCACAAAACAAGAGCAGTACATCGACGTCCTCGCTTGCTGGGCAATATAAGCAAACATGTTCAGAATCTGAATTATTGGCGACGGTTGAAAAATATAAAACTGGGGAGCTCGTGGTCTCTAAATGTTTTACGAAGGTTGGTGGGCCAAGTCGCCCCGTCGCAACCCCTTCGCGAGCGGCTCAACCTATACAAAAACTTCAACGTAAGAATTAAATTACGTCACGATAATTCCATGACTTAAGAATGCGAGATATTCGAAGCTTGGAATAATCCCCCCGGCGATCGGGGCGCAAATGGAGCGTTGCAATAGTCCTTATTTATCGGATCTTTGCGACGCTCCTACACATTTTCGAGACAGCGCAACACGAACCCAATCTAAAAAATCAACATCCCTAATCAAATCACCTTAATCTTTGAAAGAATAAAATGAAGAGACTTTTCTGCATCACACTCATTTCGACGATTATTCTGGCTGGATGTCGTAATGATATTAATTCAGAACCTACGAAAACAGCCACGAACAGCCCGTCTCAAGCGACTCGATCGCAAAATCCTCTACCTAAACCCGCATATGATTTTGAGCGGCAATTGAAATCCTGCGTCCTGGCGGTTTGTGAATTGCTACCGACAGAAAAAATGAAAACCTCTGATTATAATCCGGCTTTGATCGAGAATATGGGCTTATCCCAGCAAGACACGCTGGCAGATGCTCGAAAGAAACTAAATAGTTTCTATACCGGAATGGTCTCAACGGGACTCGGAGGAACAACAAATCCAGAGTTAAACGTCATTCACGCCCAGCTGTCACCTGGTAACAATAAAAACCTCGATGAATATGATATTTTCATACGCACTGAAGGTGCGAGCAATGGCGCAAAGGTTCATGATTGGGGCGCGCGTATAAGGTGTGCACCCGTTACGGCAGCGTCGCCGTGGCAAACATCGCAGTGCGATTGACATATACAGGTTTTGCGAATTTAAAAAACTCAACTACACGCTCATCTCTTAACTCAAATGACGACCTTCACTGATAAATCTTGAACGACGCTGACAAGGTAATCCTTGCAAAGCAACACTGTGGTAATTCTTCCCTTACGTTTATTATGCGCCTGGATTTGTTAGACACCTTGCAAGGTAAAACTGATCGCGACGAGAGTTATCTTATGTCTTATGGGCCAGCGCGTATCAGTGTGCTAGGTGTAGGTTTCGAAACCTCGCTAAGCGTTTATTATGCGAACTATAGGCTTGGCTGAAAAATGGATTGTCCAAGTCTAGCTAAGCATAGGCGGGGTTTACCAAGCTTAATTAAACAGGCTCGATTAAACAGAGGTGAGTCAGTCAATACAATCACCCATGCAAACATCGATCACCTTGAACGCACATCTACGTCTAGTGCCTGTCTGTCGGCGCAAACCAATAGAGACGTGAGTGTTTCCGCCTGACCAAGGCTCTTAATTTACCGGACAGGCGTGGCGTGAGCGACTAAATGATTATAATTCTGCAAACAAGAAGAAGCCCTCCCGATAACGGCTATGAAAATAGGCCGTAGCGGAAAGAGCTTCTTTCATTTATTCAAGACCGAATGACGCCTTACCGTTTCCAATGAGAGTTAAAAACCCACATTGAAAGTAAGGCGTCATATATTCGCTATTTTGCGCCTTGAGGTTTTTTAGATGGGACTGGAGATTCCTGTCGTGGTTTTAACTCCAAGGGTTTCTTGACGTTTGGCACAATAGCAGGTCGGCCTTTCAATGTTTCGGAATTTGGTCGAACCAAAGTTCCGGAACCCAAATCCTTTACAACAGCCTTGTCGGCGAGCG
>CAYRMO010000078.1:0-12767 GCA_964425355.1 uncultured Algimonas sp. | reverse complement strand
GGCGTATTATTAATATGAGTTTAGTTCTCGCCCTATATCCAGCCCCCGCTGCGCTTTACGGGGCGACCAAAGACGCCATGCGTAAATTTTCGCGTGACTTAAGTCAGGAATGACAAGATACAGGTGTCCGTGTGACCGAAATTAATCCGGGCCGCGTCATTTGAATCATATCAAACCCGTTCTTTGACCGAAAATATTATTTGAAAATGGATGAACGTCCTTTTCAAATAATACAACGACCCTATTTTGGAAGATAAGGTTTATATCCAACTGGTGTAGAAAATGGTGTGAAGTCCACCACGTTTAGCCTTGCCCCCAATGTATTGTAAGCTTGTAATTTGTCCGCGCAAACCAAGTATTCTTCTCGGCAATTAGAAGCGGCATAATTAGTAAGAACAAGAACGTTTTGGTAGTTTTCAAAGGCTCGAAAAATGGCTTTTTTAGAGTCAGTAGAACGTGCCTTATCGCTCGGCCTTAGAGTCGCAACTATTGTTGAACTTGATGGAATGGCGTTCTCCATCTGCTGTATTTGCGAGGACTCGCTGGCATAGGTCGTTTTCATCGTATTTAGATTAGCTCTTTCGTCCGTTATTGATTGCCGGAGATGTGTAATTTTTGTGGCGCGACCCACGGCTTGCGCCTCTCGAATGCTATTCTTCATGTCTTCGAAATTAGCCATGCCATTTGGGATTTGTTTCATTGTCTCTTCTAATTCCGCAAAGTCATCTGGATTTTCGACCACGGGTTGTTGGAGTTGGATGATCTCTTCTTCATTTCGCCTAATTTTATCTTCTAATCTGGCAATATCCCTATCTGTGACCGTACGGTCAAAATCTTGGGCTTGATCCGTCGCGTTTTCAATTTCCTGCTTCGCGAGACGTTCTTTGGCTCCATTGAAAAATTCTCGATATTTCGCCGTTCTATCCCCAAGGATAGCAATATTTTGAGTTTTAAACAGAGCCTCTTTGGCCGAGATAAAAACGGCATAGTCCAAGAGTTGATTGTCGGCTAAATTATTTGACGCGACGACAATAAAGTTCGCATCAGCCTTGTGTAAAACAACGCCGTCAATGCCTCCAAATTCCGGGTTAATGTCAAACCAATTATCACCCCAAAGTGACGCATCTGCCATTGGGCGCGGCGCCGTTGCGGGAGAAGGCGTCGCTGGCTGTGGCGTTTGGACTGGGCGGTTAATATGGTAGCCTAGGCTTGCTGTATCCTCACGCACACTTTTTGTGAAATCTAACCCTACGGATTGAGCCCGTGACCTGAGAGAAGATAGGCATTGATTTTCTTGAGCTTGTTGATCTGAGGTGATGGTTGCCACGAAATTTTTTGAAGATGTAGGATTTAATTTGTGACTACAGGCTAAAGCTTCCATCATAATTGGATATTGTTTTGCGACACGTTCGCGCGTTCCAATGCCTTCAAGGTGCTCCGCCGCGATCTGAGGTTTGCGCGGCCTAAATGAAGAATTGCCTTCATCGACGGTCGCGATTAACTTTCGCAGATCGACAATAGCCCCACCTTCAGCGCCTATGTTAGAGACGTTTTCCCCGATGATGTAATTATAAGCAGCAATATCGTCAAACGCCGTGCATTTTAGGTTCTTCCATTTCGAGCCGTGCACAGAACTCAAGGCTTCACCTCCAAAAATATTCACATTTCTTTGCCTATAACGGCGATCTATGATTTTAAGCGGCCTCATATAGGCGTAATTATACCCGGCTTCGATGGCTTGATTTGCAGCTCTGAGCGAATATTTTTTCCGCCTTTTATTGGTTACCTCACCAATAAGGTCATCAACTTTGAGGTTTTTCCTAATAAAATCGCCCGCTGTATCTCCAATCGCCTTTTCATAGGTGCAGTCAAAACTCTTGTCTTGAACTGTTTCCAATTGTGCATGAGCCGTACTAGCGAGCAGAGCACTGCAAAATAAGCTGGTTATAAAAACTCGATTGAAAGTCATTTTCATCTCCATTTGGCGTTCAAATATTATTATTCTTCGCAAATATCTAAAGTTAGGCGTTTTCCGTCCTGACAGTCTTTGATTGAAAAACTGTGTCTAACCATAGAAATCGTTCAATTAATTTCATTGTCATATCAAACCCGCCAGCGGCGTTACGTTTGCGTTCCATCTGCTCTTCTATTTTCCTTGTTTCAGCATTATCAAAGGTTTTAAACGCTGCCGTCGCAAGAAAAAATAACAAACAATCTTTAGAAATTGAGGGTTTCAGCATGCTATTTTGGCGCCCAATATTGTATTGTTGGCTGTGTAAAAAACAGGTTTTGCCAAAACCATAGCGTAAAAATGTAGACAATATAAATTGCGCAATCACTAATCTCTCCATCAGAAATTTAGCATAATTATAAGTAAGACGCAACTGAAACCAAAATTCTTGGATTATCTTATATTAAATCGGCCTTTTATATTTTGTCACAGGAAACATTATTTTTAAATTATTCCGCCGAAACAGAATAAGCCCTCTGTGACGATATCAGTTAGACTTGGCTTCCCTCATTATCGGGATTGCCAAATGACATAGAGAGTAAATCTCTACGCAATCTAAGCAATTTCAAAACCAGCACCTGGATCAAAATCAAAATTCGACCCAAATCCGATTTCCTCGATAAGATCGGAATCATATTCGGCTTCGCTCAGAATGGTTGGAGCGTCCGGTGCAAAATCAAAATCGACTTCTACAGAAGAGAATGGACTTTCGTCTTCGTCGAGGGTTGCGTCAGACGTAAGATCAATAATTGTACCATTACCGTCCCTGAGGGCTTCAATACCAATCAGAGTATCTGTCCCGTCCAGTCCTGAGCTTACGGTGAAGCTTCCATCTCCATTATCCACGATCGAAATATTTGCGGCTACATCCCTATAGACGGCAAGATCGAAACCGTCACCACCGTCAATTATATCATCGCCGGCCTCGCCCAAAAACCCGTCATCACCATCCCGACCAATCAGAACATTATCGCCATCATCGCCACCCAGACGATCATCGAAATCTGTCCCGGTTAGATTTTCGATATTAACAAAGCTCTCTCTCACACCGTCAGAGCGCGCAAAACCGAAATCGGTTGAAGCCCGGACCCCGGCGCCCAGATCCTGGAATGAATTGGTGTCAATGCCATCGCCACCATCAATCATGTCAGCACCTTCTGCGCCGCGTAATAAGTCATCGCCGTCACCGCCATAAAGGGTATCATCACCGCCGCCGCCAAATAGAACGTCATCGCCGTCCAGCCCTGACAGCACATTGGCGCCGTCATCACCGCCCAGGCCGTCATCAAAATTTGTACCTGTCAGATTTTCGATATTGACAAAGGTGTCTCTATCGCCATCAGAGCGCGCAAAACCGCGATCAATTGAAGCGCGTACCCCGGCGCCAAGATCCTCGAATGAATTGGTGTCAATGCCATCGCCACCATCAATCATGTCAGCACCTTCTGCGCCGCGTAATAAGTCATCGCCGTCACCGCCATAAAGGGTATCATCACCGCCGCCGCCAAATAGAACGTCATCGCCGTCCAGCCCTGACAGCACATTGGCGCCGTCATCACCGCCCAGGCCGTCATCAAAATTTGTACCTGTCAGATTTTCGATATTGACAAAGGTGTCTCTATCGCCATCAGAGCGCGCAAAACCGCGATCAATTGAAGCGCGTACCCCGGCGCCAAGATCCTCGAATGAATTGGTGTCAATGCCGTCGCCGCCATCGATCATGTCGGCACCACTGCTCCCCAAGAGCAGATCATCTCCATCGCCGCCACTAAGGCTATCATTCGCTGAGCCGCCCGTCAGCGTATCATCACCGTCCTCGCCAAAGACTACATTTGACGTGTCCGATCCTTCGCCAGAGAAAATATCATCCCCTTCACCAAGGAAAACCTCACCCGTAATAACGCCACTATTGGTAACACTATCATCGCCAACGCCCGTAAAGATATCACCTATAATTTCTGTGACTGAGGTAACCGCTAAGATGCTATCACCAGTTGGCGACAAGTCGGCATTTCCATCAATAACACCGATATTATTTATGACATCATTTCCAAGTCCTGTAATGATATCGCCGTCAATAAAAGCGCCTGCATCATTCGTAATCTCATCGTCAAAATTTACGTCCGCCGGAACATTAAAGGCCAGATCCCCGTTCGTATCGGTCACGGAAAAACCGTCACTAATTGTATATGTGACGATCAAGTCGCCAGCTGTGGGCGAGGTGATGGTAATTGATGCGGGGAAAATGAAATCATCGTTAGGATCCGACTGGAATGATAAGAAACCGCTATCTATACTATCGGCAATATCAATAAGCGCTAAAATATTGACGCCTGCAACATTAGCTAGAGGTAACTGATCTCCAGGAAAAAATTCAACTAATATCGTTCCGCCATTGCCGTCAGGAATTTCAAAGACGTTAAAGCCATTCTCGTTCGAGCCTTCAAATGTAACGCCTTGGGAACTTTCGAATGTTAATTCGGGGGTTGGGGCGATAAAGTTAATAGATATATTATCTTCCACAATGAAATCATCCATTTGTGATCCGATAAAGGCAACATTATCATCCCCTGTGCCGTCTATATCCGATAATAATTGACCTGTGCCTGTATTATTTACGGTCGTGCCGGAAAAGGCTGTGATTACAGCGTCTGGATCACTAATCGTGCCTGTATTATTGATCGTAATATCGGTTAACCCTGTCGTTGCATGGATTGCGCCGATATCGTCGTCAGGATCGGGTCCATTTAGCCCGAAATTCTCAGTGCCACCCGTTATCACACCAGAATTATTTAGAACAAAATCATCCTGTGCCGTCTCTCTGAAACTCCCTTGAAGTAAAATTCCCGTCACATCAGCGGTAATCAAGCCTGCATTATCAATCTGCCCCCCGCCAATTTGAAAAATGCCCGACCTTACGCCCTCAATAATGCCGGTTGCGGTATTATTGACCAGGTTGGTCGGTCCGGAATAGCTGTCAGATTGTGGTCCGAAAAATAAGATGCCATCAGCAATCTCGCCTGGCTGAAGACCGGTCAAACCTCCAAAATCAAAGGTGCCCTCTGTACGAATTGTACCAGAATTCACAACGGATCCATTGATTATTCTGACCGTGTCATCCTGGGCGATTAGAGTTCCTTCATTAACCACATGGGTAATGAGATCGAGTATCTCGAACGTGACTGGGTCAAAACCCAAAGTTTCAATAACGGATCGCGCTGTCGTGGTAATGGTTGTATCGGATCCAAGATTTGAAAATGTAAAATTATCACCCTCGACTTGGACGGCGCTGACTCGATCGCCAAACATGCCAGCACCATCAATTGTAATATCGCCTGTATTGGTAAAACTGGCATCATCCGCCGTTACATTAATTGCCCCTCGGGTTATCGGAAAGTCAAGCGTGTCAGGGATATCAAGAAAGAGTGTAGCCGAAGATTCAAAATCTACGCCATCAACATCCAGGGTAAACAGGGATGTATCCTCAAGAGAAGATATGGTGACATCATTTGCGCTTCCATCACCATCTATATCGCCATCAATGTCGGCACTTGTGTTGACCGGTAGGGCGCTTAGCAAAGTGATCGTTTGCCCGAGTAAGGCGGCGTCAAACTCAATCGTATTATCGCCCCCCGCGGCATTTGAGTCCTCAATAGCTTGTCTTAAGCTTCCCGGACCGGAATCATTTGTGTTTGTTACCGTGAAAATAGCCATTATGCGCTCCCCATTTTAAAATTGGGGAATATTTAACATATAATCCCAACGCTTCAACCTACATTCGAAGAATATTATTTTACCTCGGAACCCGTGAATATTTCGACGACGCGAAAAGGCTTTTCGCCAAGGAATACAGGGCGTAATTTTCGGAGCAAATGGGGCAATAGGGGCGCATAAGAAAAAATGGTGGGCGATACTGGGATTGAACCAGTGACCCCTACAATGTCAATGTAGTGCTCTCCCGCTGAGCTAATCGCCCGTTCCATGTTTTGAACGTATTTTGAGGGTGGCCAAGGCCGTCCTGCGTTCGGGAAGGGGCGATATACGCAAGGCCCTACTGAGTGGCAAGCCCTAATCTACACGCATAGCAGCCCTCATTCAGCTTAGAGTCCGATCCTATTTGTATCTCACTGAATGGAGACTTGTCGCTCTCGGTCCAATCCCCTAAACGCCCCATAATGCACGTCTATCGTCATATCCTCACACAAATTTTCATGATCACTTTGATCCTGATTATGCATGCACAAACTGCGCAGGCTGCGCCTTTGACCAAGGCCGAGAAACAGGCCTGTGAAAGCCTGCGCCACTGCGTGAGTATACTTGAGCGCCACGGCCCTGCTGAATTTGACTATGAGGTACTGCGCGCGGAATTTAAGCGCTTTGGCTTGGAAGGTCGGGCGGCCTTATTTCATACACTCAAAGGCGAAAATGGGACATCCGATATTGCCGACCTTATGGCGGATATTGGACCGACCTATCCCGTTGAGCGCGAACAAATTCAAAAAATCTGGTCTCTCAAAAATGCGGATCGCTTTCTACCACTTTTTGAAGGCGGGCATAAAAATGATGAGATCTTTTTGTTTCGAACTCTGGGGCACGCCGATGCCGCTATTCGCGAAAGAGCGCGTATCGCTATCATCACATTCCCGCGCCAGGATAAGGCCTATAAAATCCCAGTGAAATATCAGGGCGAGATCCTATCTGCGATGGACCGTGATCCTATGGCGATCATGTCATCGGTCATTTCAACTTTCACAGTCGCAGATAATGAGCCAGCTTTGCAAAGATTACTCCTGAGCGGGGAGCCCGATATTGTCGAAGCCAGCTATGGCGTGCTCTACCGACATCATCAGGAAAAAGCCTTTGACGCTTTGCTGGGCGCGATGCGAGCGGCGCAATCAGGTGATAAAATCCGAGCTTTAGGCGAATTGCTTGTGCGGCGACATAAAAATCGGGCAGACGGGTTTTACGGAAAATTTGCGACTGATATATCCAAGGATCGCGCCTTTCCTCCACAGGCCCGCGCTGTCGGTATTCATGCCATGCTGAAATTAGCGGTAAATAATAAATCGAAAATTGCGGATTTTAATCCCGCACAAATCGAGGCCTTCCGGCACTTACTAGATGATAGCTTTATCGCCCAAGACCATTATGCGCCTGTCCTGCAAACATCCGGGTTGAAGATTTTATGGGACGCCGCGCAATCAGAGCGCTGGGTCAATAGAGATCGACTTTCGGAATTTTATCTGGATACGCCGCTTAAAAACATTATTATTCGAGATATGATATTGGCTGATGATGCGCGAACCGTCAGAACAGGGCTTTATCTTGCGGGTGAAGGTGAATATTTATCCGATATTCAAAAACAGGCGACACATCCTGTTACGCTGATTGCAAATATGGCGCGAGCTCATCTGAATAAAAAGACAAAAAATGACAAAGCCACTTGCCGCTTCGCGGATTTCGATATTGATGATATTACGATTCAGATGCCTTTTTATAAAGAGGCCTGGGTCAAAACATGGAATAATAGTCGTGTCGCGCTTGAGCGGGATATGTTGGTCTCCGCCCATCCAAATGCGACAGGTTGGTTGGGAGCTTATCACTCTGAAAATCTATCCGCCCAAGATGTTGGCGCGCTAATTTATTATGATAATAATTCCGGTGATTTTGACCTCATTGGGAATTTTCAAGCGCCTATCGCGATCTTGCCCAATCGAAGCCTGTCTCTGGGTGAAACGACCAATCAATTCTGGGTCATTGATGGCTGGGGCGGGGATAGTTTTGATGTGTCCGTCTATCGTGTTTATGTCACAAAATCGGATCACGTGATCCGGCATATAAGCGCCGTTCCGCATAACGTCATGAATTTTGGTGTGAGCCGAAGCGGAGACTTATTGCTTAGCTTTGCGGCTAATCCTGATAAAACGGCGCAACCGCCTTTGCGTATTTCTCAGAGAGGGCAAATCTCATCCGTTTGTCTTCCGACAGGTTAGATCATGTCTTATTCCGAAGACAAAGCCTTAAAAAGCCTGGCCGAAATTTCCGACCCGTTAGGGCCAAATGATATTGTCTCGGCCGGACGTCTGGCCTCGCTTGATTTCAAAGAGGGTATTTTACAAGTCGTTTTGCAAATCCCACCGCCACAGGCGGAAGCGTTTTTCCCGATCCGCGAACAGGTCCAAGACGTGCTTTCAAAACTTGATGGCGTCACAAAAGCCCAAGTCATTTTATCGGCGCACAAAGCCGGACCCAAAATGGGAGGTGGGCGCAAACGCGGTAACCCACATCAACCCAAACGCCCGGATGGTGTTCAAGGTGATGGGGATGTCAAACGCGTCATTGCTATTTCATCGGCCAAAGGCGGGGTCGGGAAATCAACCTTGGCAGTCAATCTGGCGGTGGCTTTGGCTAAATCTGGATTAAAGATTGGCTTGCTTGACGCTGATATTCACGGCCCGAGCTTGCCAATGCTTATGGGAACATCTGGTACTCAAGCGCGCGCTATTTCTGTTGGAGAGCGAAAAATAATTGTACCGATTGAAGCCCATGGCATCAAAACCATGTCGATTGGATATATGACCTCGGATGACGGCCCAATTGTTTGGCGGGGTCCGATGGTTCAAGGGGCTATTTCGCGCATGCTCTGGGATGTGGATTGGGGCGAGCTGGATATTCTGTTTATTGATATGCCGCCAGGAACAGGGGACGCGCAATTGGGCCTGGCCCAAGATGTCAAACCCTCTGGGGCTGTGATCATTTCAACGCCACAAGATCTGGCCTTGCTGGATGCGCGCAAAGGTGTGGTCATGTTTCGCAAAGTCGATATTCCTGTCCTCGGCCTGATCGAAAATATGGCGGTCTTTACCTGTCCAGATTGCGGAGCCTCGCATCATATATTCGGAACAGATGGCGCAGAGCGTGATGCCAAAAAGCTCAATATTGCCTATCTGGGAGCCGCTCCCCTTCATATGGATATTCGGATATCGGGGGATGTAGGAAAGCCTGTCGCTGCAGGTGAGGGAGAGATTGCCGGAATTTTTCAAAACCTCGCAAGATCGGTGAATGAGATTGTCGAGACGCTTGGGGCAAAGCGCCTAAATTAAGTATTGTCCTAATATCGCTCTAATTCACACATTTAGCATGGGGTAAAACAGCAAGATTTGCTGCTTCGATACGATCTTGATATCCAATAAAATCTTTGGCCACGGCCGAAGAAGGTCCGAAAAACTGGTTGATTTTGACATCGGGCAAACAGCTTTCGATAAATGTCCTATCAATCAAAATACCCGCAACGTCTTTATTTCTCAGCCAATCTAAATCTGTTTCCGTTATCGCATAGCCCGCCGCATTGTCAGACCAAGTTCGGGCCTGCATGAGCCAGCCGCGCCCAACATTATTTTCTGACCGAAGCTCTTCCGCGACTTCAATCTGTTTGCGTCCATATTGCAGAAACTCTTGGTATTCATATTCGGCCGCGTCTATTGAATGACCTTCCGCAATTATCTGGGCGATAAATTGAGGTTTATAAGAGGCGTGAAGATAAATCTCTGACATCGCTCCATGGATGACGACTCCGGCGCCTCGTTCCAGTGTAATTTCATCCGCCATTGGCATAATATATTGTGCACAAGCCGAATTACATCTGTCTTCAATAATTAGGTGGAAATGCTCTCCTTTTAATCCATTGGCTAAAATGATCCCGATCGCATTTTGTCCGCCATTTGAATTTACCCGAATGATTTTTGTGCCTTGTTTATAGGTTTTTTTAAAACATGTCTTCGCCGCAATATCAAAATCGCCACGCAAAACGAATTCACCCTTTTCACTATAAAAACACTCGGCTTGCGCTTTACCCAAGGTAGCAAATTTGAGAGCTGGGTCATCTGTAGCAAAGGTTGAATGGGGCAGTAAGAAAGCAAGCCCAATGAACAGGGTTGAAAAAAGGCGCATCATAATCTTCTCAAAAAGGGATATCGTTTTTTAAAATACTAAAAGGTTTTAGCGAATAAACTAAGATAAAGAGTTCGTGATAATTGACGCTTTTACGTGTCCTACCAACCCGTATTTAAGTTTCTTGGATCCAAATAAAAAAAGTCAGGAAAGATTTCCTGACTTTTTAAGGTTGCCCCGTACTCAACAGCGCCCCTAGGTCCCTTTGTGCGCCTGGTTTCCCTTAAGATTAAGAAAACACACCGAAGTTGTAAAATCTTGTCATTGTAATAAAATTACTTGTCATTTTGGGCCAAAACCTTCACGATTTGCCAATGCCGCACTGTTCTTTGAAATATTTTACGCAGATTTTAGGGGTTTTGACGCAATTTGGGGTAGAGGAAGCGGCGTGTTTGAGGGCCATTGGCCTGACGAAAATCCCGGAACTCGGGCGATTAAATTCGGATCTGGTTGCCGGAATATTGACTTATGGGGCAGAGAGTCTTGAGGATCCTTTGATCGGCATTAAATGCGCCTTTAGATATCCGATTTTACAATATAGCCGACCCGCCGAACTTCTAAAAGTCTGTACCGATTTTGATCAAGTAGCCGAAATTTATAGAATCTATTCGCCGCTCTTTCACACGATTGGTAGATCCTCTCCGGTTACATCGGAAAATGGGATTGACCGGATAATATGGGAGACAAATTTCAGCTCCAGTGCGGCTGATAATTATCGGCAAGTCGTTGAATTTACCGCCACAAATTTTCTGACCACTGTTAATTGGCTGGTCTGGCAAATTCCGGATGCCGTAGACCAGGTCAATATTAAACATGACGCATTAATGCCTATTCAAGATTATAGAGATTTATTTAAATGCGACGTAAGATTTGATCAGGATGAATATTCTTTGATCTTGAAACCAGGTGTGAAACATGCGCCATTCTCGACATCTGACCCGGCTCAACTCGCCACATATCGGGAAAGACTGGATGCAGGTCTAAATGCGCTGGACGAAGATGAAGACCTTATTGACCGGCTTGAACGCGAAATGCGCGGAACGTTGGGATATGAGAAACTAACCAAAGCCGGAATTGCAACGGCCCTTGGCTTTAGTGAACGTACATTGGCGCGTGAGCTAACAAATCGAAACACGAGTTTTAAAGCGGTAAAGCTTCGTGTTCTCCAGGAAACAGCCATTAGAAAAATCAATGCAGGTATTCCCCTCGTCACAATTTCCCATGCGCTGGGCTATAATGACCAAGCTGCATTTACCAAGGCTTTTAAATCCTGGTTTGGTGTCCCGCCAAGCGAGTATATGGCTGATAATATTTAACGGGTTTTGAGAGTATTTGCGAGGCGCTAAAGCGATTGGGTTTTTGAAAAGGTGAAAAACCGATAAGCCATAAAAGCAAGGCCTGCGCCAATCATCTGCATGATAATAAATACCGGTAAGTCAGACGGACGAATGGCTGTGAAACTATCTGTCATGGACCGAGCGATGGTGACGGCGGGATTGGCGAAACTGGTTGAGGACGTAAACCAATAGGCGGCGATGATATAAAGTGCGACGGTCATAGGCACTGTTTTAGGACGGAATTTCACCGCCAGTAAAATCGCAAGGACGAGGCCAAATGTGGCAATCCCTTCTGACAAGCCCTGACCCAACCCAGTGCGAGCTTTGGAGCCGACTTGCAAAAGCGGGATCTCAAACATGGCATGGGCGGCAAATACGCCAAAAAACCCGCCAATGATCTGACCTGCAATATAGGCCAAGGCCTCGCGTGTTGAGATGGCTTTATCGAGCCAGAACCCCAAGGTCACCGCCGGATTAAAATGCGCGCCGCCTATGGGTCCAAAAATTGTGATGAGCACATAGAGCACCGCTCCGGTGGCGAGCGTATTCGCCATAAGGGCCAAACCGTGATTTCCACCGGACAAAGTCTCGGCCATAATCCCTGACCCCACAACTGTCGCGAGCAGGAAGGCTGTGCCCAGGACTTCGGACATCCATTTTTGTGAGGGCGTGAAATTAGTCACAACAGGCAATTTCATTCAGAACGGGCTGACAAATATCGGGATGACCTCCGCAGCAATCTTCCATCAAAAAGCCAAGCAGGCCGCGAATGCCGTCCATATTGGCACGATAGATAACTGAGCGACCTTGGCGAGTTGAGCTAATCAACCCTGCGGCCTGCAAGATAGAGAGATTGGTCGAGGTCGAATTTTGTTTCGCGCCTAACCGCTCACCAATATCGCCCGAACTCATGCCTGTATCACCCGCTTTGATCAAAAGGCGAAAGGCATCCAGTCTCGGCTTATTCGAAAGCGCGGAAAACGCGGTGAGGGCATTATTTATATCCATATATCGGGATATATAGATATAAATTAGAATAACAAGTCCCCAAAGCAAGGCGAAGCGTGACCCAGCACCAAAAACATATGGCCGCATTGATCCCGCAATTAGAGCGTCTGACGGCAGGCGAATATGATCAGGCGATGTTAAGCGTTGAAGCGGCCATACCTGCAAATAAGGCGTGGTTGACCTAATCCGCCTTTAGGGTCTCGACCGTCAGATTATTATTCGTAAAGACGCAGATCCGGTCCGCAATACCCATGGCTTTGCGGGCCAGAACTTCGGCGTCTTTTTCATATTCATCCATCGCAATGGCGGCCGACAGAGCGTAATTGCCGCCGGACCCAATCGCAATAATGCCTGAGCCGGTTTCAAAAATATCGGGTTGGACGACATCGCCATTCCCGGTCAACACATAGGTTTCCGTTTTATCCACGGAATTTTTAGGCGAGACTAAATATCTTTAAATC
>CAYRMO010000077.1:3266-12774 GCA_964425355.1 uncultured Algimonas sp. | reverse complement strand
CCTTTTATCGAGGTTGAAAACCTAACGGAACGCTCTGTTGAAATTCTCGTTCGCCCCTTCACGGATGGTGAGCATTATTTTGATGTCCGCTATTCTGTGCCTGAGCAGATTAAAGCGGCTCTTGGCGCTGCTGGTATGGCAACGCCTTATCCGCAACAAAAACTCATCATGGTCAAGGACTAGCGCCCCTGTCTTTGAATATGATGCGCAGCTTCCCCCTCCAGGGAAGCCCCCGGGTGGTCTATCCAATAGGATAGGCCACCTATTTTTTGTTGAATTTTTATAAAAGCTAATCTTCGGCCAAATTTGCCGCGGCCGCCTCGGTCATATCAAAATTATGATAGACATTTTCAACATCGTCGAGATCTTCTAGCGCGTCTTGCAATTTGACGACTGATTTTGCTGAATCGGGATTATCGATGTCATTCTGGGCTTTCCATACCAGATTAACAGATTTCGCATCGCCAAATTTTGCATTAAGCGCGGCTGATACGTCACCCAGATCATCCCGTGCCGTCCAAACCGTATGCACTGGCTCAAATTCGTCCCATTGATCTGCGGCTGGCTGATCCGTTTCTACGTCATCTGCGCCAGCTTCGATCGCCGCTTCCATCATTGTATCTTCATCGCAAATATCCAGCGGATATTCGATTTTCCCGAATTGATCGAACATGAAAGACACAGATCCGCTTTCCCCCAAATTTCCACCATTTTTGGAAAAGGCCGTCCGGATCTCCATAGCTGACCGGTTCTTATTATCTGTCGACGCTTCGACGATAAAGCCGATCCCAGCAGGACCAAAGCCTTCATAACGGATATCTTCATAATCAGCGCCCTCGCCTTTTTCACCTTTATCCACGGCACGTTGGATATTGTCTTTGGGCATGGATTGCCCCTTGGCATTGGCGATCGCCAAACGCAGACGCGGATTCATATCTGGATCGGAGCCGCCCATTTTGGCAGCCGTTGTAATATCCTTGGACAATTTGGAAAATAGCTTGGAGCGAAGCTTATCCTGACGCCCTTTGCGATGTTGAATATTTGCCCATTTGGAATGACCTGCCACGGGAGACCTCTTTACTGTCGAAATTCTGAATTGAGTGGGCTTTAACCCCCGGAAAGAGTGGGTGCAACCACTCGAACGCGCCCCTAAGGCCTAATCCGGGATAGATTCCGCTAATTGGCCACCCATACGGATGGGTTCAATACGTGTGGCAAGGCCATTTGATCCCGTTTCCACAAAAACTCCGCATAATGTACCAGCCCCGCTTGCGGTTGAAAAACGGCCACCCCGCATTTTCGTCGTAAAACGCCTTATCGGTTCTTCTATGTCCATGCCGATGATTGAGTTATAGTCCCCGCACATGCCAGCATCTGTTTGATAGGCCGTCCCATTGGGCAGGATACGCGCATCACTTGTCGGGATATGCTGATGAGTTCCGACGACAAGGCTTGCCCGACCATCACAAAAATAACCCATGGCATTTTTTTCAGAGGTTGCCTCGGCATGAACGTCAACCAATACGGCATCAGCAACACTCCCGAGCGGGGCGGCTTCCAATTCATGATCAACAGCATGAAAGGGATTATCCAGCGGATCCATAAATACATTGCCCAGCACATTAATTACGAGGAGCTGATAGCCCTTAATATCGAACAAGCCTGCACCGCGGCCCGGCGTCGTGCCTTTGGGGTAATTACACGGCCGTAGAATACGGGGATCATTATCTATCGCTGAAATACCTTGGGCTTGATCAAATGTGTGATTCCCGAGCGTCAGAACATCTGCGCCCGCATCAAATAACTCTTCTGCCGTTGAAGGTGTGATGCCGAAACCACCAGCCGCATTTTCCGCATTTATAACAACAGCATCGAGCCCAAGATGTCCTTTGAGATATGGGAGGTGACGCTTGACGGCCTCGCGCCCTGACCGGCCGACAACATCTCCAAAAAAGGCAAGTTTCATCTAGAACTTTCTAAATCCGGTTTCAGTCAATATGCCATCAAGACTTTGATCATGATCCCCCACCGGCAAGTCATCTATTTCTTGCCCTGCATAGCCAACACCACAAGCAAAAACTTCACCTGTGGCGCGTAAAACGTCTAATGTTCGATCATAATAGCCTCCACCATAGCCGAGGCGGGCGCCTTGAGGTGTAAAAGCCAGTAAGGGTAGGAAAATAAAATCGGGCCTTATTGTTTCGCCCGAGATCGGATAGGATATGCCATAGCGGTCTTTTGAAAGATCTGCACCAGGTTCCCAATGTCGGAAGCTGAGCGGGGCTGGGCTCGCCGGCGTTACAGGCAAACAAATTTTATGATTGGTCTCATGCAAGTGACGCAAGAGTGGCCATATGTTTATTTCGTCCCGAATGGGCGCAAAGCCAGCGATGATTTGTGCCTCGATATGAGACGGGAAATTTCTGATCAAGCTGTTGAGATCGAACGCGCTCCCAAGACGTGAGCGGCGCAAACGAGCTTGTTTTCGTGCGTCGGCCTTCATTTGTCGTCCAAAAGACTGTTTTAATATTCGAGCGCGATGGCCACCACATAACACGTGGAAACTTAAAAATCCTCGTGAACCTCAATTTGAGGTGGGCGCCGGAATTAACTGGACCACGGCCCAGACAGAGCCAGCTCCCTAAGGATACAGTAAGGTCCGGTGGATTAGTGTTTCACACAAAGCCCGCAGCGACCATCGTGTTCCATGTGGACACTGTATAAGCGAATGGCAAGCCACATTTTGTTAATCCGCAGAGATTGGATTAATAACATTCAGGCTTTCAGCTTGCTCGCTAGGGCCTCTATTCTTTGCGCCGCCGTATTAAGTGAGATCGCCGCATCCTTTTGTGTTTTGAGACTTGTAGAGGTTGCCGTATTCAATTCTTTGCGCAAGCCAGCCGCTTTGGCATCAACACGTTTTTCTATATTTTCCGCCGTGTCCTCGACCTCATCCATCAAAGTAATGCCGGCCATAACCAAAAGGCGCAGATCGCCTATTTGGCCAAACTGATTGGCGATTTGGTTGACACGGTCATCCAATTTCTGACCCAGACGCAAAAGACGTTCTTCTTCACCATCTTCGCAACCCATGGCGTATTTACGTCCATTAATATCTAAACTCACGCGTCCCATGCTCTAGGCCTCCATTGCCTTGTGAATAATCGACATAACCCGGTCCAGCTCGGCTTCGCTGTCGCGTGCCAAAGTCGCAAATTCTTCTTCTCTGCGTTCCAAAGTTGAAACAGCTTGTTCAGCTTTGAGCACTTCTTCGGCCGCCAATGTGGCTGATTCTTCGGTTTTTGCCGCCATCTCATCAAGCTGAGCTGCTAATTTTGCGCGGTCCTCTTTAAAGAGTTCTGTATCACCCGCCGTGGCTTCTAAGGCTTTAATCCGCGATAAAATTGGGCCAATCGCAGTCTCTAGCGAATCAATAGCATCGTCTAAAGCGATCTTGGCGGATTTTATGTCAACGCTGTCATGCATTTTGTTCTCTTTTACCTACCAGTTTTTTAACAGAATGGACTGCATAATGCGATGAAACAAGAGAATATATTGACTTGTTCTCACGGTCTGCTCATGGGGAGCCGAATTTTCGATAAGGAAATTTCCCTGAGGCCGTGAACAAGACGCAACACAGGATACTGCAATGCCAGTAAAAATTGGGATTAACGGCTTTGGCCGAATCGGACGCCTCGTCGCGCGCGCGATTTCAGAATATAATATTGACGATATCGAACTCGTCGCCATCAATTCCCCCGGTGCTCTGGAAACCTCGGCCCATCTGCTTCGCTATGACAGCGTGCATGGTCGATTTGGACAAACTGTCATCACAGGTGATGGCTGGATTGACTATGGCAGCGGACGCGTCGCCATGAGCCATGAGCGCGACCCCGGCGCCGTTGATTGGGGCGGCATGGATATTGATGTGGTTATGGAATGTACCGGCATATTTCGCTCACGCGACACGGTTCAACCCCATCTTAAGGCGGGCGCGAAATCCATTCTTATCTCAGCCCCTGCCAAAGATGTGGATCAGACGATTGTTTATGGGGTCAATCACAACCAATTAGGTAAGGATGACAAAGTCGTTTCATGTGCGTCTTGTACGACAAATTGCCTTGCTCCTGTCGCGAAAGTCTTGCTGGAATCTGTTGGCATAAAGCGAGGGTTTATGACCACGGTACATTCTTACACTCAGGATCAACGGATTTTGGATAATTCGCATAAGGATCTCTACCGCGCTCGCGCGGCAGGCCTGAATATGATCCCAACCTCGACAGGTGCCGCCAAAGCCGTGGGCCTCGTGATCCCGGAACTCCTAGGCAAACTTTCGGGCTCCGCAGTCCGTGTCCCCACCGCCAATGTATCCATGGTCGATCTTGCCTTTCAACCCGAAATGCGAAGTCGCGCAGAAGAGATCAATAGCTATATGAAAGAGGCCGCAGAAGGACCCTTGAAAGGTGTTATTTGTTACTCTGAAAACCCGCTTGTGAGTTCTGATTTGAATCATGATCCACATAGCGCGATATTTGCATCTTTGCTGACAAAAGATATGGATGGCGACCTTGTCAAGATCATCGCTTGGTATGACAATGAATGGGGTTTTGCCAACCGCATGATAGATGTGGCCCGCATCATGGGCCGAAATATTGGAGCCACCTAAATGGATTTTCGTCGCCTTAGATCAGCAAGGCTAAAAGGGAAAACGGCCCTTATCAGAGTAGATTTCAATGTACCGCGGCATAAGGATGGCTCGATTACAGATGATACGCGCATTCGCGCGGCCTTGCCGACAATCGAATTATTGCGCAAAAAAGGCGCAAAGATTGTCCTCATGTCCCATTTTGGTCGTCCCAAAGGCAAAGTTGATGACGCCTTATCCTTACGCTTTATCGTCCCTTCATTGGTTGAACTCTTGGATCACCCCGTCAATTTCTCCGCGACGCTCAACCGGAATATCTTGGACATTATGGAGCCGGGCGATGTTACCCTGCTTGAAAATACACGGTTCCATCCCGGTGAGACCAAAAATGATGAAGCTTTGGCAAAAGACTTTGCCGAGTTTGGCGATATTTTTGTCATGGATGCCTTCTCGGCGGCCCATCGCGCCCATGCCTCCAGTGTCGGCGTGGCGGCTCATCTCAAGGCCTATGCCGGTCTTGCCATGGAACGTGAGCTCGACCACATTGCCAGCGCTCTGGATCATCCCGAAACGCCTGTCATGGCGATTGTGGGCGGCGCTAAAGTATCGACAAAAATCGACCTTTTGGAAAACCTTGTCTCAAAGCTTGATACGCTCGTCATTGGGGGCGGTATGGCCAATACGTTTTTATTCGCACAAGGTCATAAGGTCGGCGCCTCACTCTGTGAGAAAGACCTGAAAGACAAAGCGTTGGATATTTTGAAAGCGGCGAAAAAAGCCAAATGCAAAATCATCCTTCCAAAAGATGTCGTGGCCGCCAAGGCATTTAAAGCCAAGGCCGATAGCCGCGTCTGCGGGCTGGACGGTGTTAAAACCAAAGAGATGATCTTGGACGCCGGACCTGATACTGTTAGCGCAATTCTTGACGCGATGGAAAAAGCCAAGACCCTCATTTGGAACGGCCCGCTTGGCGCCTTTGAATTAACGCCCTTTGACACCTCAACGGTGGAATGCGCGAAATATGCCGCCAAACTTTGTAAATCGGACAAAATCATCTCTGTTGCAGGTGGCGGGGATACGGTTGCGGCCCTTGCACTTGCTGACGTCGTTGATGATTTTACATTTGTCAGTACGGCTGGTGGCGCGTTTCTTGAATGGATGGAAGGTAAACCTCTTCCTGGTGTCGATATTCTCAAAACAGATAAAGCTTAAAAATAGGAGCCTCTCATGGATCTAGAAGCCTTAAATAAAATTGCCGTCGCTATGGTCGCGCCGGGGTCCGGCATTTTGGCCGCCGACGAAAGTCACGGCACAATTGGAAAAAGATTTGATTCTATTGGTGTTGAAAACAACGAAGAGAACCGTCGCGATTGGCGCGAAATGCTCTTTCGGACACAACCCGCCATGAAAGACTATGTCAGCGGCGTTATTCTTTTTGACGAAACCATTCGTCAAAGCGCCAAGGACGGCACACCATTTGTCAAATTAATGCAAGAGGCTGGCGCAATTCCGGGGATTAAAGTTGATAAAGGGATTACCCCACTGGCGGGGAGACCCGGCGAGACCATTACGCAAGGCTTGGACGGTCTTCGTGAACGATTAGAAGAATATTACAAATTAGGCGCACGGTTTGCGAAATGGCGCGCTGTGATAGAAATCAGCCATCCCGATGTCAAAGTGGGCCGCGTTCCATCAGATGGCGGCATCAAAGCCAATACACATGCATTGGGCCGCTACGCCGCATTGTGCCAAGAAGCTGGCATTGTTCCGATTGTTGAACCGGAAGTTCTTATGGGCGGACATCATTCGGTTGAACGCTGTCACGAGGTCACAGAACGCACGTTGAATTCTTTATTTACCGAACTCTATGAGCAAGGCGTCGCCCTCGAAGGCACGATCCTAAAACCCAATATGGTTGTGGCCGGCAAATTATGCGCCCAACAACCATCACGTGAGGAAATAGCTGAGCGGACCATTAAAGTCTTAAAAGACACGGTGCCTTCAGCGGTTCCTGGCATTGCCTTCCTATCAGGTGGACAAGCCAATGAGGAAGCCACACGCAATCTTGATATGATGAATAAGGTTGGCGGGTTCCCGTGGAAACTGACTTATTCCTTTGGTCGCGCTTTGCAACAATCTGCTCTCTTTGCTTGGAAAGGCAAAGCTGAGAATTATGACGCGGCTCAAACTGCCTTTAATCATCGCGCACGGATGAACGGACTTGCCAGCCTCGGCGAGTGGAGTGCGGAAATCGATGATACGGTGGATGCCTAATCGTTTCCTATAAAGGTTTGCAAAAACCAGACTAGACTTTGAGACCTGCCAATAAATTTGGCAGGTCTTTTTTATATTTATAAACCTCTATTCGCAAGATTTTCGATCAAACACATAGATCAAAATCCGTCGGCCTTGTCTCTCCTTATAGATATGGTTCGGCGTCTCGCAGGCAAGGGTTTTAACCTCAATTTTTCGAGAACCATTTAGGCGACGGCACAGGTTTTTCTCGATCCTGTCGCAATAGGTAAATCGATCGACCTCCAAAACCTCTTTAAAGTAACGAGCAAATCTACCAATATTCTTCCCGTCGGCCTTAAGGGTTTGATCAAGGTCAAAGACGACCAGCTGTGTTTGAGCGTCTATTGGGTCTGCTTCAAATATTGGGACGAGTCGGTCTAAAGTCTGGGTGATACCTCTATCTATAGCTTTCAATTGTCCTCGGTTTATAATCACTTGTGGAATGAAATATAAAAAAGCCCCGAGCATAATGGTCTTCATCGCCATTGGGGATTCCTTTGAGACGATCCATAGGCCAAGCATAATTGCCATCAGTGAACTCAGATTAAGGCGTGGGTAAAATCGGTGATTGGCCACAGCCAATATGACGACAATGCCTAAAATTGGCGCGGTCCACCACAAGACGCGGTATAAAGCATCTTTTGGAATAGACATGTGTCGAATGCCTATGACCGCCCCAATCATCAATAAAACCGGACTGATATAAAAAAATGGATATTTTGATATCGTCTTAACAAAACTTCCAAACATAGACCGACTTATAATTTCAAGGTTTGAAAATAGCTTCGAAATTTTGGAGCCACCACTATCATCTAAGGCGCGGTACCCTCTAACCGTTGAACGACCATCTCCGAATTTTAAGGTCGATAAGAGGTCGGCAAAAACATAGGCCGTGATGAAGCCTACTATCCATAGGCCAGTTATCAGGACGAAGGATTTCCAATTATACGGGACAGATCTTGGCGCTGTAATAAACGCCAGAATAAGCATCAAATGATGAAATTGATACCCGCCCCCAATAGCAAGAATAGCGAGAAAAATAAGTGGGAGTTTCACGATTAATCGAAGATTGGAATGAATAATGACAACAGCCAGAATGGTCGCTAGGTTCGTCATTATCCGTCCGCCTGGCCAAAATCTTACGCTAAACATAATATTGCTCGATAAAATCACGAGACATAGGACAGAAAATAAAAGGAAATGATGGGTGGTTTGTTTTGGCCTTAAAAAACATAGCCATAAGACCGCCGTTGTCAGAAGATCCAAATAATAGGCGAGTCTTTTGGGTAAAGCAGAGATCAGATCAAATGTGAGATAGTTAAACCATCTTCCGCCATTTTTAAAATTTCTGTCGTAATTTTCTAAATATTGATAGGCATCAAGCCAAAGCGGAAAATGCGCGCCTCTCGGCATCACAATTTCAAGGTAAACGAAACTCAAAACGACTGATAAGGCAAAAAAAAGAGCCCATGTTTTTAGCGGGAACTCAGACGTCGAATTGTAACGATTTACATCGGCCGGGTTAGGTGAGTTGATCATGGATCGTCCATAAGACATTGGATTTGATTAAAATTGAAGGCCGTGAGTGTCCAGCCTAATTCCAGGGTTAAAGAAGATAAATTTAGGCCCTGACACATCAAGACCATAGCTTTGCCCTAATTTTGCGTCTTTCCTGATTTTTAAGGTCTATACTATAGTCTAACCAAAAATAGGGAAGCATGGATTTATGTGCGGCATTATCGGCATTACGGGTCACACATCGGTGACAGATCGATTGGTAGACGGGCTAAAACGTCTCGAATATCGGGGCTATGACAGCTCCGGTATCGCAGTGTTGAATAATGGCTCTTTATCGCGCGGTCGCGCTGAGGGAAAAATCAAAAACCTCGAGGCTTATATTTCCGAATATCCTTTGGACGGACAAAGCGGGATCGCCCATACAAGATGGGCGACCCACGGTGTACCGAATGAAACCAATGCCCACCCCCATAAATCCGGACGTGTCGCCGTGGTCCATAATGGGATTATCGAGAATTTTTTGGAGCTGCGCGAAAGCCTCAAAGGGCAAAGAGAATTTAAAACCGAAACAGATACAGAAGTCGTCGCCCATCTCGTCGATGTTGAACTGTCCAATGGCAAAACGCCTAAAGAGGCCTTTTCCGCTACCCTCAAAAAACTTCATGGCGCCTATGCCTTTGGTGTAATTATTGACGGAGTTGAGGATGAAATTTTCTGTGCCCGAGCCGGATCCCCCTTGGCTTTGGGCCTAGGAGATGATGAAAATTATATTGGCTCAGACGCCATGGCGATGGCGCAACTGACCAATCGTCTCGTTTATCTGGAAGAAGGAGATTGGGCGGTTATTCGCCCAGATGGGTACGAGATTTTTGATGCCAAAGACATTCCTGTTACCCGCGAAGTCACAATTATCTCTGGCGGTCCCGCTATGGCGGAAAAAGGAAATTATCGCCATTTCATGCTCAAAGAAATCTATGAGCAGCCAGAAACAATCACGCGAACTCTAGCAAATTACGTCGATGAATTTCGTCTCAGCGCAAATATTCCAGA
>CAYRMO010000077.1:0-3166 GCA_964425355.1 uncultured Algimonas sp. | reverse complement strand
TCGACAAAGGCCTTTACCTCGCAATTAACGGCTCTCGCAGCCCTTGCCCTATCCGCCGCCGTTTCGCGCAAGACATTGTCGCGCGAAGGTGAGATCCGTCTGACACGTGAATTAATCAAATTACCGCGAAAAATATCTGACGCGCTCGAGCTCGACAAACATATCGAAGAGCTTGCCTTTGAGCTTTCAAAAGCCAAATCGGCTTTTTATTTGGGGCGTGGCAGTCAGGTTCCTATTGCTTTTGAAGGCGCGCTTAAGCTTAAGGAAATCAGCTATATTCACGCAGAAGGCTATGCCGCTGGGGAATTAAAACATGGCCCTATTGCTTTGATCGAAGATGGTACGCCCGTTATTGTTCTTGCGCCATATGATGAGCTCTTTGAGAAAACCATTTCAAATCTTCAAGAGGTCGCCAGCAGAGGCGCGCGAATTACGCTTATTACAGATGAGACAGGTGCAAAATCCGCAGCGGATATGGCTGCAGATATGATCGTCGTGCCAAGTGGTGATAGTTTTGTCGCGCCAATCCTGACGACAATTGCCATTCAAATGCTGGCTTATCATACGGCTGTGCACCTCGGCACAGATGTTGACCAACCGCGCAACCTCGCCAAATCCGTGACGGTCGAATAGCGCATTTGCGCATAAAAAAAAGCGGCCCACAGGCCGCTTTAAAATCAAATCTCTCAAACCTAGTTTAGAAGCTCTTGCGAACCGACACGCCATATGTACGTGGCTGGTTTGGATACGCATTAACCGTCCCAGCTTGAACAACGCCTGGGAAGGCACTTGTAAAGGTGTCGTGATTAAACAGGTTACGACCCCAAAATCTAACCGCTAGGCTTTCATTGAATGACAAGCCAATCGCACCGTTAAAGATGGATGTATCCCGATCAACACCTGGTATATTATTGACAACTTGGACTTCATCTTCGAACTGATAATCACCCCGGATAAAGGCGCCTATAGAGTCGCTCAGTTGGAAGTCATATTGTGCGGAGGCAGAGAAGGCGAGCTGGTTAATACCAGCAGGTCTTTCTCCGGATAGATCACCAACACCGTCTGCAAGACCATCTGCCAAATCGAGTTCGCCTCCAGTGACGACGGGCGCCCCTTGGAAGTCAACAAATTCAGGGTCTTGCCAAATACCAGCTAAGCCTAATGTCAGGCCTTCAACAGGCGTAAAGGTTGAATCCAGCTCAATACCACGTGTGGTTTGCTCACCCGCATTGGCTAATACAAAACCTGTGCCTTGGAATATTGTAGATTGGAAGTTTTCGACGGTTTGGTCAAAAATAGCGATGTTAAAAGCACCCCAATCAAATTTGGCTTTCAAGCCCGCTTCGATCAACCGAATAGATTCAGGTTCAGAGAAACGTGTGCCGAAATTTCGTCCGCAGAAATCGTCGACAATATTTACGGGGTCCGTACAAGGTAATGAACTATCAATTGGTGGATTGAAATTATTCGGCAACAAACCTGCCGCGTCTAAGGCCCCACCATCGGTCGTCAAAGGACGGGCGTCACGGGTCAAGTTAAAGGACGACGCCTTAAAGCCTGTTGAATATCCAATATAGGTGTTGAAATTATCATTGATCTCGTAAGACCCTTTGATCGAATAGGTGAACTCGCTATCACTGGTCCGACCGTCTTCAATATCATTCGGCAATGATAGGAATTGTGGCTGGAATTGCAGAGGTAGCAAGCCTGCCAATGGGCTTGCGGAGGTCTGAACAAGATCTGCTGCAACGCCTTGAGCGATTGGAACCGCAGCCGCAGCCGCGCCAGCTCGTATCTGAGCGACAAAACCTTGGGCTACTGGACCAAAATCACCGGATTCAGCGGATGCCAAATTATCTGGTGTAAAGGGTAGGTTAAGGGCTTGCTCGAATGATGGGATCATATTATCCGCATCACCCATTGCGAACAACGCTGTAGCGACCTGATCTGTGACCACAGGTAATACACCCGGGAATACGAGGGCCGCACCTGTCGGGCCCGTTAGATCCAAATTACTGAATGCGTCATTATTAACGGTCGACGCCGAGACACTCTTTCTATCTTCTGTGTAGTTACCACCGAGAGTAATTGTAAATCTGTCAGTTACCTCAAAATCAACATTACCGAAAATCGACCAGCTTTCATTTTCTTGCCTAAAATCTTCTTCAATTCGAACCTGGTCTCCAAAGAAAGACCCAGACTCAAATCCCAGCGCGGCTTCAATACCAAATAGAGGAGACGCAGACGGGCCCTGAATAAATGTTAACGGCACTCCAAATGTTGGTGAGGTCGGATCTGAGTCAATCGATGCTAATGCATCGATATATGCACGCAGGTCTGAACCATAATCTAGACCAGATTCTTGTTCGATCGTCTCATCTTGATAGAAACCACCGATTAGCCAGTTAAAGCGTCCTGGGTTACTCGATGCAATCCTGAATTCCTGACTGAACGTATCAATATCGACAAATTGGAATGTGCTCTCCAAAAGGTCAAGTGTCGTAAAATCACTATCACTATCATAATCATAAGAATTTCCACGATCCGCCGTAATCGACGTAAAGGTTATACCGCCAAATGCGTCTAGGTCCCAATCAAATTGAGCCGACCAGCCGCCATCATCAATCTCGTTGGGAGTAGCGGAATTTACAGCGGTTTCACGTGAAAATGGATCGTTAGGCGTTGGAACTTGACCGCCCAATGCATTTACAATAGCGGCAGTCGGTCCGACCACAGCTGTTGCGACACCACAACAATTTTCATCCAATGTCGATTGGTCCCAAATAAAGCGCCCTGAGAAACTATCCGTGGGTTCCCATAAGGCTTGAGCACGAATATTGAAGCGATCAATATCATTAAACTCTCCGCCGCCTGACCCTTCTACTGGCTCGAAATATCCATCGCGTTGCTGAAATCCACCACCAAGACTAATGGCGACTGTGTCAGAAACCCCGCCCGTAATATAACCTTTGGCGTAAACTTGGTTAAATGCCCCAATACCGCCTTCAATATAGCCATTTGTTTCAAAATCGGGTTTGCGCGTTACAATACTCACAACGCCAACGGGCGCGTTTTTACCAAAGAGTGTCGATTGCGGACCTGAAACGACCTCGACGCGTTCTAAGTTTGGAAGATCCCCGATTTGAGCCGCGGCACGCGAGCGGTA
>CAYRMO010000076.1:0-13013 GCA_964425355.1 uncultured Algimonas sp. | reverse complement strand
CCATATTATGCTCTAATTCAATTCTGGGGAGCAAAATCGGCAAGGTCCGGTCATTGCGTTCGGCGAATGTAAAGGTCCCATCGTCATTTTCGCGAATACGGTCACGTAAGTCTTGAAAGCCGACGGTCGCGACCGTGATCCGGGTTGTATCATTTTGACCAATGAGGAAGGCTTGAGTCGTATTGCGTTGTGACTCACCTTCGAAAAGGCCCTGTGTGCGTCTTTGTGCCGAGAGGCCATACCGCCTTAAGTAATTGTCATCTGTTGTTAGCTGGACCCCGAAACCATAACTCCAGAAATCCGTTGGCGCGAATAAGCCTTTGGCAAATATATGGCTACGAAGACGTCGCCCGGTCACCGCATTGTCGGGGTTCGAAAAAAGCGCAGGATCGTCAAATGAATCGCCCCGGCGATCAAAAATACTACCATAAGTGAAACTACCATCTATCTCGATACGACCCGTATGGAATTGCCGCCCAAATTGATATTCAATGAGCGGATTGACCTTTGAATAAATCCGAGGGGTAATGGTTGCCTCGGTATAATCATCAATGGCCCAATAATAGGGGGTTTGAACTGTAATGCCTCGGGATTGAGAAAATCCGGCAAATGGCATGAGTAAGCCACTTGCACGCTCTGCGCTTGGATCGGGATGGGCGAGATAAGGTGTGTAAAAAACAGGAAGTCCAAAGACTTCAAGCGTTGCATTTCGATATTGAACGGTTCTTGTGTCTTTATCTTGGGTGACTTGCCGCGCCTTAATACGCCATGAGGGTTTCGGCTTTTCTTCGCAAACTTCGCAAGCCGTGTAATAGGCATTGTAAAGTTCTACCTCGCCATCTGCCCCGCGCGCCACAAAACGGGCAGCCGTTTGGCCACCACCGGGTAATCTTGCGACAAAGTCGGTCGCTGTACCCGTATCAAGCTCATTGGAGAGCTCTAACTTATCCGCATATTGTGAACTGCCATCGGCTTGCACCAAGACAACATTCCCCGACGCTATAATTTGACCGGATTTAAGGTCATAGACGACACGGTCTGCGCGTAAGGTTCGGTCTTGATAGCGACCTTCAACTTCGCCTGAAGCAGTCAGGACTTGCGTTTCCTCATTATTGTCAAGGACATCGGCTTCCAGATAAATAATATCGGGATCGCGAAAAGGGCTGTCAGGGGCGAGTTGCAGGTCTTGATCCGCGCGCGTAACATCCCCGAACTGGGCATGGGCGAGGGCCGGCACCATAAGCGTAGAACCCAGCAATGAGGTTAGCCAAATTGATTTAATGGTCCGATGGGCCAAAAAGCCTTCCCCTTTACATAATGATCCACTGATTTGGACCACGGTCTTCCTGTTCCTGTCATAGCGAAGCCGAAACAGGCGGTCCATGCAATTTGCCGCTATTTCTATAGGCTGTCTGGTTAAATATCAGCCATAAAGGCTCAATTTTAGCGTGAGAGGCAAAGCAAAGCGAAATTTCTACATGTTATAGCAAGCGGTTAGTATGTACGACTCACTTATAGGGCAGGGTAACCCGACCAGCGTTTCACGGTCTTCATCACAAGACTGGATTGAATACGACTGACATGGGGCAAAGCCGCAATGGTTCGGCGGTATAGGCGTTCATATTCAGTCGTATTGGGGGCCGCGACTTTGATCAAATAATCGGCTTGTCCTGTCATAAGGTGGCATTCCAACACTTCAGGGCGCGCCAAAGCGGCTTTTTCAAAGGCAGATAGGATGGTTTCACTTTGCCCTTCTAAGGTCACTTCGACATAAAATGTCATACCAAAACCCAGTTTTTCACCATCCAAGCGGGCGGCATAGCGCTCTATAAGGCCACGCTCTTCCAATAAGCCAATGCGACGATGACACGCCGATGTGGAAAGGCCGACTTTCTCTCCAATCGCAGCGGAGGTCTGTCGGCAATTCATCTGCAGCTCGTGGAGTATTTTACGATCGATTTCAGATATTTTCATAAATATGTGCGATATAAGAAAAATATTAGGAAATATAGCGATAAAATAAAATAAAAACGCGTAAATTCGTAAGTATTTCTAGGTATATTGGGATATAAATCCAGACAAGATCAATTTTTATGGAGCTTTCCATGCGTATCGGCGTCCCAACAGAGATTAAAGCTCAGGAATATCGTGTCGGCCTGACACCGGAGTCTGTCTCTGAACTCGTTCATGATGGACAAGAGGTTTGGGTCCAATCTGGGGCAGGGGCGGGGATTGGCGCCAGTGATACTGAATATGAGCGGGCGGGCGCCCTGATTAAAGCGGATGCGGCCACGCTTTTTGAAAATTGTGATATGATTATCAAGGTCAAAGAACCGCAGGCGAGCGAGCGCGCCATGTTACGGCCGGGCCAAATTCTCTATACCTATCTACATCTTGCGCCGGATGCGCCGCAGACAGAGGATCTGATCAAAAGTGGAGCGGTCTGTATTGCTTATGAGACCGTCACAGATGATGCGGGTGAACTCCCCTTGCTCAAGCCCATGAGTCAAGTCGCGGGCCGGCTTGCGCCGCAAGTCGGGGCAGCGGCCCTGATGAAACAAGGCGGAGGTCGCGGTGTTTTGCTCGGTGGCGTGCCTGGGGTTTCGTCCGGTAAGGTTGTGATTATTGGCGGCGGGGATGTTGGCTATAATGCGGCCCTTATGGCAATCGGCCAACAAGCTGATGTGACCATTCTTGAGCGCTCAAATAAGGTCATGGAAAAACTCTCCTATGAATTTGGCGTGAGGGCCAATGTAAGACGCTCAACGCCGGCCGTTTTGAAAGAATTGATCCAAGAAGCTGATATGGTCATTGGGGCCGTCCTTATTCCTGGCGCGGCGGCGCCCAAACTGATCACTCGCGAAATGTTGGGCTTGATGAAAGAGGGGGCTGTTCTGGTCGATGTAGCCATTGATCAAGGCGGATGTTTCGAGACATCCAAGCCAACAACTCATGGCGAGCCAACTTATATTGTTGACGGTGTTGTCCATTATTGCGTGGCCAATATGCCTGGCGGTGTTGCGAGAACTTCGACTTATGCGCTGAATGCGGCGACACTTTATCACGCCAAGCGCATCGCTAGGCTGGGGTGGAAAGACGCGATGCGCGAGGACCCGCATCTCTTGAACGGTTTGAACGTCTGTGAAGGCAAATTGACCATTGAGGCCGTTGCCGAGGCACAAGGTCTGGATTGGGTCACACCTGAAACCTGTCTGGCTTAAATCGCCAACTTAATGCTTTAGCCCTGGCTCTCTTTAGAGATTGTCTGGTGGACTTCATTGATCGTCCTGAGTGCCGCTGATCCGTAATAGGCTGTAAATTCAGGTGTAAAAATTCCCGCCTCGACTGCGGGGTCACGCAAAACAAGTGCTTTTGCCGCTTCGACGGTTTTTACATCAAAAATATAAAGGCCGCGCTTGATTTTATCGGGATCTGAAAACGGTCCGGCGAGGACGAGTTCACCGGTCTCCGCCAAGGCTGAAATATTGTCGAAATGGCCTTTGAAAATTTTAGCCCGCCTTTCGGGATCAGTGATCGAGGCATCATTCGGGCCGGTTTTTAAAATCACCATCACATATTGGCGCATGCCATACTCATCTGCGCCCAATTTCAAAGCGAGCGTTTCGTTATATGTAGATTGGATTACGGCAGAGTCTGGCGCGGTCTTACCGGGTGGCTGCGCTTGGCAGGCTGTCATGCCCAGAGCGAGTAAAGTCAAAACCGGCTTTTTCATACGGACCCTCTTTTTCTTATATAGTCTCTGCACAATTTTCTTCGAAAATGACTAACGCCAATCAAACGCATATTCAATCCAGTGATCATAAGGCTCGCCAGCTTTGAATAAGCTTTTGCGCTCCAGATTAATATCATTGGGCTGAAATTGCGGTTCAAACGCAATACCAGATCGCGACGCTTTTAATTGATCGCCCGAATAAATTTGAAGATCTGGCAGGGAGGATGAAATTTGAAGCGTTGTTTTTTCATACTGCAATGTGACGGCTTTAAGCCGTTTAAAGTTGTGATCTAACTGAACCTGACCAATCGGGCACGGTGTCTTAAAATCAAATCGAGTTTGGGATATATCCTTGCTACCAATCAATCCGTAATCCGTTTTCTGGTCGGATATGAGGTATAAGTCATGGCCATTGATCACATCCTTACCCTTTAGATTCCAATAGGGGTGGTAGGTCATATTGATTGGGGTCGATTGATCCGCGACGGCTTTCAGACTTATTCTTAAGCTCTTTTCCGATAGCTCAAATTTTACACGCACATCCAATTGACCGGGAAAGCCGGAAATAGCCTGCGTGTTTAAAGTCGCTATTAGGCAATCTCCTGACGGCGTCATTGTCCAAAGCTGGCGATCAAATCCATCGGGACCGCTATGTAGGTTCCAGCTCTCTTCATTGGTCTCAAGTTGATAACGTGTCTCATCTATTGTGAACGATGCGCCCTCTATTCGATTGGCATAAGGGCCGATCATGGCGCCGCGATAATCATCGCCTGACATGTAGCCGTCCAGATCGGCGTGGTTTAATATGATGTTTCGTCCATCTGGCAAAATCAGACTTTGTAGGGTTAAACCATAATCCAGTATAATCGCCCATAGACCTGACTTATGTTGCAAACTATAAGCCGTAACCTCACGACCATTGGGCAATCTTCCAAATGTCCATGCAGAAATCATGACTTGGCCATAACTTGCGAAATTCTTGGTGCAAGCTATCAATAGAAAAAAAATGGAGTATGATTATGAATGCGCAGACTGAGAATAAGGCGTCAGCAGCCGTGCAGGGCATGAGTGGATTTAATATTCCTGATCCGACGCAGGTCAAACGTCTCGAAGGGCACGTGTCAGAGGCCGAGTGGGCGGCGCGCTGTGATCTGGCGGCAACCTATCGCCTCTGTGCCATGCATGGTTGGACAGACCTTGTCTTTACCCATATTTCAATGCGTTTGCCTGATGAAGACGGTGAGCACCGTTTTCTGATCAATCCTTACGGTGTTATGTTTGATGAAATGACCGCATCATCTTTGGTCAAGATAAATGGCGAGGGGATAGTTTGCCAGGAGACAGATTATTTTATCAATCCCGCTGGCTTTACCATACATTCGGCCGTTCACGCATCGCGCGCTGATGCGGGCTGTGTTATCCATACGCATACACCCTATGGCATGGCCGTTTCGGCCCAGAAAAAGGGCCTGCGCCGCTATACGCAAATGGCCATGCAGGTCTATAATGATCTGGCATATCACGATTATGAGGGGATTGCGCTTGAGCTCGAGGAACGCGACCGTATTGTGAAGAACCTCGGCGCCAAATCGCTTTTAATGTTACGCAATCATGGCTTGCTCACATTGGGGCCAAGCTGTGGAACGGCTTTCCTACGCATGTATTTCCTTGAAAATGCCTGCAAGACACAGATTTTTGCCCAAAGTGCGGGACATGAAGACCTCTTGCATGAGGAACCGCCTGAAATGGGGGATCGCGTTTATCAACAAGGTGCGGCGGCCTTTATTCCGGGTATGGGCGATAATCTGGTTTGGCCGGGATTGATGCGGAAGTTAAACCGGATAAATCCGGGCTTTGATCACTAACTCACATTAAAAAGGCTTCATCCAAGGTAGTCTATCTCTTGACAGCGCCCGACTATATATAAGAACACGGTATAAAATCGGGGTCGCGTGGCAGCAGGTGATAAACTTGCTGTTAGATGACCTAAATTTTATCTTTGAATTAACGTCGCCTTCATCCTGAAGTCAGACGTTTGTCGTATAAGTGAGACATTGCCTCTATAGGTAATCTAGTCGACGAAACGGAATAGTCATTATGCGCTTTGTAAAAACGCTTTCAATTTTTAGCCTCCTAATCGGTGGGGCAACTTTACCCCTGACAGCCTGCGCGCAGACGTCTCAGCCAGAAGTCGTCGATAGTTTCCCAAAACAACGTCTCAAAGAGCGTTCAGATGCGCGACGGGCCGAAGAAGAGGCGCGCCGCGCAGCCGAGGAAGAAGCGGCACGCGCGGCCCAACCTGCGCCCGTCATAGATCCATTTGTTCAACCGACGACTTTCCCCTTACCCGTCGCGAGTTCGCCCCTCGGCATGGAAATGGTGGTCATTCAACCTGGAACCGGGCAATTGGGATCGCCGCAACATGAAGCAAAACGCGCGCGTTTCGAAAATCCGATGCAAACGACATTTATCGATTACCCTTTCGAGGTCGGGAAATATGAGATCACCTTTAATGATTGGGATAAATGCGTCGCAGCCGGTGGTTGTAATGGCTATAAACCCAAAGATGGCGGTTGGGGCAAAGGCAATCGTCCCGTTATCAATATTAGTTTTGATGATGCCCAGAGCTATCTGCGCTGGTTAAACCAGAAAACAGGAAATAGCTATCGTCTCTTATCTGAAGCCGAATGGGAATATGTGGCGCGTGCGGGTCAAACCACACCCTTTGGACATGATGGTCAGGGGATCTCAGCGCGTCTCGCTAATTTCGATGGCAAGGCGCCATATATTTCAGGTGAGACAGGGGTTTATCATCGCAAAACACAACCCGTTGGCCAATATGCGGCTAATGGCTTTGGCGTTCACGACATTTATGGAAATGTCTATGAATGGGTTGAGGATTGCTGGAATGCGGACCATCAAGGCGCACCAGGTACAGGTGCGGCCCGCAATGATGGGGATTGTAAATTCCGCGTCATGAAGGGCGGGTCTTGGGTGACACATGGATACCAAATGCGCGCGGCTGCGCGTGTGCGTTATGTCACAGATTATCGCTATGACGATTATGGCTTCCGGATTGCCAGAACGCTGAATTAGTGCTTTTTGAATTGAGGACCTTAGATTAGGCTTTCTAAAGCGACGAAAACGAGTGGTCCATTTTCCACATTTGCCAAATGATCGCGTAACCCCAAACCTACAATCATCGTCATTTTGGGCCTTGTGCCCGAAATCTCCTGGATGCTTCGAGATCGGACAGTGGTGCAAGTTTGGTTCACAAATGTGAGACCCAGGAGGTCCTAGGGACAAGCTATGTGCATTTTTTCAAAATGCACTGAAACGACGAGGACGTAAAAGAACGACGTAGACGTAAATGAAGAAAGTGTGTGGGTTAGATCTATGGTTCAACGTTTTCAAACGCGCTGGATATGTTCCCAAATTAAACTAAACCACATTAATTTAATGGCTTGCCTTTCTTGCTAAGTCAGACAAAACCTTCACCCTATGGTGACACAACTTTCAACAGATTATCTGGTTATTGGTAGCGGCGCCATGGGGATGGCTTTTGTCGATACATTGCTCGATGAAAACCCCAAAGCTGATATTATTATAATTGACCTTCATGCTAAACCGGGTGGGCATTGGAATATGGCCTATCCCTTTGTCACCTTACACCAGCCCAGCGCCTATTACGGGGTGAATTCTAAAGAACTCTCTAAGGGTCTGCGGGATAAAACCGGATTAAATCAAGGTCTGGCTGATCTTGCGAGCCGCGATGAAATCATGGCCTATTATGATCAGGTGATGCGCCATAAATTCCTTAGCTCTGACCGGGTTCGCTATTTCCCGCTTTGTGAATATGCGGATGAAGGCCGTTTTCAACATCGTTTAAATGGGCAGAGCTATCAGGTGAGTTATAAAAAAATTGTAGATTGCACCTATCTCAAGACCAATATTCCGGCGACCCATACACCTAATTTTTCAGTCGAAGCCGAGGTCCAATTTTTTCCGATTAATGACTTGCCGAACCTAGAAACGACCCCGTCGGGATTTACAATTATCGGTGGGGGTAAAACCGGCATAGATGCGATTTTATGGCTCTTGGAAAATCACGTGCCTCCCTCAAACATTCGCTGGATTGTATCGCGTGATGCTTGGCTCCTGGACCGCGAAAACACGCAGGCTGATCCGGCGTTTTTTGAAAAAGCGATCGGGACACAAGCGGCCATGTTTGAAGCCATTGCGAGCTCGACATCCAAGGGCGACATGTTTGACCGGCTCGAAACTTGCGGATATTTCTTGCGTCTTGATCCCAATATCCGGCCCGCCATGTTTCACGGCGCGACGATTTCTAAGCTCGAGCTTGAGGCTTTAAGACAGGTCAAAGATATCGTGCGCAAAGGCCATGTCGCCTCAATTTCAAAGGATCATCTGACCTTTGTGAACGGCCGAACTGAACCCACAATGGGACATGTTATGGTGGATTGCTCGGCCAGTGCCGTCAAAGACTATGTCGAGAAACCCATATTTGATGGCGATAGCATTACGCCGCAAACCGTGCGGGCCTATCAACCCGTATTCTCCGCCGCGCTCACCGCCTGGATCGAGACCCATATAGAAGATGAGGTTGAGAAGAACCGTCTTATGGCCATTGTGCCCTTACCAGATAGTCTTGATACCTTTGTGCGCATGACATCGCAAAATATGATGAATCAGTTTTTTTGGGGACAGAATAAGGCGCTACGTCATTGGATGCGGTCCGCGCGATTAGACGGGTTTTCAAAAATGGTCAGCGAGGTTGATAAATCGGAAACGGCAAAAGTTGAAATCCTCAACCGCCTCAAACAAAATGCCATGCCGGCCATGGCAAAGCTCCAAAGTTATTTATAATTAAAACCCTTGCGTCACCCACAGACGTAATTCTGTATTCGGTGCAACATCTGTGACACCGAATTGGACGCCCGTATAGAGCGTTGTCTTGCCTGCGATCTTTGTCGAGACAAAAGGGCCAACCGTCTGGCGGGCATTGCTGATGGTTAGGTTTTCGGTATTTCCGAGGCTTCCAAAATATTCGGCGCCTACGCTCAGACCAGAGCCGAGTGATTTAGCAATCTGGGCGCGCGGTTGAAGCGAAATCCCGTCCGAGCGATTTTCACCAATTTGTAGCGAAGACAAGCCAATCAGACGGGCGCGCCATCCATCATCAAAATTCCATTGATGCATCCAGTTCACCCCGACTTGCCCGGGGCGATTATCGTCGCGCAGACGCGCATCAAACCTTATCCCTGTGCGGTATTTATCTTTGGGTTGTGTAAACTCCCAAAACAGCTCGGCTTGGACAAAATCAAAATCGACATCCGATGTGGCTGTCTCACGCGTTTGGACCAGAACCCGCCAGACGCGGTGGTCGTCAATGGATTGTTGATAATGCAATCTTTGACTAAACCGATCACTATCCGTGTCGATCGCTAGCCTATATTGGGCGGATTTATGATCTCCGCCAAAACCGGGGGGAAACACGCCACCTGTATTTTGCGCAATAGCCGTCCCAAAGCTCAGCAAGGTCACCAATAGAGGCAAAAACAAACGTATCATCAAGCGAAGCCAATTAGAATTAAGTGAAGTCTAAACTCTAATACGATAGCTGTTCCATTTGGATGGCCGTATCGTCAGATTTTTGTAAAAAAATGGGGGTAAGCGTTTTAGAGCCGAGCTTTGACCCGGTTTTGTGTTTCGAGGTCTAATTTTCCTTCAAGACCGTCTCGTAATGCTGCGCGGTCCGCATCATAAGCTTCGACGCCAGTTTCGTCAGATTTCAAAACCCAATAATAGGCCTCTTCCAAGGAGGCTTCCACGCCGTCACCTTTGGCCAAGGTAAAGGCATATAGAAATTGACCTTCAGAATCACCCGCGAGTGCGGATTTGCGGAACCATTCGGCGGCATCTTCGGCTGATCTTTCGGCACCATAGCCTTGATAAACCCGTAAGCCATAATCTGCCATGGCAGCGGGATGCCCGCCATAAGCGGCTTGTTTTAGATAGGCAGTCGATTTTTCAGAATTAGGTCTGATATCAAAATTTTCCGCATACATGATCCCGGCAATATAAGCGGCTTCGATATGACCGGCGGCTGCGGCTGTTTCATAATGTTTGAGCGCAGATTTAGCATCAGATTCAAACAGGCTATCGCCCAGTCTTTTTGACGCCTCAGCATCAAAACTCTCTGAGGCCTGCTGCAATAATTCCCGGGATTTACCCGTATTTTTCGAAGCGCCTTGTCCCGTGCGGTAAAGATCAGCCAGTGCTCGCATAGCATCAGTCCGACCGGCCTCAGAGGCGCGGGTTAACCAGCCAACGGCGTCAGTCTTGGTCAGGCCAGCTTGGCCCCGAATACCCATTTCGCCCAAAGCCACAAATCCATCAGGATGGCCTTTGGCAGCGGCCTTTTCATACCAGGCGCGCGCGCCTTTCATATCGGTATAACCCGCCTTGCCATAGCGTAAAATATAGCCCGCCATGATGGCACCGTCTGTGCTGCCCAGATTAGCGGCGGTTTTGGCACGCGTCAGGGCGGTCGTATATTGTCCCGCAGCAAAAGCACTTTGCGCGGCGGCTAGGTTTTCTTCAATTTCAACTGGATTATTGAGCGTCGGGGAAGCTAGGGCCGGGACGGCGTATGCGCCGCACAGAGCTGTGAGAGCTGCGAGACAGCAATGGCGGGCCCATCGGGATGGTCCCACACGCCCGAAGACACGGCGATAAAATCCGCGCCTGCTTGAATTACGGATGTCGCATTGTCCACTGTGATCCCGCCAATTGCGACGCATGGTATCTCTACGGCTTCGTGCCACCATTCCAAAATCTCCAATTCGGCTTTCGCCTTGGGTGTCTTTGTTTGTGTGTCAAAAAACGCACCAAACGCGACATAATCGGCCCCGGCAGTGACTGCGGCAAAGGCTAATTCTTTCGAATTATGACAGGTCACACCAATAATAGCATCACCGCCTAACAGCTCTCGGGATGAAAAATAGTCCATATCTTCCTGCCCGATATGTGCACCGTCCGCACCAATTTCAGCCACGAGATCCGGATAATCATTCAGAATAACCTCAACGCCAGCCGCGTGACATATCCGTGTAATAGGCGTTGCGGCCTGAACCAGCGCTGAATTTTTCAGCGTTTTTAAGCGGATTTGCAAACAGGCCACCGGGGCCGCTTTAAGCGTTTTTTCCAATGTCTGGCAGAATTGATCGACATCAGGGATCACAGGCGGCGTTAATAGATAGATTTGGCAAGGCTCGGTCATAATTTGAGACTAGACCGGAACGTCAGATATGAAAATGATGGATGCCGCAGCTTATACAGTTTCATAGAAATCATGAGAAGCGCTTCACTTTAGCGCTTGGGAGTGCCACATTTACGCCATTCGGTCTGCCGCGTGGGATTACGGGTACAGATCGTGGGAGAGACTATGTCAAATACAATGATCATTCTGGTCACGCTGATCGGCTATAAGCTTGTCTTGCTCTTGATTGGGTGGTGGGCCTCTTACCGCGTGAAAACCGAATCTGATTATTTTCTGGCCGGTGGCGGGTTAAATGCCTGGACGGCCGGGCTCTCCTATGCGGCCTCGACCAGTTCGGCCTGGGTCTTGCTGGGCTTTACCGGATTTGTGTTTACCCAAGGTGTTGTCGGTCTCTGGTTGGTGCCCGGTATTTTTATGGGCTATATCCTGACGTGGTTTGTTATGGGTCCGCGCCTCAAATCCGAGACCGTGTCCAAAGGCCATTTGACCATTGTTGACTTTATCACCGAGGGCCAAGGCGAACAGATCAAACGAATAACCAGCCTCATATGCGCCGCGCTAATCCTGTTTTGTTTTGTCTTTTATATTTCCAGCCAGTTCCAGGCTGCCGGAAATGCCCTCAGCGACGTCTTTGATATCAACGCCCTTGAGGCCGTCTGTATCGGGGCCGTCATTATCGTCGCCTATTGCCTCTTAGGCGGTTTCTGGGCGGCCTCAATCACGGATGCCTTACAAGCCGGCGTGATGATCCTGGCCTGTATCCTTGTGCCCATCGCGACGATCACAGCGGCGGGTGGATTTGGGGCCGTAATAGAAACGCTACACGCGACACAACCCCAGGAATATTTCAGTTTTGCCAATGGGGCGGTGGGTGTGGCCGGAATAGGCGTTGCTATGGGCTTATTTGGAACGGGGCTTGGCGCGCTCGGACAGCCGCAACTCCTTAACCGGATTATGGCGGTGCGCTCTGAACGCGAAAGAAAACAAGCAGCCTTTATCACCATTGGCTGGGGTGTCGTGATTTATTCAGGGCTTATATGTCTGGCCTTTTCGGCGCGGGCTTTAAATGTTGATACAGGCGGAGAAAGTCTGTTTTTTGCAGCCGCTCAACAGTATTTATCGCCAGTGCTCGCGGGTATCGTCATCGCGGCCGTACTCTCCGCCGTTATGTCGACCGTTGATAGCCTCTTGCTCGCGGCCGCCAGTGCCGTTTCTCATGATAGCGGCGCATCTTATTCTGATCCGGATCGTGCTTTGCTCGCGGGGCGTATCTCGATGATTGGTGTTGCCGCTCTCGCCGTTATTTTAACCCTTTCGCTGCCTCAAGCGATCTTTGATCGCGTGCTTTTTGCATGGGTCGCCATAGGCGCGGCCTTTGGCCCGACCATTCTTGTGAAATGTCTGGGGTGGAAATTAAACGACTTATACATTCCTTGCGCCATCGTCGCCGGATTTTCGATCGCTGTGATCTTTTACAATATTGACGGACCATTGGCCGACTTCATCGAGAAATGGGTAAGCTGGATCGTCGCTTTGATCATCTTGTTTTTGGGTCGCCAATCCAAAACCCAAACCGCAAGTTTGACAAATCAAATCGAATAGATAGATCGCTCCTATGGTTGAAATCCTCAGATCTTTTAAAGTCGGTCAAGCGCATGACGAGCGGGTCAAAACGGGCGTTACCGTGATCTTACCGGATCAACCCGCCACGGCCTCTGTTGATGTGCGCGGCGGCGGACCGGGTACGCGTGAAATTTCTGCGCTCCAAGATGGCGGGCTGATTGATCAGGTCCATGCTGTGGTGCTCTCGGGTGGGTCTGTTTATGGCCTTGCGGCCGCCGATGCCGTCACGTCCTGGCTCGGCGTAAGAGGCAGGGGCTATGCGCCCGGACCTGCGCCCATACCCGTTAGCCCCATCGTGCCCTCGGCCATTCTGTTTGATAATGCCAATGGCGGCGATAAGAGCTGGGGCGAAAC
>CAYRMO010000075.1:0-13179 GCA_964425355.1 uncultured Algimonas sp. | reverse complement strand
GCGGATTGGTTTGCGAGCTTTGGCCGCGACAATAATAAAGGCACAAAGGTTTTCTCAATCTCGGGTCATGTCAACAAGCCCTGTAATGTTGAAGAAACCATGTCTATCCCCTTGAAAACACTATTAGAAACCCATTGCGGCGGTGTTCGTGGTGGGTGGGATAATCTTAAGGCCGTTATTCCGGGTGGATCATCTGTTCCGTTACTTCCCAAGGAAATTTGCGATACTGTCCTAATGGATTTTGACGCTCTACGTGAACATCAATCGGGTCTGGGTACGGCGGCTGTGATCGTGATGGACAAATCAACAGATGTTGTGAAAGCGATCGCCCGCCTGTCTTATTTCTACAAACATGAGAGCTGCGGCCAATGTACGCCGTGTCGTGAGGGCACAGGTTGGATGTGGCGCGTTATGGAGCGCATGGTCGTCGGGAATGCGAAGACCTCTGAAATCGATATGTTGCTCGATGTATCCAAACAGGTTGAGGGCCACACAATTTGCGCCCTTGGTGATGCGGCGGCTTGGCCGATCCAAGGCCTGATCCGGCATTTCCGACACGAAATTGAAGAGCGGATCGATAATTATCGCAATGATAAACCAGTATTTGTAGAAGCAGCGGAGTAGGCGCAATGAACGGAAAAATTTTAGACTATGATTTTGAACGCCATATAGGCGTCATTTCGGCAGAGGACGGTAGCCGCTATAAATTTACGGGTGGAGAATTTAAGTCAAAGGTCGGGCCGCCTCGCGCCGGAATGCCTGTCGATTTCGAGGCTGTCGACGATGGTGTTGCGATCGGGGTATTTCCAACTTCATCGGTTGGAGCGGGCTCTAAGGATAAAATTGTAGCAGCTTTATTAGCATTCTTTTTGGGGGGGTTGGGCATCCACAAATTCTACCTCGGAAAAACGACAGCTGGGGTTATTATGTTAGTCTGCGGCACTCTCGGATTGCTTTTAATTATTCCCGCCCTTGTTATCTATCTAATCGCGTTTATCGAATTTATTATTTATCTCGTGAAGGACGAGCAAGCGTTCCAAGATGAATATGTCCATGGAAATAAGGCTTGGTTCTGATGATCTTTCCGCGCTTTCACAAAGGTATTTGCGATTAAATGACCGATCTCCGGAAAATCAATATTGATGGTGTCGAGCATGAGGTGCCCGGCAACTATACGCTTATGCAGGCCTGTGAGGAATATGGTGGCGCGGAGATTCCACGTTTCTGCTATCACGAGCGTCTCTCTGTTGCGGGTAATTGCCGGATGTGTCTGGTTGAATGGGTTGGGGCGCCTAAGCCGCAGGCCTCTTGTGCCCTTCAAGTAAAAGACCTCCGTCCTAACCGCGATGGCACACCGGCTAATATTCGCACGAATACAGAAAAAGTGAAAAAGGCGCGTGAGGGCGTCATGGAATTCCTTCTGATCAATCATCCTTTGGATTGTCCAATTTGTGACCAGGGCGGTGAGTGTGATCTGCAGGACCAAGCGATGGGTTATGGTCGCGACACATCGCGTTTTGATGAAAATAAACGAGCCGTCGATGACAAAAATATGGGTCCGCTTGTCAATACGATTATGACACGCTGTATCCAATGTACGCGTTGCGTGCGGTTTATTACTGAGGTTGCAGGCGTTCAAGAAATCGGTCTTGTGAATCGCGGTGAAAATGCTGAAATTACGACCTATCTCGAGCAATCTTTGACATCAGAAATGTCAGGCAATGTGATTGATCTTTGCCCGGTTGGTGCGCTGACATCTAAACCCTACGCCTTTAATGCAAGGCCTTGGGAATTAGATAAAGTCGAGTCTATTGACGTTATGGATGCCGTTGGCGCCAATATCCGTGTCGATAGTCGCCGCGATGCGGTACTAAGAATTCTTCCCGTCACAAATGACGATGTGAATGAAGAGTGGATTTCAGATAAAACACGTTTTGTCTGGGACGGATTAGCGCGTCAGCGATTGGACCAGCCCTTTATTCGTGAAAATGGCAACTTACGCCCTGCTGGGTGGGATGAGGCCTTGGCCTTGGTTGGTGAAAAATTAAAGGGTGATCCAGATAGAATTGCGGCCATTGCAGGCGATATGTGCGACGCTGAATCTATGAAGGCACTCAGAGATTTGCTCGATTCATTGGGTGTTAAAAACCGGGATTGCCGTCAGGACGGATCTTTAATTGGATCAGACGAGCGTCAATCCTATCTGTTTAATACAACGATTTCTGGTCTTGAAGCGGCGGACGCGATCTTGCTGATTGGAACAAATCCTCGCCATGAAGCGCCCTTGGTTAATACACGTATACGCAAACAGTGGCTGACGGGTGGGCTCGAGATCGGATTGATCGGTGAAGCGGCAGATCTGACCTATGACTATGATCATATTGGGACGTCCGCATCCGATTTCGAAACATTTGCGAAGGCTAGAAAAGGTTTTGCCAAGAAATTTAAAGAGGCGAAAAACCCGGTTGTGATTGTCGGTAGTGCAGCGCTTAAAGGTGAGGCGGGACAAGCGCTCCTTGCGGCGATTGGTCAATTTATTACCGATACAAATGTCATCCGCGAAGATTTCAATGGATTTAATATTCTCCACGCGGCGGCATCACGCGTAGGTGGCTTAGATATTGGGTTTATTCCGGGTGAGGGTGGTCTAGCGACCGACGCGATTTTGGACGCTGCTTCGCAAGGCGCGATTGAAACGGTTTATCTCTTGGGCGCAGATGAGTGCGACACGTCTAAGCTCAAAAATAGCTTTGTCATTTACCAAGGCCATCACGGCGATAAAGGCGCGCATGTCGCAGATGTGATCCTGCCCGCTACGGCCTATACAGAAAAATCAGGCCTCTATGTGAATATGGAAGGGCGTGTTCAAATGGCGAACCGCGCCGTTTCACCAAAAGGCGAAGCCAAAGAAGATTGGGCTATTATTCGAGCGATTTCAGCCAAGGTTGATCGTGTTTTACCTTATGATAGTTTGAATGAATTGCGACAGAAGCTTTTCGAGGACCATCCGAGCTTTATGTCACTTGATAGTGTTCCCGAACGATCGGAATTTAATGCCAGCGCATTAGGTCGGTCTGGAAAACTGGCGACAGACGTGTTTAAAAATCCAATTGAAGATTTCTATATGACAAACCCGATTGCCAGGGCATCTGACGTCATGGCGGAATGTTCTGCCATTGCCGATGCCCATGCGGGTGGTGTCAAGGAGGCTGCGGAATGATCCCGATCATGCAAACAGCCGCTCCCGTGACAACAGAGACTAATTGGGTGATTTGGAGCTTGCTTAAAACAGGGCAGGTCTTGCTTTTTGTCTTATCGCTTGCCCTTCTGGTTGCGGCCCTTGTTTTAGCGGACCGTAAAATCTGGGCGGCCGTTCAAATGCGCCGTGGTCCAAATGTGGTTGGTATCTTCGGTTTACTTCAGACCCTTGCCGATGCGTTGAAATTCTTCCTCAAAGAAATCGTTATTCCAGCGGGTTCTGATAAATTTCTCTTTATTTTGGCGCCGCTTTTGGGCCTTGTTATGGCCTTTGCGGCCTGGGCGGTTATTCCCGTTGCCCCAGGCTGGGTAATTTCTGATATCAATATCGGTGTTCTCTATGTCCTCGCCCTCAGTTCATTGGGGGTTTACGGCATTATCATCGGCGGTTGGGCGTCAAATTCGAAATATCCCTTTATGGGCGCGCTCAGATCGGCCGCGCAAATGGTCTCTTATGAGGTTTCAATCGGGTTTATTATTCTGACAGTGATCTTCCTGTCCGGGTCAATGAACCTGACAACGATAGTTGATGCGCAAGGGGCCGGGATCTGGAATTGGAACATGTTCCGTCTTAACCCGGTCGGTGAATTCGGGTTCTGGAACCTACTGATTGCACCCATCATGTTCTATATGGGCGTTCTATTCTTTATCTCGGCTTTGGCCGAGACAAACCGTCCACCATTTGACCTGCCGGAAGCGGAATCCGAATTGGTTGCGGGCTATCAGGTGGAATATTCTTCAACGCCATTCCTTATGTTCTTCTTTGCGGAATATGTGAATATCATGTTGCTCTCGGCTATGATGACTATTCTCTTCCTGGGTGGTTGGCATGCGCCGATTGATATTGGCATTCAATTCATCCCGCCATTCTTCTGGTTCTTTGCCAAGACGGCGTTTATCTTCTTCCTGATGGCCATGGTGAAAGCCATTGTCCCACGTTACCGCTATGACCAGCTCATGCGTTTGGGCTGGAAGGTCTTCTTGCCAACAGCGCTAGCTGCCGTGGTTCTTGTTTCAACATTTGTCGTCTTTCTCGGCGACAAAGCGGTCTAGGAGGGTCAAAACATGTCCCGTATCAGACAAGTTATTCGCGGCGCCTTCCTGCTGGAATTTGTCTCGGCCTTCTGGCTCGCCATGAAATATTTCTTCCGGCCAAAAGTGACAATTAATTACCCTTTTGAAAAAGGGCCTTTATCGCCACGTTTTCGCGGCGAGCACGCCCTAAGACGTTACCCGTCCGGCGAAGAACGTTGTATTGCCTGTAAGCTTTGCGAGGCCATCTGTCCGGCCCAAGCCATTATGATCGAAGCCGAGCCCCGTCCGGATGGATCACGTCGTACCACACGTTACGATATTGATATGGTCAAGTGTATCTATTGCGGTTTGTGCCAAGAAGCCTGTCCGGTTGATGCGATTGTCGAAGGGCCCAATTATGAATTTGCGACGGAAACACGTGAAGAGCTTTATTATGACAAGGACAAACTTCTTGCCAATGGAGATCGATGGGAAACCGAGATCGCAAAAAATCTAGCTTTGGATGCCCCCTATCGTTAGGGCCCCATTTATCAAATCAGGACACTCGAATCGTGCTAACTGCAATTGCATTTTACATACTGGCTCTCACAGCCGTCGCCGCCGGCTTTATGGTCGTGGCTGCGCGCAACCCTGTGCATTCTGTGATGTTTTTGATCCTGACCTTCTTTAGTGCGGCTGGACTTTTCATTCTGATGGGAGCCGAATTTATCGCGCTCCTCTTGGTTATGGTCTATGTCGGCGCAGTCGCCGTGCTTTTCCTATTCGTCGTTATGATGCTGGATGTCGATTTCGTGGAACTCAAACAGGGGTTTCTCCAATATTTGCCTGCCGGAATTGTTGTGGCGCTGATTTTATTGGCAGAAATGATCCTAGTGGGTGCCGCTTATTTTGCCGGAGAGGGAAAAACAGTTGTAGTCCCTGAAGGTGAGGCAACAAATCTCGAGCGGATTGGTGAAGTGCTTTACACACAATATGCGGGCGCATTCGAGGCGGCAGGCCTTATCCTGTTAGTAGCTATGATCGGCGCAATTGTCTTGACCCTACGCACACGCAAAGGGGTTCGGACACAAAACGCGATGGATCAAATGGCGCGGACGCGCGAGGACGGTGTCGAACTTGTCGATATCGAACCGGGTCAAGGTTTAGGGTAGAAAAGGGTAGGGAAAGTAAAATGCTTATTGGTCTGCATCACTACCTGATCGTTGCGGCGATCTTGTTCACCATTGGTGTGTTTGGAATTTTTATTAACCGGAAAAACGTCATCATCATTTTGATGTGCGTCGAGCTTATTTTGCTGGCGGTAAATATAAATTTCGTCGCCTTCTCGACCCATATGGAAGCCAGCGCTGGCGATCCAATTGCGGGTCAAATTTTTGCCTTGTTTATCTTGACGGTCGCGGCTGCCGAAGCTGCTGTCGGCCTAGCTATTCTTGTCGTTTACTTCCGCAATCGCGGAAACATCGCGGTCGAAAATATCGACCTGATGAAGGGTTAAGCACGTGATCTATAAGCTAATCGTATTTGCGCCACTTATCGGCGCTATGATTGCCGGATTAGGCGGCACGCGTTTTGGCGCGCAATTCGTCAATGCGACGGCCTCCAAAGTCGTGACAACCGGCCTTTTATTCCTATCGGCTATCCTGTCCTGGGTTGTCTTCCTCAATATTGGTTTTGGGGACGCGGCAGATGAGACCATCAATCTATTCCGGTGGATGGATGTCGGTGATATGGATGCCAATTGGGCCTTGAAAATCGACACCTTAACCGCCGTGATGCTGGTTGTTGTGAACTCTGTGTCCGCGCTCGTCCATCTCTATAGCTGGGGCTATATGGAAGATGACGCCTATCAACCGCGTTTCTTCTCTTATTTATCGCTCTTTACCTTCGCCATGTTGATGTTGGTAACCTCTGATAACTTTATCCAGCTCTTCTTTGGCTGGGAAGGGGTTGGTCTCGCCAGTTACCTCCTCATTGGTTATTACTACAAGAAACCGTCGGCCAATGCCGCGGCCATCAAAGCCTTTGTGACAAATCGCGTCGGCGATGTCGGCCTTGCCCTGGGTATTATGACGATCTTCTTGATGTTTGGCACCGTTAAATTTGACGAAGTTTTTCAGGCCTTAGATGGTGGTGTGAATACAATTCTACCCTTCCTCGGTATGGAATTTAATTCCATCGAATTAATTGCCTTCCTCCTCTTTATCGGCGCCATGGGTAAGTCCGCGCAGTTTGTACTCCATGTTTGGCTACCTGACGCGATGGAAGGTCCGACACCTGTTTCGGCTTTGATCCATGCCGCGACCATGGTGACAGCTGGTGTTTTCCTCGTCTGCCGCGCCTATCCAATTTATGAGCTGGCACCGAATACGTCTGGTTTCATCACAGCGGTTGGCGCATTTACGGCTCTATTTGCGGCGTCGGTTGCGCTCGTTCAAAATGATATTAAGCGCGTGATCGCTTATTCAACCTGTTCCCAGCTTGGCTATATGTTCTTTGCCGCAGGGGTTGGCGCTTATAATGCCGCCATGTTCCACCTCTTTACCCATGCCTTCTTTAAAGCGCTTCTTTTCCTCTGTGCAGGCTCCGTCATTCATGCCCTGCATCACCAGCAAGATATGCGTAAAATGGGCGGGATCTGGAAAAAGGTACCCTGGACTTATGGAGCCATGATTGTTGGGACCCTCGCTATTACCGGTATTGGTATTCCGGGAAGCTATACTTGGGGGTTTGCGGGCTTCTTCTCGAAAGATGCGATAATCGAAGCCGCCTTTGACGCGCGCGGCGGATCGAATGCAGCGATCTTTGCCTTCTGGATCGGGATCACAGCCGCCCTGATGACAAGTTTTTATAGCTGGCGTTTGATCTTTATGACCTTCCACGGCGAACATCGCGGCAAACAAAAATATTTCGATGAGGCCCATGAAAGCCCGTGGAATATGCGCCTGCCACTTGTGCTCTTATCAATCGGGGCTGTGATTGCCGGTGCCGCCTTCTATAAATATTTCATGAAAGATTATGGCGAGTTCTGGCATGGGGCTTTGCCGGGTAAATCAGGTGACTATCACACAGCCATTTCCGATACGCTCCACGCAGCCGCCGCAGCTGAAACGGCGAGCGATGCCCATTATGACACCTATGAATCCAAGGGCCTATTTGGCTGGCTCTTCAAACCGGTTCACGGCTATCCTTATTGGGTGCTTTTACTCCCACTTTTGGCCTCTTTAGCTGGATTGGTCATTGCGTGGTTCATGTATATTCGGGGCAGCGTTCAGGCCAAGATCGATCATATCGCGGAGACCGGTGGATCGCCCATGTATAATTTCTTGCTCAATAAGTGGTATATTGACGAGCTATATGATGCGACCGTTGTGCGCGCCACGCGTAAGCTTGGCGATTTATTCTGGAAGGTCGGTGATGTCCGTATCATCGATGGTTTGGGTCCCAATGGTGTGTCTGCCGTAGCTGCAGGCGCGGCGCGTCGAGTTTCAAAACTCCAGACCGGTTATTTATATCATTATGCCTTTGTCATGCTGATTGGTGTGGCGGTATTAGTTCTCGTTGCCTTCCGCGGCACGACGGGAGGGTAGGGACATGTTAGAAGATCTTCCCATCCTTTCCTTCATTACCTTTATTCCGCTTGTGGTTGCGATCATGTTGGTCATCGCCGCGCGTTTGAATAAGGGCGGCGCAAGAGAGCGCCTTGATATTCAAGCCCCCAAAGTCGCGCTTATTGCGTCTGTTGCGGTTTTGATCCTGTCTGTGCTCTTGGTTCTGGACTTTGATAGCGCGGAGTCTGGGTTCCAATTTATGGAAGATACGCCTTGGCTTGGCGGCGGTATTGAGTACCGCGTCGGGGTTGATGGCATTTCCGTGCTCTTTGTCTTGCTAACAGCCTTTTTGACGCCCTTCTGTATTCTAGCCTCCATGGCATCGGTGAAGAAACGTATGTTAGAATATATGGTGGCCTTTTTGGTTCTCGAGACTTTGATGATCGGCGTCTTTGTTTCGCTCGACCTCATTCTATTCTATCTCTTCTTTGAAGCCGTTCTTATTCCGATGTTTATTATCATTGGTGTGTGGGGCGGAAAGAACCGCGTCTATGCGTCTTATAAGTTCTTCCTATATACCTTACTGGGCTCGGTGCTCATGCTCGCCGCCATCATGTGGATCTATTTCTATAGTGGACAGGAATTAGGTGCTCGGACGACCGATATGCGTATCCTTATTGAGGAGCTCTCTATTCCGGGATCAGTCCAAACTTGGCTCTGGCTTGCCTTTTTTGCAAGTTTTGCGGTTAAGATGCCAATGTGGCCAGTTCACACCTGGCTCCCAGATGCTCATGTTGAGGCACCAACAGCTGGCTCTGTTATCCTTGCGGGTATTTTGTTGAAACTGGGTGGCTATGGCTTCTTGCGTTTCTCAATCCCGCTCTTCCCCGACGCCTCGCTTAACCTCGCGCCTATCATCTTCTGGATGTCGGTTATTGCAATTATCTACACCTCGCTTGTGGCCTATCGCCAGAAGGATATGAAAAAGCTGATCGCTTATAGCTCGGTTGCCCATATGGGGTTTGTGACCATGGGTATTTTCACCTTTAATATGCAAGGTATTCAAGGCGGGATTTTTCAGATGCTCAGCCACGGTATTATTTCCGGAGCGCTCTTCTTCTGTGTGGGTGTGATCTATGATCGGATGCATACGCGCGAGATTGAATTTTACGGTGGTATTGTTTCAAAGATGCCTGTCTATGCAGCCTTCTTCTTGCTCTTTACGATGGCTAATGTTGGTCTGCCGGGCACATCCGGATTTGTCGGTGAAATCCTGACCATGGTCGGCGCTTATCAGGTCAATCCATGGATTGCCTTTGGGGCCGCTTTCGGGATGATCCTTTCGGCTGTCTATGCGCTTTATCTCTATCGGGCTGTCGTTTTTGGCGAAGTCGTCAATGAGAAGCTCAATGACATTCTGGATGTTACCAAAACCGAAGCCTTCATATTGGGGACCTTGGCGATCTTCACGATCCTTCTCGGCGTTTACCCATCGCTCATTACAGATGTGACAGCGGCCTCCGTTGAAAAATTAATTGCTGACTTCGAAGCTGCACGGATCGCAGCAGGAGTGAATTGATGCTGACCTTTATCACCATACTCCCTGAGCTCTTTCTGGCTGTCACGGCCTCGTTTATGCTCGGCTTTGGTCTGTCCAAGACCCAGGACCGTTCAAGTCTCGTTCGCTATATTTCGATCGCTGTTCTGATCATCTTTGCCTTTTTAGGCTTTGCACTTGGACGTCCTGACGGCACATCATTTTCAGGACTATTGCTCAATAATGATTTCAGCGATCTGTTGAAATGTATCATCGCGCTTTCGGCTGCGGCGGCGCTTTTGCTGACCCAGCATTACTTCCAATCCGAAAAACTGGATCGATATGAGTTTTCTGTCCTGACGCTTTATGCCGTGCTGGGTATGTCGATCATGGTCTCGGCCAATAATCTTCTTTCCATGTATATCGGGATCGAGATGCAGTCTCTCGCGCTCTATATTATGGCGGCCTTTAACCGGGATAGCCTTCGCGCGTCAGAAGCGGGCCTCAAATATTTCGTCCTAGGCGCTTTGTCGTCCGGATTGCTCCTTTATGGCGCTTCGCTTGTCTATGGCTTTACGGGCTCACTTGATTTTGAAACCATTCGCGCTTCAATCGAAGCAAGCGGGGCTACCAATGGCGTCGTGACCGGTATGGTTTTCTTGCTCTGCGGTCTCGCCTTTAAAATATCTGCCGCGCCATTCCATATGTGGACACCAGATGTCTATGAAGGCTCACCAACGCCTGTGACCGGCTTCTTTGCCGCCGCACCAAAGCTTGCGGCTATGGCCATTATTGCCCGTCTGATCACGGTGCCATTTGGCGAGATTACGGGACAGTGGCAGCAAGTCATTATTGTTATGGCTGTCCTGTCTATGGTTGTCGGGGCTTTGGGCGCGATTGTCCAAACCAATATCAAACGTCTTATGGCCTATTCCTCAATCGCCAATATGGGCTATGCGCTTGTCCCGCTCGCAGCAGCTTCTGTTGCAGGTGTTCAGGGCATGATCGTCTTTATGGTGATCTACATCATTACAGTGATCGGTGTCTTTGCGACAATTCTCCAAATGCGCTTACGCGACGGCATGGTTGAAAAGATTTCCGACCTTGCGGGCCTGTCAAAGTCAAACCCGGGTATGGCCATTAGCTTGACCATTTTCATGTTCTCACTGATTGGTATTCCGCCGTTACTCGGCTTTTTCGGCAAGCTTTTTGCCTTCCTGCCGGCCATGGAAGCGGGTCTCACCTGGTTGGTTGTTATCGCGCTTGTCTCATCCGTAATCGGCGCGTTCTATTATCTCCGTATCGTCAAAGTCATGTGGTTTGACGAGCCCGAGCGTGAATTTGTAACGCCGCCCGCTTCGGTGAAAATCATTACATTGATTTCGGTTTTACTTATTTGCCCCGTCTTGATCATTCCAGGCATATCTGGTGCCATGCTTGGCTTTGCGGAAACCGCCGCACAAGCTCTGTTTGCCAGATAAGCTAATCCGGGCGTCTAGATTTGAAATTCCTCGAATATGATAGCCTGGACAGTACCAATCCCCAGGCTGCAAAACTCCTGGGCGAGGGCGAAGCGACACCCTTTTGGGTCAGAGCCGATATTCAAACCGCAGGCAAAGGTCGGCGCGGACGGGATTGGGTGTCACCCAAAGGAAATTTTTATGGCTCGGCCTGTTATAGCTTTAAGGGTTCTGCCGAAGACGCAGCCAAGCTCAGCTTTGTTGCAGCAATTGCCGTATATGAGACTCTTCTCGCCTATTCTCTGACATCACAGCCCGGTCTTAAATGGCCCAATGATATTTTAATCGACGGGCGCAAAATTGCCGGGCTCTTACTCGAGGCCAAAAAAAACCATGTGATTATCGGTATCGGCGTTAATCTGATCAGCCATCCGCCCATAGGTAACATCGCGCCAACCCACCTGCTTGAACATATTAAATCAGACGTGCTCGACACAGACGAGCCCGAATATACGGGCGTAGAGGCCTTCTTGGCTATTCTTGCCTCCAGGCTTGATCAGGCAATCAAAAAACATCTCGCCTATGGGTTTTCTGCCACCCGCGCGGATTGGCTCCAGCGCGCCCAAGGGCTTCCGGGTCCCGTCACTGTGCGCTTACCCGAAGAGACCTTTGACGGCGAAGCCCTAGACTTGCTGGAAAACGGAGCATTGCGTATTCGTCTTAATGATGGCACCACACGAGACATCCACGCTGGCGATGTATTTTTTGGAACAGGATCCTAATGTTACTTGCGATTGATACAGGCAATACAAATACGCTTTTTGCGATCCATGATATGGAAAATGGCTGGGTGTTTGAGTGGCGGATAGCCACTAATTCGACCCGCACAGCCGATGAATATGCGGTGTGGTTTCACCAATTGCTGGATATGGCGAACCTCAAATTTTCGGATATTACCGCTTGTGTCCTCTCATCCGTGGTCCCGCAATCCATTTTCAATTTACGTAATCTGGCCCGCCGTCACTTAAATGTTGAACCGATTATTATCGGCGAAGACGGGGTTGATGTGGGAATCGGTGTTCGCGTTGATAACCCGTCAGAGGTCGGTGCCGACCGTCTTGTAACGGCTTTGGGCGCCGTGAAACGCTATGACGGCCCGCTCATCATCATTGATAGCGGCACGGCGACAACCTTTGATATTGTCTCAGCAGATCATCATTTTGAGGGCGGGATCATTGCGCCTGGCATAAATCTCTCTATGCGAGCCTTACATGAAGCGGCCGCGCAACTCCCGCGTATCGAAATCAAAAAACCGACCCATGTTATTGGAAAGAATACAGTTTCTGCCATGCAGTCCGGTGTATTTTGGGGCTATATCGGTTTGATTGATGGATTGGTTGAGAAAATCCGCCAAAGCGATGAGCGGGATTTCACCGTTATAGGCACGGGGGGCGTGGCCTCGCTCTTTGAAGGCGCGAGCAACACTATCAAATACTATGACTCGCAACTTACAATAGATGGGTTATATGAGATCTGGCGTCTGAATCGTTAGGCGCTTTCACGCGGAACTGAAGCGACACGGCCTCTCATTTCGCCAAACGAAGATAGAATATGACAAAAACAACTTCTGAAGACACATTTGTCTTCCTGCCCCTCGGCGGTTCCGGGGAAATCGGGATGAATCTAAACCTATTTGGATTCGGTCCTGAAAATAATCGCAAATGGATCATCGTCGATATGGGCGTGACCTTTGGCGGTCCCGACACACCCGGCATTGAAATTATCATGCCCGACATCGAATTTATTGAACAACATCGCAAAAATATATTGGGTATTGTTCTGACCCATGCCCATGAAGACCATATGGGCGCCTTGGCCCGACTTTGGGATAAAATCAGATGTCCGGTCTGGGCGACGCCTTTTACCATGTATTTGGTCAAAGACCGTCTCTCGGAATTTGATTTACTTGATGATGTTCCGCTCAATCTGGTCCAATTAGGCGGCCATATCTCTCTCGGGCCGTTCGAGCTTGATCTGATTACGCTGACCCATTCCATTCCTGAACCCAATGCACTCTCGATCAAGACGCCGCTTGGCACGGTCCTTCATACCGGGGATTGGAAAATCGATCCCAGCCCCCAGATTGGAGACCCAGTAGACGAAGCGGCTTTGCGCAAACTTGGCAAAGACGGCGTCCTCGCCATGATTTGCGACTCGACCAATGTCTTTTCTCCCGGGATGGCGGGGTCGGAAGAAGGAGTTCGCACCGAACTCACTAAGCTTATTGCTGAATATGACGGGCGCGGTGTGGCTGTCGCCAGTTTCGCCTCTAATGTGGCGC
>CAYRMO010000074.1:0-13670 GCA_964425355.1 uncultured Algimonas sp. | reverse complement strand
TGGCATTATCTGCGGCGATGATGAAATCGCACATCATGGCGATTTCACACCCGCCACCCAAGGCATAGCCTGATACGGCCGCAATGATAGGTTTGCGAAAGCGCTCGGTCGCCATATGGTAATCTTCAAACCGGTCATATTTATAAAGGCCCAGATAGTCATCTTCCGCCATTTCTTTGATGTCCGCGCCGGCTGCAAAGGCTTTTTCCGAGCCCGTTAAAATGACACATCCGACTGTATCGTCGTCTTCAAGCTTTGTTAGAGCTTCTGCGAGTTCTTTCATCATATTTAGGTTCAAAGCATTGAGGGCTTTGGGGCGATCCATTTTTATAGTGGCGACGCCGCCTTCTCGCGTCAGTTCAATATCGTCATAGGACATATGAGGTCTCTCTAATTTATCTCAGCGAGTGACTTAGCCTGTGCTTTTGCGGAGTTCAACGCTGGCACATGCGGCAAAAAAAACTACTGCGCCCGCTTTGAACAATACGCTCTATCGGGGATTCGCAATTTGTGCAGGGTTCCGCCTCGCGCCCATAGACATCAAAACGATGCTGAAAATAGCCTAATTTTCCGTCTGTATTTGAAAAGTCGCGCAGGCTGCTGCCACCCGCCTTAATGGCTTGGCTTAGTACGTCTTTAATATGTCCCACTAGCGCATCGGTTTCAGCGATTTTCAATCTGCCCGCCGCGCGGCGCGGCGAGATGCCCGCCCTAAACAGGGCTTCGCACACATATATATTGCCCAGCCCCGCAACAATCCGTTGATCCAGAAGCGCAGCTTTGATTTTGCTTTTCTTTCCGTTGAGGGCCTCGCGTAAGACAGGGCCATTAAAGGCGTTACCCAAGGGTTCCGGGCCAATATGGTCGAGGCGGTAGGGTTCATTTGGTGCTATGAGTTCCATAAAGCCAAATCGTCTGGGATCATTATAGATAATCCTCGTGCCATTATCCATGTCAAAGACAACATGGTGATGTTTGGGATTGGCTTTGTGTTCATGGGCGAAGTCAGCGAGCGCATTATCGCCCTCAATGATAAAACGCCCGCTCATACCCAAATGCATGAAAAGCTTATCACCAGATGATAGCTCGGCGCGTAAGAATTTTGCCCGACGTGAAAGTTGCACAAGGCGCTGGCCTTGCACGCGCTCGATAAAATCGGGGGCAAAGGGAAACCGTAAGTTAGCGCGGTTGAGGGTCACCACCTTAAAGACAGCGCCTTCCATGACGGGGGCAAGGCCCCGTCTTACAGTTTCGACCTCCGGGAGTTCCGGTATAGCTAAGCGCTCTTGCCAGTAGACACGGCTACCATGGCGGCGCGTAAGGTTCGGTCTCCGATTTTAAAGCCCGTTTGCATGACCGTGGCGACGTGGCCTTTTTCTTCCGCAGACGGAATATTGGCAACAGCTTGATGGACATTGGGGTCAAATTTAGAGCCGACGCCAGGAACGGCCGTGACGCCGTGGCGCGCAAGGGCGGCCATCAGGTCTTTTTCAGTCAGCTCAATCCCTTCGACAAGGTTCTTGGCATTTTCACCCAGTTCGGATTTGTCCGAGCCCTCTAGGACTCCAAGGGCGCGGGATAGATTGTCGTGGACCGATAAAATATCATTGGCAAAACGCTCAATCCCAAAAACCCTAGCCGCAGCCACTTCTTTTTCAGATCTGCGTTTGACATTTTCGGCATCTGCCATAGCGCGCAAGGCTTGATCTTTAAGTGTCGCAAGCTCCATCTCTAATTCTTGAATTCGGGCCTCAGCCGCTGAGCCTTCTTCTTCTGGCGCGTCATCACCACCTTCAGAAGATTTTTTTTCTGCAGCATCAGCCGCCTTTAAGATATCATCAGCCGCAGCTTGGGCAGCCGTTCGGCGTTTTTGTTGAGATTTCTCTGATTCAATCTCATTGATGAGATCATCCCATTCATCGCCAGCAGCTTTATCGTCACCAGGTGTCATGCTCATCGCATTTATCTTTCTATCTGTCGCCGATCAAACGACCTAATATTCGCGCTGTGTAATCCATCATTGGAATCACACGGGCATAATTTAGTCGCGTTGGGCCGATCACGCCTAACGCACCCAAAATGTTTTGGTCCTGATCACGATATGGCGCAATCACGACACTCGATCCTGACAAAGAGAAGAGGGGGTTCTCTGAGCCAATAAAGATCTTCACACCATCTGCATGTTCGGCCCGGTCCAATAGGTCGATCAATTCTTCCTTACGTTCCAGATCGTCAAAAAGCTGACGGATGCGCTCCACATCGGTTCGTGCTTGCAAATTGTCAAGGAGATGAGACTGTCCTCTGACGATTAAACTGCGTTTTCGCTTATCCTCAGCTATGGACCATTCCGCGAGACCCAGCTCAATCAAGGTTTGCGCAGAGGCGTCAATCTGGGCTTCTCCCGCCGTAATCTCTGCCAAGACATCGGCGCGCGCTTCTGACAGCCGACGTCCTTTAAGACGGGCGGATAAAAAATTCCCAGCCCGTTCCAGCGATGAGGGTAAAAGCCCTTCCGGTCTTGGCATGATCCGGTTTTCAACCTGTCCATCTTCATGGACCATGACAACAAGGGCTTGTCCGCCGTCCAGATTTACAAATTCAACATGACGCAGCGGTTGCTCATCCGTTTCTTTTTCAGGTGCCAGAACAAGGCCCGCGCCGCCCGCCAGACCTGCAAGCATGGCCGAAGCTTGTCCCATAAGCGCATCAGGTTCCTTGCCAGCGGCGGCGAGACGCGCATCCATATGTTTGCGTTCGGATTTGGACAGGTCGCCAACCTCCAGCAGGCCATCAATAAAGAGACGCAGGCCAGCCTGTGTCGGGACACGACCCGCGCTCACATGCGGGCTGGTCAGCAGGCCATAACGAGAGAGCTCGGCCATGACCGAGCGAATTGTAGCTGGCGATAAAGCGCGCCCTTCCGACAAGGCCAAGGTTTTGGACCCGACGGGCTGTCCCGTCTCCAGATAGCTATCCACGACATCGCGGAAGATATCACGCGCGCGCGCGTCCAGATCGGACAGGGTGAATGTGGGATGGGCCGACATATTACATTATTATGTAAGCGGAAAAGCTTTGGGTTCAAGAACAGAGTCAGGCCTAAACTCTTGAATGGGGCCTAGCCTATGGACATCAACGCGCCTTAAAAAGCCATCTTGCATTCTTTTCGGGAATTTTCTGATATTTCGCATAGCTTATGGCCGCTGCTAGACGGGCTTCATTGGCCGAGCCGTCACGGGCCCAGCTTTTGATTGCGGCTTCAAGGCTATAGGCTTCGGGCGCCATCAGGCCTTTGGTCAGGACATAGGGCTCTACGCCAATATCATTGAGCGTTGTTTCGAAATATTGGCTACTATTACAGGCCAGGATAATGGCTTTACGGTTCCGTTCAAGATTATGGGATTTAACAGCTTGGGTGACGATGGGTTTTACAACAAACATATCCATCAACCCATTATGGCCGACAAAGACGATGAGGTCTTCAGGGGCAGACCGATCTGACAATAGCCCGTAAAATCTTGAGATGGCCTTTTGCATATGCGCGCCGTCCCAGGCCTCGGCTTTAATCGTGACCGACGTGTTTGTGTTTTTCAGCTGGAACTCTACATAATCCAATTGCTGAGGACGAAGCTCCACATCAGACTTTATTGGCTCCCAATCTGCGTGGCGCGAGAAATAGGTCTTAACCCCATAAAGCGCCCCCCAATACAAATTATTCCTCGGGTCTTGCCCATTTCCAAGCTGGGCGGAAACTGGCACAATGCCCTGATTTTGATTATCGGCGAGGCACACAATTATGCGGACTGTTTTAGCTTCAAGCTCATTGGCAAAAGCCGAAATATCACTTCGCAATCCCACAAGACATGCGAAGCCGCCCAAAATAGCTAAGCGACGAGAAATAAAGCTCATTGTCGAAAGCTAATGTTCTGACTTTGATGCGTCAAATTAAAGATCTTAGAGGTAGAGATAAAGACCAGGATTAAACTTTCGCTGTCACCGCTATTGCCGCGCGGCATCCCATTTCAATGATTTTGGACAGGGCGCGGTGAAAAGGCGCGTCTTGGGAACCGCCCTCTATGGCGGTGTCGCGGTGCTGGAGCTCATCTTCGCGAAATTCACGGAATGTCGCGGCGAGTTTCGGGTCTTCATCCTGCACGGCTTCCGCCTGTTCAGCGTAATGTTCCTCAATCACAGTCTCGACGGCTTCGGTGCAAGCATGGGCGGCTTTTTCGCCCATCAGCGCCGTTGCCACGCCCAATCCATATCCCGCCACTTTCCAGATTGGCATCATGGCAGTGGGCCGGACATTGCGTGTATTGAGAAGCGCATCAAACGCATCAAGATGTTTTTGCTCTTCTGCTTCCATTTCCGCGAGGGTCTCTGACATCTCTTTGGTCTTGGATTGATTTTTAAAGACGGCTTGTTGACCGCGATAAATCGCAACCGCGCCATATTCGCCCGCATGATCTATACGCAACATTTCTGCGATACGCGGATTTGTATAAGCTTTATTCGCCATCTCTACGCTTTCTTCTTTGGCTTAGATGTGGCGATCCACAGGGCCGTTATCAAGGAGATGACTGCATTCCAACCCGCCATAGAGATGCCCAAGAAATGCCAGACGGCTTCGGAACAAGCCGGCGGTTTAATGGATTTTTTGTCAAGAAAGGCGAGGGGGTCATTGGGGTCGATCTCCGGAATTTTGCCTATTGTGCCACCCGCACATTCTTTGGGTCCTTCTAGCCAGCCAAATTCCACACCAACATGCCAGGCCGCATAAATGAACGAAATAAGGAAGGCTAAGACAATCAGCCAGCGAAATAACTCTCGTAATTTATCTGAAATGAAACCCGCAAATAATGCAATTATACCAACTACAATAACGGCTTTATGCGCATGTCTCTGCCAATAACACATTGTGCAGGGTTGGTATCCAAATCCATATTGAGAGGTCCAAGCGCCGATCAATAATCCGCCAGACACGAGAACCGCAATCCAAGGCGCGGATTTGCGCAGGCGGAGCTGTGATATAGCAGGCTTGATCATGTGTGTGTCTTACCCCGTGGAAAAGACGCTGTCACCTTAGCATTCCGTTGGAATTCAAACGATATTTGACGGCATTCACCTGTTAAGTGTTTAGTTTTGAAAGATTCTTCTGGCTTCCTTTCCTATTATTTATTAACCAAACTTTCAGGGGCGTTAAGCTAGACCAAAGCTTGTTATGCGCGATGCAGATAAACATATTGGACAGACCTTACATGCGCGGCGTTTGGCGCTGGGCCTGACTGTGTCTGATATTGCGGCAACGACCCATCTACGCGAAGACTATATCCTCGCCATAGAGCGTATGGATCAGGAGGCTTTGCCGACCATCGGATATGTTTTGGGCTATGTCCGAAGCTATGCAAAAGGCCTAGGCTTGGATCCCAAGAAAGCCGTTGCACAATATAAAGACGATGCGGCGATGGCGGATAGTATGACCTTGCATGGGTCACCGCATTTTGTGTTTCGTCGTCGAATTCGACTGCCTCGCGGCTTTGCTCCGGCGATATCTGTTTTGGCTGCGGTCGCTTTACTGGGAACCTGGTACGGCCTGAACACAGAAGCTATTGCAGGACCGGAAGCGTCTCCGGTCATATTACCCCTTGAAGATATAGAGACACCTGTCTCCCCGATTATGGAAGACGGGATGATAACCTTGCGGATGAGCGCGCCGAGCTGGATTGAAATTACCAATTCTGACGGCACGCCGATTATTTCACGCATTTTTGTAAGTGGCGAAACCTGGCAGGGTCCATCAGATGAAGGATATATGGTTTCTGTTCGCGATGCTGGGGCCGTTGAGCTCTTTGATGGCACGCAATTGGTAGGCCCGCTTGGCGCTAAAGGCGAACCCCTAAGCCAAGTCTTAATTCAAGCCAGTAACTGAAAACATTAACTGAACTTGCTTTGAAAACGCCTTTATCCTGTCACATAGAAATGTCATAGCGTGCCTATGAGCGGTCAACATTCAGATATCACCTCTATTCGTCCCTGGCGAACCATTGAGCGGCGTCGCTCGCGAAAAATTCGTGTCGGATCTGTCGACGTCGGTGGAGATGCGCCGATTGCAGTCCAGTCTATGACCAATACGGTCACACATGATGTTGAGGCGACGATTGGTCAGGTCAAAGGGCTTGAAGAGGCGGGCGCCGATATTGTCCGCGTCTCTGTTCCAGACCCCGAGAGTAGCGCCGCCTTAAGAGCCATTGTGGATCAGGTCACGGTTCCGCTCGTAGCCGATATCCATTTTCATTATAAGCGCGGCATTGAAGCTGCAGATAATGGCGCGGCATGCCTCAGGATAAACCCGGGCAATATTGGCGGACAAGCCCGTGTCAAAGAAGTTGTCGCAGCGGCGCGTGCCAATGGCTGTTCGATCCGAATAGGCGTCAATGGCGGATCCCTAGAGCGAGAGCTCCTGGAAAAATACGGCGAGCCTTGCCCAGACGCCATGGTCGAAAGTGCACTTATGCATGCGCGTATGTTAGAAGATGAGAATTTTCAGGATTATAAAATCTCGGTCAAAGCCTCTGATGTGTTCCTAACGGTTGCGGCCTATCACCAACTCGCAGACGCGACAGATGCGCCGCTCCATCTTGGTATTACCGAGGCAGGCGGTACGCGAATTGGAACCGTCAAAAGCTCTATCGGTATGGGTAATCTTTTATGGGCAGGGATTGGCGACACAATTCGCGTCTCGCTGTCGGCAGATCCCGTTGAAGAAATCAAAGTCGGCTTTGACATGCTCAAAAGCCTAGGTTTACGCACACGCGGCGTCAATATCATCTCCTGCCCTTCCTGTGCGCGCCAGGGCTTTGACGTGATCAAGACGGTTCAAATCCTTGAAGATCGGCTCGCCCATATCTCGGAACCGATTACGCTCTCGATTATTGGCTGTGTTGTAAACGGTCCGGGCGAAGCCATGTTTACCGATGTCGGCTTTACGGGCGGTTCTGCAGGTTACGGCATGATGTATCACGCCGGCAAAAAATCTGGCAAAACCAATAATGACGATATGGTCGACGAGATTGTGAAAGCGGTTGAGGAAAAGGCGGAGAGCCTAGCCGTTCCAAGTTAGGCTTTTTGGCCCATCACCGCATCACAAATTTCAATTGCAGCCTGCAAAACCTCTTCAATCCCCATCCCCGTTGTATCCAGCAGATGCGCGTCTTTGGCAGGTTTAAGCGGGGCGACCGCGCGTGTGCTGTCGCGTGTATCGCGTTCAATGAGTTGGGCAAGGACCTCTGATTCGGTGATGTCTTCGCCATATCCTTCTAATTCTTTATGTCGGCGCTGGGCGCGTTCCGCTTGTGAGGCTGTGACATAGAGTTTCACATCGGCGTCCGGGCAAATGACGGTTCCAATATCGCGGCCATCAAGAACACCGCCTTTGGCGGCAAAACCCCGTTGAAAGTCAAAAAGCGCGACGCGGACTTTGGGGTGGACTGAGACTTTGGATGCGGCCGCGCCGATAGGGCCTGATTTCAAAATAGGGTCGCTTAGGGTTTCAGCTTTCAGGGATTTCGCCGCATGCGCGCCGTCAATTTCATTTTCAACATCGCCGTCAGCATCCAATACGGCTTTGGCTGTGGCGCGGTATAATTTGCCTGTATCCAGATAAGGGAGGTTATAATGCGCGGCGAGCGCCTTGCCTAATGTGCCTTTGCCGGAGGCAAAGGTTCCATCAATGGCGATGACCGTCATGCGCGAATATCCGCGCCAATTTCGACCATGAGGTCAAAAAAGCTCGGGAAGCTGGTTGCAATCATAGACCCATCATCAATTTTGACCGGATTATCAGCGATCAACCCTAATATAAGGGCACTCATGGCAATGCGGTGATCATGATAGGTTTTGACCGTGCCGCCGCCTGCGACGGGCCCGCCCGTGACTTTGAGGCCGTTTTCCAGCTCGACGACTTTAACGCCATTTATTGCCAAAAGATCATGTGTGGCTGTGATCCGGTCGCTTTCTTTGACGCGAAGCTCACCAATATCATCCATAATCGTCGTGCCCGACGCATTGGACGCGGCGACGGCCAGGATCGGATATTCATCTATCATTGAGGCTGCGCGTTTGGGCGGAACCGTAATGCCGTGAAGTTTTGAATATTTCACATGGATATCGGCAATCACTTCGCCCCCGGATTTTCGGAAATTATCGGAACGCACATGTCCGCCCATTTCGGTCAAGCAATCAAACAGGCCTGTCCGTGTTGGGTTCATCATGACATTTTCGACCACAATGTCAGATCCTGGCGTGATTAGAGCCGCAACAATCAAGAAGGCTGCCGAGGAGGGGTCCCCGGGCACATTGATTTGTGTGGCTTTTAGAGCGGCCGGGCCTTCGATCCGGATGACATCGGCATCGCCTTTCTTGGACACATCCACTTTTACGCCAAAGGCGCGTAGCATATTTTCAGTATGATCCCGGGTTGGGATCGGCTCGGTAATCGTGGTTGTGCCTTTTGAATTGACCCCGGCGAGTAAAATAGCTGATTTGACTTGGGCAGACGCGACGGGCGGCGTATAAGTGAGGGGGGCGAGGTTTCCGGTGCTTTCAAGCGTGACAGGGAGGCGTCCACCTGTTTGCGCCTTGGCCGAAACCCCCATCTCGCGCAAGGGATCAAGGATTCGGTTCATGGGACGCGACGATAATGACGCATCGCCTGTGAATCTTGTTTTGATTTTATACCCTGCACAGGCCCCCATTATCAGCCTGACCCCTGTGCCGGCATTTCCGCAATCCAGCTCTTGATCGGGAGATTGCAGACCTTTTGCCCCGCAGCCTTTGACATGATAGGCGCCGGGACCGGTTTTCGTGATGTCTGCTCCAAGGGCCGACATGACAGAGGCCGTCGATAATATATCGGCACCTTCCAGCAAACCTGTGACCTCTGTTGTGCCATCGGCCATAGCCCCGAATATCATGGCACGGTGCGATATTGACTTATCGCCAGGCGCGCGCACCGATCCTGAGAAATGGTCGGAGTTGTAACTCGTACAAAGCGAGGTTTTATCTGTCACTGGGGTGCCCATTTCTGTGTGTTCTGTCCCTTGAGTGTTGACTCGTCAAAGACAAGCGCTAAGAGGCGCGGGTCTCGCAAATCTCTAGCGATTTCGCAAGAGAAATGCGCGCACCCACTGAAATTGGGATTTATTAAGTCTGGAAGGTATCCAAGATGGCAAAGGTCGATCTCGGCACGAAACGTGTCTGCCCTGAATGTGAAGCAAAATTTTACGATCTCGGGAAGAATCCCGCAACATGTCCTATGTGCCAACATAGTTTCGATCCGACTGAATTAGAAGAGACAGCGATCTTGCCTGTTGGTCAACTTAAGCCGCAAGCCAATACGGAAGATGACGAAGACGAAATCGAAACCGCAGAGGTCGATGAGGACGATATTGATGAAGAAGAAGCGGTCGCAAAAGAGCTCGAGCTTGATGGCGATGACGCGGCCCTGATTTCTGGCGGCGCGGATGACGAAGAAGAACGTCCTGATTTTGATGGCTTCTCAACGGATGAAGACGAAGACCAGGACGCAGCCCTCGTCACAGATGAAGATGACCTGACAGGGACACCTGATCTGGGTGAGCCTGACGCAGACGTCGAGGTTTAAGGGACTACTGCCAAAAATAATATGAGCTAGCAGAAGCTGGCTTGCAAAGCCTCGCGTCGGGCGCTAAACGGCGCGACCCAACCCGTAAAATGGATAGGGGCCTTAGCTCAGCTGGTAGAGCGCTTCGCTGGCAGCGAAGAGGTCAGGGGTTCGACTCCCCTAGGCTCCACCATTTTTTCTTTCTAATTAACTGTTTTAAAAAGAAAAATTTTCACAATATGTGATTGTTCATACTTTTACTCATACTTTTATATATTATTCGAAAAATGTGAACTGTGAGATAACGCCCAATTTTTCCAAATAAAGTACTTATTATTAATAATACTTTGTGCATTTTTTGTGTTTGCATCTATTAAGGATTGTGAGCGAGAATCTAAAAACCATCAGAATACTTCAAATTGGTGATGTCCATTTCCCCGACGGAATGGCTCAAGCTGGATCAGCTGATGTTAAGGATGATGGAGTTGCAGAATCTCTCACACATGAAATCTCTTCGGCAAGTTTTATTGAGTCTGTTAGACGGTTAACTGACATCATCGAGAACGAACGAATAAATTCAATTGCATTTATGGGTGACTTAACGTCTCTCGGTGATTTAAAACAATATGAGGCTTGTGTAAATTTCTTCAGTGGATTGTTGCGGCTTGGCGATGCTCCAATGATTGATCCACGTAATGTAATTGTCGTAGCGGGCAATCATGATGTATGCAGGGAAATATGCAAAACTACACCGATGACGAAATTCTCTGTTTTATCTGACTACTTGAAGGCGGGGGGGTTTAAGAAACTATCGGAGCAAAATCTTGATATACGAAACATTGCTGAAGGTGAGTCCTTTGCGAGCCTAATTGGCTTGAATTCTTGCATGGGTTGTGGAGAGAAACGATTCCTTCCACAGCGCGTCCGAGACGAAATTTACGAAAAAATTGATAAGGATCTGAGCAATGTTGATGACAAGGAGAAACTAAAGGTCTTAGACGAAGTGTACGAGCAACTAGATGCACCTGCGGTTTCGTCTGACTCCATTGGTTTCTTGATAGAAAGTGTCGAAAAACTTGATAGAAATTCTATTCCTGTAGTGATTGCGCACCATAATTTACTCCCTCAATCTCTACCTCGTCTCGCCCCGTATACAGAATTGGTGAATTCAGGAGCTCTGAGATCCACACTTACATCCCTATCACGTCCGGTGATTTATTTACATGGACACATTCATACTGATCCGATTGAGGTGATTACCAACGCAGTGAAAGGGAAAAGCCCACTGATTAGTATTTCTGCCCCCTGTCTTGATTCTGGCTTTAACATTATTGAAATTGGCTTTGGATCTCGAGGCGACCCTATTGGGTGTCGCGTATTGCCCTATCGTATCAATGCAAGTGGCTATATCATGAAACAAGAATCTACGCTTATTCCTTTTAGTGGATTCCCTCGGGCGTACCTAGACCCTATTAGAAGTGATCTGCTGTCAAAAATTATCGATGCGAAATATATCCCGTTTTCAGATTTAGTTCACTGGGCAAAATCAAGAGAGTGGTTTATTGATAACACGGCGTTGACTGACGATTTAATTGAGTTGAGCTGGCATGGCGTTATAGTCATTGAGGGCACCGAACATGATGAACAATTTTGGAGAATTAGGAGTTCTGTATCATGAAGAAACCGAACCCATTCCTTCCCACTCGGTTCGAGTATGATACTAGCCCGCTCCTTTGGCGGTCTCCTTTAGCTGATGAGTTGGAAAAACCAAATTCGTATTTCATTAAAGGGACACGCGGTAGCGGTAAAACGTCAATTCTGAAGACCATTAACTGGCGGGAGCGAGTAGAAAATAAAGTTTTAGCTGATCAAATTAAAGAGCCATCTAATTGCATCGCCGTTTATTTCCGCCTTCCGGAACATATGTCTCAATCAATGGCCTCAATAAATTGGGCAAGCGTAACCCCAGATGCTCCTTCAGACCAGCTTATGGCGTATTCGTATTTCAGCCACTACCTCGAGTCTGTAGCGTTGGAAACGATTTTAGAAGCTGTTGTCAGGTTGAGGTCCTACGGTAAACTCAAATATGATATTTCCGGCGAAGCCACCATCACTAACGAAGTATTTGAGAAATTTACGGCACTTAGGTCTTTCGCCCCTACCAACTCACCAAATACGTTTAACGACATCAAATCGACCTTTGATAAAATGCATCATGAGATGAATCGTGCGGCAACTAGGGGAACAGTTTCAACTATGCTTGATCGTCTCCCCGCGTCTGAACCTGGTGAACTGATTAAATTTGTAACTTCGAAAATTATGTCTTTTATCAACCCTGAAAAAGACGTTCATATAAAAGTCTGCGTAGATGATTGTGAGGCTTTGAAAGAAAGTCAGCAGATTTTTTTAAATAGCTTAGTGCGCACATCGGTTGCCCCCGTTTTTTGGGTAGTTACATTTGTAGCAAGTGACTATGAGACAACGAATACAGTTATTCATAATCAGAAACTTTCAGATGCTGATCGCAAAGTAATTGACCTTGAAAACACTACACCACTGGAGTTCAGGAAATTATGTGAAGCGGTAAGTTCTTTGCGTTTTTTCTACACTGCAAAGAAACTGGGTGTAGAGAGCTTCCAAGGTCAATCGGTTGTTAATTTGTTCGATTTGACCAGCATATTGGGATCCTTTAGTATCAATCAACTATTTGATACCGCCACAAAAAAAGGCCTAGGCGCTAAACTGATTGATTTCCGGGATAGTGCACAATTTTTCTTGGAAACCTCTCAAGAACATTTGAATAAAGAGCAACTCAAAGCGATCGGTATTCACAATTCTAAGACGCTTCCATTTTATCAATGTTACTTGCTAAGTCAGCTCTATCCAGGAATGAAAATAGAAGAGTTTAAAGATAAAAGCATGGCTGAACTGAAAGCTTTTTCTGCTCTATTAAGACGTAAGCAAGTAGGTGCATACTTGAATATGTGTTCACAATTCGGTGTAAATAAGCCCCTGTATGCTGGGTCTAAAATAGTTTTATCAATGAGTGACGGCTGTATTCGAGATTATCTTGAACTCATGGGATCAATTTATGATGGATTTTCGCATAGACGGACGAGTCGGCTAGAGAGCTTTATCAGAAGATCGACACCTGTTGGTATCAAGGCACAAAGTCGGTGGATAACAAGGTGTTCGTGGCAGAAATTGGAAGGGATTAAAGAAGGCAAGGACTCAATAGAAATTTTGACGAGTGAAGTGTCTAAGGTTGTTGAAGGGCTAGGTTGGCTAACTCAATTTTTGCAAGCATCAACGGAAGACAAAAGATCCCTCAGAACTGCCGAACGCGGGGTATTTTACTTTGATCTCGAAAATCTTAGCGGGACAAGTGAGTCCGACTTATTTGAAGATCGAGACTATGTTCAGCGTGTATTGCGACGCGCTGTATTGGAAGGACTATTAAGAGTTGAACAGCCCTTCAGCAGCCGCCAAAACTTGAAGGAAGGCAGTGAGGCTCAGATTGCTTATCGATTGCACAAAAGATATGCAGCTCATTTTTGTTTTTCGTATAGAGGAGCATATGAACCAGTCGCCATAAATGCATCTGAATTGCTTTGGTTGTGTAGCAATTCTGAAAGCGCCGATGCAAAAAAATGGGCCATAAAACAACTTGATCGATTGCCGAATATTTCAGTCGATCAAATGGAGCTTGAGTTCAAGTGAAATATTCTAATGTCTTTCTAAAGCACCTAAAGCTAGATCAACACGAAGGAGTGACTAATCGGTTACCTAGCTTGCACTCAGATGTATTACTTACTTTTGCCGGATGGGAAAAAAGGTGTACTGAAATAATAAATTCGAAAATTAGTTCTGACGATTCTCTAATTTACCGTTTTGGCGGAATCGAAAGCCTATCCATCAAAGAAGACAATGCTGAGATAATTAGTAATTGGTCAAAAGGTGGTGGTACGATGGTTTCCTGCGTAGTTGGCCCGCCTTCAGTAGAAGTAAATGATAATTTCAAAAAAATAGA
>CAYRMO010000073.1:0-13678 GCA_964425355.1 uncultured Algimonas sp. | reverse complement strand
GATCCGAAAATTGCATCTAACTGGACAATGGTTGAACTCTTTGGTGCGCTAAACAAAGCGGGCACTGAACTTGAAGATAGTCCGGTTTCGGCAGACGCATTGGGCGGGCTCATCGACCGGATCGCTGATAAAACCATATCGGGAAAAATCGCGAAAGACGTCTTTGCGAAAATGTTTGCGGGCGAGGGCAGTGCTGACGACATCATTGAACGCGATGGGTTGAAACAAGTCACCGATATGGGTGCCATTGAGAAAATGGTGGATGACGCTATTGCAGGGAATGCCGCTCAAGCAGAAAAAGCCAAAGACAACCCAAAACTACTTGGTTTCTTTGTTGGACAGGTGATGAAAGCGTCTCAGGGCAAAGCGAACCCGCAAGCGGTCAATGAAATCCTGCGCCAGAAACTGGGACTTTAATACCCTTTAATATGTTGTCCTCTGCCGCCAGACGTCGCTTCAAATATACATTTGCGGCGGATGTTATAAACCTCATTGTCCGCTATACGCCATTTCTGAATGGTAAGGATGGTCCACCGGAAACCATTAATTTTGCGGGCCATAAGAGCTTTAATGAGGTCGGCGATTTGACCATTAGCCTCATGCAAAATCATGCGAGCTTGCGAGAGGGCGATCGCGTGCTCGATATAGGCTGTGCAATTGCGCGCAATGCGCTGGCCCTTCAACGTGCCTATGGGTCCGATATTTCATATGATGGATTTGATATTGTTCCCTATGGTATAAGCTGGTCTCGAAAGCGATTTCGGGATTTGCCAGGCCGCTATGAATTTCAATATGCGGATGTTTGGAATAGTTTTTATAATCCACGTGGTAAAGCGCGCGCTGAAGATTTCGAATTTCCATATGAGAATGACCTATTCGATATTTCTGTTGCGACCTCAGTTTATACCCATATGCGCAAAAAAGCCGTGGCCCAATATCTTGCCGAGACCGCACGTGTGACCCGCGCTGGTGGGCGAGCCTATTTTACAGCCTTTGGCTATGACGGTGTCTCGGACCGGTCGGATTATCAGTTTGCGCATGCAGGCGAGGGCGATTGGGTCCAAGACCCGTCTGAGCCTGAAATGGCGGTTGCGCAAGATCTGGACTGGCTCAAATCACATCTAAAAGAGTTAGGGGCTCGTCAGATTGAGATACATCCCGGATATTGGCGCGGCGATGAAGGTCTAGATTTTCAGGATATTATTGTTGCGACATTTTGATGATTCCAACGTTTTCGAAGGGTTTAAATTCAAAGCAACTCTTATCTCGAATTTAAAAACTCCATAACTTCTTTAGCGTTTTCAAACTCTCTGATTAAATTTTCGTTTTTATTATAAATGGAATATGTTGCGGGTTCGATTATCTTTCTTTTAGTTCTCGGAGTGCACATCCATGGTATAATTCTCTTCCTTATCTGAGTTTGAGTTTTTAGTCTCTTTATTTTTATAGTCTCTGCAATCTCCGGAATCGTAATGACCCTCGCCTTAAACGAAGGGGAATTTTCTCTATTTGTTAGGTCAAATTGATTTATTTCCAAAACCTCATAAGACGGTTTTCTAATGATTGTTTTTTCGATTGTTTCGAATTCCGGCGGAGTAATGATGTAATCATTTACGTTCGATGACCCATCGCAAGTACTATTATCGACGAAAGTCCCAAATACAGCTTCACTTGTTTTTAAAACCAAACCGTTTCCAATGTCCAATTCCTTGGTGGCTGGGGTTTGCGCAGACGCCGTATTGAATGAGAACAAACTTGTAGCCAAAATAATCAAAAATATTTTTTTCATAAACCTTTATAGGTCAAATCAATTTCTATGGTCAAATTAGTCGTTCTAATCCAAAGTCACTCTGGTGTTGAATTGCATTGTATGCTGGAAAGGTCCCCAATCACATTGACCAAAGAAGTTTCACAATGACCCTAGACATCTCAAAATCTTCAAGCGTAACAGAGGCGCTCAATACTCGAATAACCGTCAGGCAGTTCTTGGATACACCCGTTCCGGCGGAGTTGTTAAACAAAATTTTGACGACAGCCCTTCGCAGTCCATCTGGCGGCAATCTCCAACCGTGGAAATTACATGTCATGACGGGTGAGACGCTGGCTCAGTTCAAGAAAACTGCAACGGAGCGAACGCTGTCCGGCAAGAGAGAAGAGCCGACCTATCCAGCCTATCCATCGCCCTTATGGGAGCCACAGAGATCTTGGCGCTATAAATTGGGTGAGGATATGTATGGGTTATTGGATATTCCGCGGGAGAATAAAATGGGTCGCCTGATTTGGTTGGCGCAAAATTCGAAATTTTTCGAAGCCCCTGTAGGCATTATCGTCACAGGCCATAAGAAACTCGATATGCCACAATATATGGATGTTGGGATTTTCTTACAGTCTCTTATGCTGCTGGCGCGTGAAGAAGGCCTGCATACGGCACCGCAAGGGTGGTGGCGAAATTGGACGAGTGCGAGTTATGATCACCTTGATATTCCAGAAGATGAAGAAGTGCTGGTTGGAATGGCGATTGGCTATGGTGATGAGGAGGCTCTGGTGAATAATCTTATGACTGACCGCGCCGAATTGGGTGAAATCGCAAAATTTTACGACTAAATTTCGATTTTTTATGATTATTTTTGATTTTTTTTGTCGCGTTTCATTCCTTTCTTCTCCGTAAAGTTAAGATTTGAGTCTATATGTATACTTTATAATACTTCGAATTAATCGTGTATAAACCCAGTTATACTTCAATTTAAGTCTATTTTTACTTACTTTAATCAAAGTAAGACTTAAATAACTATGTTTTATTTTAACACTATATTTATCTTGACCTGTTCAAATTCAATCATGCCAGCGAGATGTGGGATCACTCACGCAAGACTTGGCAACCGGGATTGGCTCGGAAGGATTGGTGAATTGGAATGGGAGGTAAGGCAATGGCCTTTACTGAAATGGAAGTCCGCGAGGCTGAACAAGCGGCAATAGAAGTAGCCGGAGCAGATGATATGTTCCGCTTAGGCCTGATTTACTCGACAGATGTCGAAGATAGAGGTCCTGATTTCGTTGAAGCGCATAAATGGTTCAGCTTAGCAGCCTTATTGGGAAGTATCCCCGCAAAAGCTTATCGTGAAGAACTGAAGCATGAAATGAGTGCAATGGATCTAACGCAAGCGCAACGTGCTGCACGAAATTGGTTAAACCAAAATCGTGAATTGCTTGCGGCTTAATACACAAAACGCTTTCGAATTTTATGTAAATGATGCCAAAAGGCATCATGTAGGACATCTTTAAGGCGTGACGACTGTCGTGCCACCACCATTTTGTCCGAACTGATAGGACAGGTTAAAGTCAACAGGCCATGTCCGACGGAAATTCTCCATGAATTGTCCGATTTCGGCGATTGTTGATTGCGGGACATAAATGATGTCACCCCGTCTGAGCTGGAGATTGTCATTATATTCGCGAATATTTGCTAATCCGCCGCGAATATCGACTGTCCGCATCATCATGCCACCATTTGGCGCCCGGCGCAAAACTGCAATCTGACGTGAACGCGCCGTTGGACGTAAGCCTCCAGCCATTAAAATGCCTTCCAAGGCGCCAATACGGCCCGGAATTGTATAGGTGCCCGGTTGTCCAACCTGTCCCCCAATAAAGATCTGTTCAGGCGCATAGGCACGCGGTGTCACGGCGATTTTTGGATCGCGCAATTGTTTCCCAAGCTCGGCTGATAATGCGGCCTGGACATGCCCAAATGTGCGTCCAGCTGCCATGATAGGCCGAGACATTGGCATTATAATGCGCCCGTCAGGACCTATAGTCAGAGTTCTTGAGAGTTCAGGGGCTGAAGAGACGACGATGTCAAGCTGATCGCCTGGGACGAGCGTATATTCACTTTCGGTCTCGATCCATTGCTGAAACATGCCAGGCGGCGGCAATATATGATAGGCAGGATGTTTCACACCGCGCAGCCGATCACCCAAATTTTTATATTTTTTGGGTGGCTTGGGGTGATTAAAATGGGTTTGATGCTGGCCGTAAACGGGTGTTCCGTAACGCGTTTGCGCATAAACCGAATCAGTTGCCCCATAAGAAATCACCGAAAATAGGGCGACAGAGGCAGCTAAACCCGCAATTTTGGGTGATTTTTTCATTCAAACAGGCCTTTTACATGCAAAACAGCGTTTTTCTAAGTGTTAACAAGAATGGATAAGGAATTCTTAAAATTTGCGAGACATGGTTAACGAAAGTGATTCAGGAAGGATTCGTACATGGCCAGAAAAGGTCGCAAGAATCGTAAAGGCTTTGAGCCCGTTAGCTCTCAAACCAGCCACGCGCCGCGCATGGGTGATTTGACCGTTAGCGATTATGCCAATGGGATGCCCAATATTCGCTTGGGCGAAATGTTCAAATCATTCTTTAGGCAAATGCCTTGGGTTCTTCCACTTTTTGCTATCGGTGCCTTTATTGCTTGGAAAGCGACAGAGGATTTTAAACGGACCTATACAGGCGACTCGCGGGTGCTTGTTCAATTTAGTGATGATTATGCCTATAGTTCCATTACACAAAATGGCCAGAATAGCGGTTTGAGCCAAACGATCGATACAGTTACGTTGACAGAAGCGTCACTGATGAAACATGGTGAAATTATCGATGTCGTTATCGAAGAAATTGGGAGAAGCCGTATCGCGCCTGACGCGTGGGAGAAATATAAGAATGCTCCTAATGACCAAGAAGCGCAGATTGCCTGGATGGAGCTTCGAAATGAAGTTGGTGATAGTTATTTGGTCATGCCAAGAGCCAAGTCACAGATCATTGACGTCTCATTTAAACATGAAGATCCCCGAATTGCCGTTGACGCCACAAATGCTTTCGTAAACGCATATATTAGTGATAGGAAACGTGTCTTTGAACTGGGAGCGGATGAGAAAATAACAGAGAGGCGTGAGGCGACTGAAGAGCAACTTAATGCAAATGAACGCGCCATTGCTGCATTCCTTAAAAAGAATAATATTTCTGATTTCACCTCTGAGCAGACGGGACTTCAAGAGCGCACAGAGGACCTCAAAGCGTCTTTGAATGGAACTCGCGCCTCTATTTCAGAGACAGAAGCGGCCTTAGTCGAAGTTGAAGATCAGCTTCGCGGAACACCGCAGCAAATTGACCTTTACCGTGATGATATTCAGTCACAAAGAGTGGCGCAAGCTGAGTTGGAGCTTGGGCAATTATTAGCAAAATACTTGCCGACATCAGATCCAGTTCGTCAAAAGCAAGCAGAACTTAATGAATTACGGTCTTTGCAAAACGCTCATGGTGGTCGCGCCAGTGGCGGACGTCGCGTCGGACCAAACCCAGTATATGCGGAATTGCTCGAGCGTCGTCATCTTCTAGCCTCAACAGCGGATAGTTTGCGCGAGCGCGAATTTACAGTTCAACGTCAACTAAACTCTGCGGATGCAAAAATTCGTCGGATGACATCTATCGAGCCTGCATTTCTGAATTTGCAAAGAGAACGCGAAACGTTGAATGAAAGATTAAGTGTTTATAATACTCAAGAGCAAGAAGCCTTGGTCGATTCGGACCTAGCCGCAGCGGCAGCCGATAACGTAAAAGTCGTTTCTGAGGCCACTTACCCTAATAAGGGCCGAAATATGCGGATGCTCATGTTTGCATTAGCGACACTGGGCTGGGGCGTGATTTTATTCTTCATCGCCATGATCCGGGTCTTCCTTGATCCTAGACTTTATAGTGCGTCGGTCCCGGCTCATCAGCAGACGGTCGCAGATGTCTTTGAGGATGAAGATCCTCTATATAATCCAATCCCTGATCCTGTGCCGCAACCGGCGCCGCCACCAGCTTATGTTCCTGATATTGTTCAACCCGCGACACAGCCTAGCTATGCTGAGACTTATGTCGAGCCGGCCCAGACTCAGCCCTCCCTAGGCTATGATCAATTTGGTCGCCCGCTTTCAACACCTTACCAACCGCCACTCGCCCAAGCGCAACATGCTTATGAGCAGCCCGTATCTTATTCTGGAAATACGGCAATGGATTTGGGACATAATCCTTACGCTGCTGGTGAAGCTCAAGCGGGTGCATTTGCGAATACGATCCAATATGATGAATATGGTCAGCCCATAGTGCCGCAGCCTTATTAGAGGCAGATTGATGTCTGCATCTATAACATATGATCAGGCTGGGCTTCGGCAGCGGAATTTTGCATTATTTTCAGCCCTGAGAGGATTAGAAAATGTAATTTTCTTCCTCCTGATTTTTCAGTTTTCAACGGCTTTAGTTGCTTTGTTTTTGACGGATTTTAACAATCTGGAATATGAAAGCCCGCTTGCACGTGCCTTGTGGTATCCCGGTTACATCGCTGTTTTGGCGCTCATGATCCGATGTTTGCCCCAGATCGTCAGGATAGTCGCTTTTAATCCCTTGCTGATTATCTGCGTCCTGATTTGTGGGTTGAGTTTCTTATGGTCACTGAGTCCAGATGTGACGCTACGTAGATCCGTCGCTGTGATGATTACAACTATTTTTGGGCTTGTTTTAGCTGCGCGATATGATTGGAATGGTATGGTCCAACGCCTGGCTTTTGCCTTTGGCGTTATCGCAATCGTGTCACTCATCATCCCGATTGTCTTGCCTTATTATGGCGTTATGCAGGAAATTCACCAAGGCGCTTGGCGCGGAGCTTGGGTGGAAAAGAACTATATGGGTGGCTTTATGGCCAAAGGTGTTATTATTATGCTTTGCGCCTTTGCGATGCGTCCTGATCGATTCTGGATTTGGTTGCCCCTTTGTGCCCTTTGTTTTTTCCTTGTCCTCATGTCGACGTCGAAAACAGCCTTGCTTGTGGCTTTAATAGGAATTGGCGGGTTTACATTCCTACGGCTTTATCGACGGTTTGTTGTCCTTAGACCTATCCTGATTTTATCCTTATTACTGGGCATTGGTCTTATTGTCGGCATGCTTGTTTTTGCGCCTGATTTCACCTTCGCCTTGATCGGTAAGGAAAGGACGCTAACGGGCCGAACCGATATTTGGAATGGTTTGATTAATTCTATTGGTCAAAAACCATGGCTCGGATATGGCTATGGAATTTATTGGCTCGACCCGCTGGGGCCGTCTTATTATGTGCGTCTCGAACTACAATGGGGTATTCCAAGCGCACATAATGGATGGTTGGAGACATGGTTGTCGACCGGATTTCTGGGCATTGGGACATTTGCCTTGCTCTTTATAGGCACGTGTATCTTAGCGATTGATCGTTTGCGTAAAGGCGGAACAGAAACCTATTGGGTTATTCTTTCAACCATTATGTTTCTTGGATTTTCAATGTCAGAATCGACAATTCTTCAACAGAATGATTTGTCCTGGGTGATGTTCGTGGCGACCTCTGCCAAATTATTTGCCTTTGAGAAACCTTATTGGCGCAATCGTGTAAGACTCCCATATTATTTGGTGAAACGAACTGACTACACGAAGCTTCCCACCTAATTGGTACATTTTGCGATATTTTAAACTAAGAAAGCGTGAGTCCAAGTCTTCGCAAATTAACACTAGATTCCGTATAATTTCGGTGAGAGTCGTTCTGACCAAATAACCTTGCCCACGCCTTGCGCGAGGCGCCCCCAATGTTGGATGGCCTCTGGTCGGCCGAATAGTTTGGCGATTGACCATCTTACGGCAAAAACGGGCGTTTGGAATAAGCCAACCAACATCCATTTAAATATACCGGGCAGACCGCTTAGGCCTTTATCGGCTTCATGTTGTGTGGGGCCTTGACCCCAAGCAAAATTACGCTGCCAAACATATTTCAACGTCGCGCGATGGGCCGGAACATATTCAAGGGTCTTACCGCGTGTGAGCCACGCAATTTTGGCCCCGTGTTCGATTAGATGCGCAAACAGGGCATCGTCCTCACCTCCGGTTTGATTTAGAGCTGGATCAAAGACTGGTGTCGGCAGATTAGCAATACCGCGATCTAGGAAACAATTTCCCGTGGCGACACCTTCATCCATATAGCCATCTTCTAGGTCTCGGTTTCGACAAAATAGAGGTTGCATATAATCGTAAAGTGCATGTCCGGTTTCTGGCATGACAGCATCGACTGGACCAAAGGCGAGGGTGGCGTCATAGGATATGGCCCCGTGTACCATGGCGTCTGCCCAGCCCTCTAAGGCCTCCATATCATCATCGATGAACAGGATGTAGCGGCCGGATGCAACGGCTAAGGCCCCGTTACGTGCATTAGAGACGCCTGGTTCTGGAATATGCGTATAGATAATTTTGGCTTGGCTTTTGGCGGCAAACGCTTTGACAAAGTCTCCAGCACTCCCAGCGGGGTCATTATCGGCGACAACGATTTCCACTTCATAACCTGTGACGGCTTCGGCTTCCACGCTTTTTAAGACGCGGGAAATGCCTTCTGGACGTTTATAGGTTGGTATAACAATCGAGACAGTGTTTTCGAGCCAGCTCATGCTACCATCCTCCGCGTCGCACAAATAAGGTCATAGGCATCACAGACGGGCAAGACCTGCGCAGAGGCAGCTTTTACAGCGTCGACAACACGTCTAAATTCATCCCGTGTGCAGCCATAGTCACTCGGATTATCTCGTACATCATGGGTATAGAGATTGAGCCATAAGGGTTGGTCTGAGAGCGTCTCAATTTTATTTATCGCGGCTTCAATATTTTTGCCAGAATAAAGCGGCATAGCGGGGAGGTAATTCGCGTCCAAATCCGGTGAGCTTGGCGGTAAAACACCTCGCGCCGTTTTAAAACGGGTTTTCAATTGGGCTTTTATCGGGGTTGTTACATCGCCAAATGGATAGGCGAAATGCTGACTTGGCGGTAGGCCAAGCGCCTCTAACGCGTGCTGATTTTTCTCTATATTCTCAAGATAGTCAGTTGTTGATGGACGCCTCGCATTAATATGCGAAAAGGTATGGTCGCCAATTTCATGGCCACGCTCATAGGTCTTAACAATATCACGCTCTGACATATGCAGGCCAAGATGATTAGTTGTTCCGCAAAGGCCGGTGCTTACATAAATCGTCGCGTGCCAGCCTTCAGTCTCTAAAATGGGCAAGCCATTTTCAATCGCTGAGAGGGGGCAATCATCAAAGCTGAATGTTATGATGGCGCGTTCAGGCCTTGGTAAAATATGTCTTTCGCGTTTATGCGAGATTTGCCGTCTCAGCCGGTGCAAAAATGTATCGTCGAGCTGATTCATGAGAGCACCTCTGCATAATGAGAGGCCCGCCAGAGTTTAAGAGCCATAAGGCGAAAACGCATGGGCAGGGCGACAGCTTTGACGATCAACCTTAGGAATGGACGCATGATTTTCTGTCCGGGCAGCCGACCTAATTTCACAGATATCCGATAAAGACTCAGTTGCGGCGCCAAATCTGGATGAAGCGTCACAAAGCGCTGGTAATTTTTACCCGATGTCGCAAAGCGACGTAAAAGCGTATCCGTTGTCTCAAGGCCCAAATGAATGGCTCGGTTATCCGCATGCACCAGCTTGTGAGTTTTGGAAACACGTGCCGCCCATTCACTATCTTCCCAACCCCATCCAGAGAATTCATTGTCAAAAGGCTCAGATTCTAGAACGGATTTGCGAACGCAAAGGTTCGAGGAGGCAACATATTGCGCGCCAGCGGCCTGTCTCTCAGCGAGGCTAAGGCAGTCCGAGACCTGTGATAAGGCCCGGTGAAGGTCACGGTCCCTATCCGATTGTTCGGCTTCAACTTCGAACCCACCGAAAATGATATCGGCAAAATCCTCCATAACCAGCTTTAAATAGGCGTTCAGAAAATGCTCAGATGCGGGACGCATATCGGCATCAAGAAAGAGAACCCAATCACTGCGCGCAGCATCCTGCAGATCATTCCGCGTTGCAGAACGACCCTGATTAGCCGGCGCCGTATAAAGGCGCGCGGCGATTGAAGAGCTTTCAACCAAGCGCACCATTTGGCGCGTCAATTTACTGTCATCTGTACCGTCATCTTGGAGTAGGACTTCGATTGGTAAATCTTTGGCTTGCGCTTCGAGATCCTGGAATAGGACGCTCGCATCATCGCGGTAAAATGGGATGAGAACCGAAAGAAATGGCGTCGCGCTTTCCCAGCTAGAACTATATGTGATGAGGTTTTTCATTCGGCCGGTTCCAAAACAGACGAGGATGAGAGCTTCTGTTTGATGGACCGGATCACATTTCGGCAATTTGCCGCATTAATGAGCCAGCAAACAAGCAAATAGACGAGTCCACCCGTTACCGCTTTGATCATAAGGGTCATAAAACCAGGCGTCATATTATCGAGTGGCAAAGCAAGCACGGCAACAGCCATCGTCGCGCAAGCTACCAGAATTTCAAGGGCTGCGCGGATCGGGAGCGGTAATGGAAAATCTTGCCTTGCCAAGACCGTCGCAATCATAATGGCAATTGCATAGCAAATTACGGTTGCCCAAACGGCACCTTGTAGTCCATAAATCGGTATCAACCACAAATTTAATCCTATATTCAAGAATACAGGGAGAACCAGCGCCCACACATATTTACGGGTTTTACCAGACAACATAAATGCCCGGTGCACGTAATAGGTCATCAAGCCATTGATTAATCCGGCCAAGGCGATGCCCGGCATGATTGTCACGGCAACGTCGCGAACGCCTTCGCCCAGAATAAATCCGGCGTCCGGTGCAACTAAGGCTATGCCGGTCGCGGCAGGGAAGGCGATCCACATTAATGATGCGGCATAGTCTTTTAAAATGAGCTGTGCTTTTTCAGTCCCTTCTTTTTCCATCGCCGTAATTGCAACAGGGGTAATGGCCATAGAAATCCAGACAAAGAGCGTCTCAAGGCTACGATTGGCAAGGTTATAACCCGCATTATATTCACCGGCAGCTGCCGCACCTTTAATGCCGAGAATTAAATAGGCGTCAATGGAGTTTAGCGCATAGGATAATAAAAGCCCTATACAGAGGGGTAAGCCATAAATGGCATAGGTTTTGGCTTTATCGGCATTATATTTTCCGCCCTTCATACGTTTTAGCATGAAAAGACCATCAATGAGTCCAACTAAGACTAATCCGATGAATATTCCGACATATGGGCCAGCTTCGCGCAGAGGCGTAAAGAGAACAAAGAAAAGGCCGATTGTAAAACTAATAACGGTTTGACTGGCATAGGTAACAGAATAGCGTTTGATCCGATGCGATGCTCTGTGAGCTTCCATACCCAAGTTAAATAGGACCTGTATACAGCCAGAAGATAGCGCGAAGACAAGAACATATGCCAAGCGATCATCAATAGGCAGAATCCAAAGCGTCGCCATTATGATAGGGAAGGTCGACAGGCCAATATAGCCGCCTAAACGGTAAAGGGTTTTTAAATGGCTCGCGACGTCATTCTCGCGTTCGGCACGCGCCTGAAAACGGGCCATAGCCGCCTCTAGCCATGTGAAGAGTGACATATGGGTAAATTGCAGCGTAATCATGGCAATCGCATAAATGCCAAATTCTGCGGGCTCGAGAAGCCGCGTCAGAATGACAATCGTGCCAAAGGCCGTCAATATATTTGCCAAATTAACAGGCAAATAGGCCAGCATGGACCGGCCCATCATGACGGAGTCTCAATGATATGCGCGTGACTAAAGATCATTAGCGCGTATTTGTTGTATCGCCCAATAAGACAGGGAGCGTCTTTAACATGATGTAGATATCAAAGAAAACGTTGGACCGTTCAATATATTCGACATCCAGCCTGACACGTTCGGCGACCTCTGCCCCGTTATGGAGAGGGCCGCGCGAGCCATTAATTTGCGCCCAGCCCGTCATACCTGGTTTAACTTTGTGACGATGGGCATATTCTGCGACCAGATCGATACTGGATTTACCTTCGGTCTCCATACCTGTGGCATGGGGACGAGGACCGACCAATGACATTTCACCGCGCAAAACATTTAAGAGTTGGGGCAGTTCATCAATCGATGTTTTGCGAATGAACCGGCCAATTTTGGTTACGCGCGGATCATTCTTTGTTGTCTGCTTAGCGGCTTTAAAGTCTGACATTTCTGTGCGCATGGACCGGAATTTATAGACATGGAAGACGCGATTATTGAAACCGTGTCTTTCCTGTTTGAAGAGAATAGGTCCCTTACTATCTAGGCGAATGAGGGCGGCAATAAGGAGCAAAAATGGCGATCCAAGGACCAAAGCTGTGGCACTTATCACAATATCGCTCAAGCGTTTAACCGCCGTGTGGCGACCGGATTTTGGATTGCCAGTGACGTCCCGCATAGAGACTTCCGCGATCTCAGAGACACGTTGTTTGACGTGGTTGAGGTTTTCAAATTCATCAACGACAAAGGCAATGCGATTAGGAAGCAGTTTGACCCGTTCCTTGAACTCTTGGCGGCGCTTATCTGCTTTTGACGGCAAGGTGACCACAATTCTATTGACATATGGCAGGGCATCCCATGTCAGCAGGTCTTCGACTTTGCCAATGACCGGGACACCATAAATATTATGGGGCGTGCGGGCCAAACGGTCATCAAAAATCGCTAGAATATTAAGTTCTTTGGTTTTGGCATTTTCCTCAATAATGCGGCGCGCGCTATCTGTTGCGCCCAGCATAACAATTGTTGGGGCAAGGGCACCGCGAACATGCAATTTGCGCATTTGGACGTAATAAATTGAATGTAATACCAAAATTAGCGCAATGGCGCCCAGGCCCGCTTTGGCCAGCGCATCTGGCAAGAAGGTTTCGGGGCGGGTAATCAAGGCAATCGTCAACCAAATGCCGAGAGCCGCGAAACTGGCCAAGCCGACATTTTTCATATGAGATGACCAGCTTTGAGCTGCATTAAAGCGATAAGCATTTGACGCGAAAAGCGCTGAAATGAATATGACAGATCCGAGCAGTGAGGCCGCCACGGGAGCCGCAATACCGCGATTATTCGTGCCAATATAGCCATTCCAAATGCCGAGGGCGATCACCGCACAAACCATTAAAATATCCAAGCCACGCAGTCCGAACCGGACAGCATTGAGATTGAGTTGCTTGCGAGGGACATCAATATCAGCCGTCGTGAGGCGTTTACGACGACGATCAATTTTGGGCTTGTTGTTTTCAGCCGGACGAACATTATTCGCAAAATTATCTAGTCGATCTGAGGCAGATCCACGTTTTTCATCCCCATGGCGCATAGGTGATGGAGACTGACGGTGAGGCATATGTTCCTCACGCGCCGCAGCCATAGCCGCGTCGGTTTTCTTCTTTGTTGGCATTCCATTCACCTATTTTTTTTGGTCTTTTACGGGAATGTTCCAAATATTACGTAAACACAGGGCTAACCATTCGCTAATTTACGCAGAATCATGGTTAATTAATTTCTAAAATATTTGATGTTTATGCGTTATTCATTTTGGTGCTTAAAACGTTATGAAAACATTGGGATCGCAGTGGCTAGGCAAGCTCAAATAAAGTGTCCATCTCTGATGAAGTCAAAGCTATCATAACTTTTGGGAAGGTTAGGAAAAAGCTCATTTTCAATAAAAGTTTTTTTCAAGCCAAAATGTTGTGAAGCAATATGTGCGAATATGGCTCGAATGTCATGAATAGGCATAAGGTCACGCCCCTCATATAAATCATTTTCCTTGAGCCCGGGCCAAG
>CAYRMO010000072.1:0-14944 GCA_964425355.1 uncultured Algimonas sp. | reverse complement strand
GGCGGCGCCCTAACCGAGTCGGTTCGCCGCAGACCTTATCAGGTTGTCCTCTTTGATGAGATCGAAAAAGCCCATCCCGATGTCTTTAATATCCTCCTTCAGGTCCTCGATGATGGACGCCTGACAGACGGGCAGGGCCGGACAGTGGATTTCCGAAATACGCTGATTATTATGACGTCAAATATTGGCGCGCAATATCTCTTAAACTTGGCAGACGGCGAAAATGTCCAAGCCGCCAAAGTCGGCGTCATGGCCGAAGTCAACGCCCATTTCCGCCCTGAATTTTTAAACCGGATTGATGAGGTTCTATTATTTGAGCGGCTTAAGCCCGAACATATGGGCGCCATTGTCGATATACAACTCACCCGCCTACAAGGCTGGCTCTTGGATAAAAACATAACGCTCAAATTATCCAAAGCGGCGCGCAAACATTTGGGCGATCAAGGCTATGATCCCAGCTTTGGCGCACGCCCGTTAAAACGCGTGATCCAGAAACAGGTTCAGGACGAGTTAGCGCGTGAACTCCTCGCAGGCCGCATTGCGGATGGCGATACGGTGAAGGTCGATATTGCGGGCGGGAAGATTAGGATGAGTGTTGTGAAGGGGTAGGGGGTGAGTTATCGCCACAGCAGACGTCAGCTAAAGCTCAAATATGGATATAAGGTTCATTTCTTTTTCTGGTTGTAATCTCAATGACCAAGTGAGCAAAATTCGGATCGCGAGCTACATCCAATTCAAGTAACTCATCAGTATCAATCGATACTTTTGAAATCAATGAATCATCGGATAGCAAAGTATAAAAGACATCTGGCGGCTTGGGGAATTTTGACAAAACATCTCCATTTTTAGGAATGGACAACGCATCGAATATTGTCTTCACTCTACCATCAATATCGCCACCTTGAATTATGCTCTTACTATCATTTGGACGGAGCATTAATATGTCAACCTCACTTATTAAACCGCTTTCTGCTGTTACCAAAGGATGCCAATTAATATCATGAACGTTATATCTGGCCACCAGTAAATCGGAGTAAGGGAATGTGTCAGGTATATTTCCGTCAAGACCTTCTTGAAGAACAGCCACAAGGTCAGGCTCAATTGCACGTTCCATATTTGGGAATCTTTCTTGGGAAAACTCTCTCAAAATTGGGTTAGTGGCCCAAAGAACCGAAAGTTGATCATGAAAGGCTAACCTTATTTCATGCTTGTTGACGGTCTTAGGTTTATTCCCGGAGCTTTTTACTATCCCCGTATACGTTAATCTGAATTTCATAGAAATTTCCGATCACTTCAAGAAATCAAGTCACCAAACCCCCATACTAGAGTACCTATTCCGGCCCAAAGGGGTACTCAAACGAACAATGCATCTCTCGCGAGTTCGGCAGAAGATTTTCGTTCTATTTCAGCAGCTTTATGCTTTTCTAAGACTTCGTCAGCGGCATTTATTGAAGGTAGTTTATTAATTTCCATCCCATCATAATTTTCATAGATTGGTGATCTAGAATTAAATCCAGCTATAAATAATGCAACAATCACACACAAAGCACCAAAACGTGGGAGTAATTCTAAATCAGGTGTAGTTAAATTCAAAAAGTAACCTGTGCCAAGCATTAGAACCAGGCCAATCCAGTCGAATAATTTTGTCTTCTTTAGAATTGCCATTCTAACCCCTCAGATTGATTTTGGTCTTAAGTTAACGTGAGTTAGTTGAATTGCAATACTAGCTTTCAATGTCCGCTATGCCACCAAACGGACTTATCTTCTTTCGCACCATTCGCGATAATCACAACGCTACATCCATTGTCGATTTATTGAAACAATCTTGGCTGAAGCCTAAAAGCAATTAAAGGCCATGACTCACTCCATTTGCGCAGTAGCCCAAATTTTTAATATTTTTATGATCTAAACGGGCACTAGAGGCATACTCTGATTAGACACCCGATACGGAGCGATATTCATGGTCACGATTGGTTCGACGGGTTTTACATTGATTTTGGCGGGTTTGATTTTCTTTTTTGGTCGTCGTAAATGGGTAACTCTGGATGAAGATTTAAATCCACGGTATTTTGGATTAATGATGCTAGTTTCTGGCGCGGCGTTGCTTATCTACGGCTATTACGATTCCGCTTTGGATGCACTTATCTGACACCCTTATTCCACAGGGAAAGCTCCGCCTCCCCCTCAAAACGCTTAAAAGATGCAATCAATATGGACACTGAATTTACGAATAAGCGTGCGGAAATTTTTTTGAATGACTTTTCATCCGGACTTTCCAAAGAGATGTATGTACCAGATGAATTTGTGAAGTTTTTTCATTGGGCTGTAGCCAATAATTGTATCGGCATATCGAACAGTGGAGAGGATTTTATCGTGGTCGACCCACGAGTGTTGGGGCCAAGCTATATAAGTTCTCTCATGATTCACAAACCTGTAGAAGACCCGTGGTGGCTTGGCAGTGAGAGCCCGGATCATAATTCCAAACTTAAAATATTTTCAAAAACCGGAGCAGATGGTTCATCTGCTGCCTTTTGGCTGGATGAAAAAGGCAAGCAACACATTGTACATCTTGGTTCCGGGTCTGGATCGACAATGATTGGAAAATGGGTTGATAGCCCGTTAGATTTTTTGCGATTATTGGCTATCGGATATTCCGAACTGTGTTGGCCTGAAGATCACGACCGTTTGCCCTCCGAGTTAATTGATGAAGGAGAAACGTTTCATCCGCCCACCCGTCTAAGAAGCTGGTTAGAGAAAGAATTCGATGTCGTCATTCCTAAACGGGCGAGCGATATAGTAAAAGAAATGTCCAAAATTGGCACCGAATCGTCAGACCCATTTTGTAAATGGGTCGGCGCAGCAACGGGATAAATTTCATTCGGGAAACTCTGTAAGCCTTTGTCAAAACCAAATTTCAATACTAAACGTCATTAAAACAGTCCTATTCCCCCTCAACCCTAAATATGTTTGACCATCTCGCCAGATTTTGTCCAGCCCAGCTTTTGATTAAAAATTTGGCTTGCCAGAAAGGCCTATCCAAAGTTAATTTTAACGGGCTATAATTTGTTCCAGTAGTACTTTTTGCTATAATCATAATTTTAAGGGGGATATATGGCGAGTTTAGATTTTACCTATAAATACGCCTTTGAGTCGGGCATTGCCGCCAATGATACCGGGCGGCCGAATTTATCCTTGGCCACATGTAGCGCCGATGCCACACAGCCTTATTTTTTCGATGGTCAAGCACGTAAGCCCCGTGAATTGGGCCTCATGTTGCATACTTTATCCGATATCGTCCGCACCCATTATTTTAAACCGATGCCGACAATACTTGATCCTGTTTTGACCAGCCACGAAGAGGTTTTGCGATTGGAAGGATTTTCGGGATGCTGTGGCGTTTATGCGCGGGTAGATCTCCCAGCGGAAAGTTTTAACTCAACCCATCAAGGTAGAGGCACGACCAATGTCGATTTTAATCAGCCAATGCGTAACGCCCTCATTCGATTAAGAGATGGCGATAATATGGATTTTGCTGTGGGGCGTGATGAGGTCGTCCTCTCTACCGGAAATGAAAAAGTCGTTGAAAAGAAGGTCAAATTACCGGTTAGGTGGATTAAGAGTTTTTCAGAAGTCCAATCTTATCAACGGCGTCTTAAGCCTGTGATTGAGATCAGCGGCGCTGAGGCCTTAAAATTTTCACGAAGCCTACCAAAATCGACAAGGCCCAAATCCGCAAGTTATGCGGTTAGCTCGGGACGGGGCTTACGCTTGTCGCACAGACCTCAAAAAGGCGCGATTCAATTTTTTGGAACACACCGGGTCAAAGCGATTGAACCCATCTTGCCTCTGGCTAAATCTTTACGGGTTTGGACCAGTGAAGATGAAGGAACGAGTGCGTGGGAAGTTGTTTTGCCATCAGGTAGGTTTCTCATGGTAATATCGCCCGAAATCTATAGGGGATTTTCAGGCGAAGGACAGGTCTTGGAAGAATTAGCCCGTGCACCAGATGAGGCTGTGATTGCGCAGGTGCGGGCGCAACTTACATGGGGGGCTCACATTTCGGCAGGAAATATTGCGTCAAAAACAGACCTACCCGCAAATGTCGTGGAGGATGCTATCGCTGTTTTATCCACGCGAGGATTGGCGGGATATGATGCAAGTGCAGAAAAATATTTTTACCGCGAACTTCCATTTGAGCTTTCAAAAGTAGAAGCCATGCAACCTAGATTAAAAGGGGCTCGAAAATTGGTTGCCGAAAATGGTGTTCAGGCAAAGGGAAATGGCGTCTATTTGGTAAGAGGAACGGGAACGACCCATCAAGTTAAGTTAGGTACAGCTTCACCGCCAAGCTGTACATGTCCGTGGTTCTCCAAACACCAAGGCAATAGAGGACCGTGTAAACATATCCTTGCGGCACAGATCGTCTCGGAGGCTACACGGTGAGTCCTGAAACGTTGGAACTGCATGTTATTGAAACATCTAATTTTGACGATTTCCGCGCGGCCTTTTCTAAGCTGTCTGATCAGGAACGTAAAAAACTCTCAAAGACGGCCCAAACGCTATATCGCCATATAAACCGGTCTCAAAATTCCTGGGATTACAAAGAGACTTCCGGTGCTTCCGGGCGCTTGAATAAGGTTTTAAAAAAGGCCCATAAGGCCACCTATAAAAAAACGTCACATGGTATGTCGATGAGCCAAGCCAATTGGGTCAGGGGCTTGTTGGATCGTTCAGTCCTAGCGCTTTTCGCGGTTGCGCCAGTATCAGCGCTAAAATCCAATACGATATTTTTTCGAACCCATGATGATCAATTACTAAATATTCTCATGGACCGAAAACCAGATTGGCTAGGAGACTGGGTTGATCATCAACTTGATCAGGACTGGCCTCGATTATCTTTTCCATTTGTTTTTAAACTCATTGAAAATAAATTGATCGAAAAACCCAGGACTGATGCTTATTTTGCACTATATGCGAACCATCTTATGCGAACTGCGGATGGATGGGACGCTAAAAATAAGAAACATATTGCAGCGCCCAATATTTCTTCCCAATTGCGCGCATCATCTTTGCTCATGTCGGATGTATATAGTGTTTTCTGTGTTGAAAGCATGGCGTTTAATACAAATAGCTGGTTGAAAAAGGGAGCGACAAGCGACTATGAAACATGGTCTGAGGCATTAATAAAGCTCGAATCTGATGGCACATTGGATCGAACCAAATTGTTAGATGAATCTCTCAATGCTCTAAATGCAGACCTGAAATCCAATCAGCTTTCGGGCGTGGCAAAGTTTCACAAATCTCTGAAAGCGACGAAGAAAGAATTAAAGCAACGTGAAGATATATATCGAAAGCTCTTGGCAAGCCCAATTGCGCCTGTCGCAAGGTTTGGTCTGGATCAACTTTCGGCTTTGCATAAACAAAAATCTCTAAATATTGAGGCATGTTTAGGTGAGCTTCCAATTATCTACAGCCTACCAACCAAATCTCATGCCATGGCGGCGACAAAATTTTCGACCCGTATCCAAAAGTCAAACCCGGACAAATCTGATGAGGTTGCGAGCGTCTATATGGCGGGTTTTGCGCATGAAAATGGAGATGTTCAAACAGCGTCTCTAGAAGGCTTGGAAAAACTTGATGCTCAATTATCTGACGAAATCAAATTAAAATTGCTCGATTACACTGATATTGTTTTACCGCACCTAAAGGGTCGATTGACGAAATTGGCTGGCACGCAAAATGGCCTAGCATATTTTGACGATGGCATATCCGTTCAATCTGAAGAGCCGCCTGATTTGGACATGTCTAAACTGTCTGAAGATCAAAAACAGTATTGGGGAATAACGGAACTCCTAAAATCGCCATTTAGATATGCTCCGATCTCATCTGACATCATGCGGATGCAGGTTCTTCATACTGTTGACCCGATAGACCAAATTGAAACGCAAGATGAACTCTTGTCTTGCATTGCGGCTTTTATCGAAAATTCGGATGATCGAATCGAATCAGAACGTATTGCGCACGGGATCGCAACGATTCCTCGTGTGCCGGATGAGGACTTTCAAGCCAGAGTTGAGCCTCTAAAATATCGTCTGAAAATGGAGGCAAAAGACGAAAATCAATGGGATTTAATGGATGCGCCGCTTTATGGAACTGCAATTGGCGAACTCATTAAAACCTATCTTAAATTGAAATATAAAAAGAGCGCGGTAGATAAAGCTGTCTATAACGCAGGCTCGCGTGTTTGGAAACGCGAAGATGGGCCAATGACAAGTCACTTTTGGTGGCTCATTTCCGAAATTCGAAAAGGAAAAGCACCTGGTCGTATTTGTACCCCCACCCATCAAAATGGTTGGATATGCCCCAAAATTTGGGTTCAAAGACTAGGTCAAATCAAAGAAAATGACCCGATTGATTTAAGTTACTCTCTATTGCGATTGGCACCCGATCATAGGGATAAGGTGGCAAATGCGATATCCTCTCTTTCAGAGCCACTAAAGCATCTTGCAGCGTTCACTTTGGGGATCATCGATGATCCGGAAATCACCCATAAATCTAATCTTGAAGTCTGGATGAGTGCGGCGCGGGCGCGTGATCCTCTCAAAGATTGGACTGAGCTATTTGCATCTTTAAACGTCACATCAATACCGCCTGGCGCCGTGTCGCCACATAATACGGCTTGGTATCTTGAAGGTGAAAATCGATTTGATTCACCTATTAAATTCAAGCCATTGGTTTCCGCACGGGGCAAGAAAAAACTATTCAAAAGAAGCTCGTCTATCCTCGAATTTAATATGCCAGCAGTTATGTTAGGTCATCACCCAAGGCCTAACAGATATCATTATGAAGACAGATCAAGCCAAGATAGGCAATGGTACCCGAAATTATTCCCTTTATACCCGGCTATGTCCTATCGTTCCGCAATTAGAGGCATGGTCTCGAGAATTGATGACAAGGCAAATAGTTTTGAGCCCGTTCATGGGAGTTTAGATGCTCTCTTTCAAAAAAATAGACCTTGGGGCGAATTAGGGCATTTAGTCTTGGCGCTTGGCATGTTTGGTCGAGATGCCGATGCGCAAGGATTGAGTATAGATGCGCTTATTGAAGGCACCGAGTCCGGGCAATTTGACCCTTATCTAATGGCTGAAATATTTACAAAATTATCTGACGCGGCTTGGATAAAACTCACTCGTCCAAACCCAAGCCTCAAACAAGCAGCTCAAGTTTCAAAACTACATGCGTTTGTTTTATCCGAGATGTTGGAGACTTGGTTGCCAAACGTTGATCGGAAAAAACGCGGTTTAGGCGACTGCTTGGATAGTCTACTCTTTGCGGCCAGTTTCGCGGAAATTGGATTAGGTCAAGAAATCGAACACTACCTAAGAGGCTTTTCAGGATCTTCCAAAGCCGCAAAAATTTCAAAGGAGCTTCTAAAGTTAGGACCTCGAAATGAAAAATCGATAATCATCATGCGACATCAGGCGATCAATGCTCGTATCCAGTTTATAAATATCGATGGCAGTTCGTGATACTCATACCTAAATTTGTTTGACCATCTCACCAGATTTTGTCCAACCCAGCCTTTGATAGAGAGGTGTCGCCTTGAGTGTCGGGTGGAGAATTGCAAAAGAAATATCGCGTCGCGCAAACGCTTCGTCCGATTGTTTCAGCAAGGTTTTGGCCAAACCCTGATTGCGGAGGGAGGCCTCCACATAGAGATATAGAATATAGCCGCGATAGGGACTTTTTGGATGTTCCGAGTGAAGTAGCGTCAATTCCTCCTCCAAAAGGAGGTATTAGAGCGCGGAGAATTTCTAGGTTTAAACACTGAAAGCTAACCATACTTCGCCCGCAATAGATTGATTGAAAGGCCTAAAAGTGTTATTATGCTTTCATGAGGTCAATGTTTGTCATTCTTGTATCTGTTTTTGGCGCCCTGCTTTCAGAGGTGTCTGCGTACGCCGAAAATGTAAATTCAAACATCTTTAAAGCAGATTTGTCAGATCCAAATTTAATGCAGGTGGTTTCATCATTTGAAAAAATTTGTATGCCTTTCATCCTACATAAATCGGAACTGGCACTGAGTAACAATAAAGCACATCACCAAAAAATTCTTGGTGACGAAGGGTTTAGGCGCGCTTCAAGTGACATGATGTCAAATCAATATGTAGTTGAACTCGGAAGTGAGCCTGTGTGTGAGCCCATAAGTGGAATGAATAATTATTATAGGTGTAAAAATCCATCCGGAGTCTGGGTAATTTATGGCCCCTTACAGATTCTACCTCTGCCAAAAATTAAAACTGTGACAACACCATTGGAAACTTATATTTTTGAAGATGATGCTAGGCTTACGACAAGAATTGGGTGGAATTTGCCCTATAAAAATAGCCCTGGAAAAACATGCGAAATGAGGCTGGAGAAACCGACGATTTCTAAAACAAGTTTTATCGATAATTTTATAAAGAAAGATCCAGACTGGCAGCTAAATGATCATAGTTGGACACAATGCGTCGAAGATAGTGATGGTGAATTTTTATTCGAATTGAAACATGACCCTGAAACTTTATCTATTCATGTAAGAAGAAGTGATTTTCTTGAGCCTAATCTCTGTGCTCAATAATTAACCCCCTAAGTCCCGCTTTTGCCGCTATGCAATTATTGGGATATTCCTGTCCAGGATAGTCAATTTGGATTTTGAATTTTATGGATAACCCATCGCTCGCGCCCTTCAACCCTAAATATGTTTAACCATCTCACCAGATTTCGTCCAACCCAGCCTTTGATAGAGAGGTGTCGCCTTGAGTGTCGGGTGAAGAATTGCAAAAGAAATATCGCGCCGTGCAAATTCTTCGTCTGATTGTTTCAGTAAGGTTTTGATCAAACTCTGGTTCTAGTGGGACACCTCGACATATATTGGCAAATGACTTACACGCAACACCAAGACACCTTCATCTTATTTGCGAGTTTAAATTAATGACTGTAAAATTATATGGATCTGGCAGATCGCGTTCTTTTCGATGTTTATGGGCGCTTCACGAAGCAGATGTCGCGCATGAATTTATAGCCATAGGTTTGTTCAGCTCTGACACAAATGGTTCGCAATCCTCAGAATATTTGCAAATACACCATCAAGGTAAAGTGCCGGCTTTAACGCATAATGACTTTACGCTGACGGAAAGCGCGGCAATTATTAATTATATAGATAGGCTTTCAGACCGTTCCTTTATTCCGACGGAGCCGCAGGCACGTGCGCGCTATGACGAATTGTCTTTTTTCATAATGGCGGAATTAGAGCAGCCTTTATGGAGTAATGGCAAACACCGTTTTGCAATTCCCGAGGCATATCGTGTGCCACAAATGTTAGAAACGGCGAATTGGGAATTTGCTAAAGCCGTCAAGGCATTAGGGGAATTCGTTTCGCTTGAAGAATTTGCGCTCGGAAATGCGTTTACATTTGCCGATATCCTACTGGCGCAAACCTTCGATTGGGCGGACCGTTTTAAATTTGAAGTCCCGGAAAAATATTTAAACTATCGCGACACTATGTTTGCGCCCCCCGCAGCGATCGCCGCTTTGGCAGAGGTAAGCTGAGGCGCAATAGGCGTTTAGAGTACCGGATTAAGGGCCGCATTCTAATTTGAAGGTGTTCATATCAGGGATTTATATGCATAGGATATTAGGTATGACCTGTTTTCGAAATATAAGATATAATTTGAAATCCTTGATAGGAATTATTGTCATGGCGATGGCGATGGCGATGGCGATGGCGATGGCGATGGCGATGGCAATGGCATCTTGCTCTAATAATGAAGACTTAAATTTCAATGGCGTTGATCCAGCCCTTACCGTCCCGCCCACACAAATTATGGTTTTAGGGACGGTCCATCTCGCCAATTACCGTGAGGATATTACGTTGGATGATCTTGATCCAATTTTAGATCGTTTAGCCGCATATGAGCCTGACGTAATCACGATAGAGAATTCCTCTGGTATGACCTGCAATCGCGCTCGCGCCTATCCGCTAGAGCATGTTGGCTATGCGGATGGCTATTGTTTTGATGGCACGCCCTACCGTGAAGAGTCTGGCTTAACCCTAGCCGAAGGAAGTTTTAAGGCGCGCCGTGCCTTAAAAGACTGGCCAGATGCACCTAGCGCAGCACAGCGCCGATCCCTGGCAGCGGCGTTTCTCGCAAGTGAGGCGCTTTATTCCGCACTCGTGCAGTGGCATCGTCTTGATGATGCGGACCGCGTGGCCGGTGACGGTCTTGGACCAAAATCTGTGGACGTACTTAACGCAAAGAGCCAAGATTTGAATGAGAGCAATTCTATTGCGGCACGACTCGCAGCGCGGCGGGGTTTGGAACGTGTGTTCTATGCTGATGATCATGGGTCCTACTTCTATTCTGAAGGCGAGAGAGAGGCTTATGGGGCTAGAGTATCAGAACTATGGCCAGACAAGACTGACCCGTGTCAGGCTCACTTTAAATCTCCTGAGACTAAACTCGCGGCAGGTGATATCTTGGGCGCATATCACGAATTAAACGATGCCAATTATCAGCGCACGCAGATGAGCTGCGATTGGAAGCGGACAATGAATGATGCAGAGCCAGAAGCTTATGGCCGTCGGTATACGATGGGGTGGCAGGCTAGAAATCTACAAATGACTGCATTGATCATGACGGCCGCGACCACAAAGCCCGGGGGCCGAGTGCTCACAATCGTTGGCGCTTCTCACAAACCTTACTTCGAGGCTTATCTTGATCAAATGCATGATGTGGAAATCATCGATACGCGTACTGTTCTGAATTAAACTTCAAGACAGGTTAAACCAAATATATTTTGAGTTACGTCAAAAGCGCATGGAAGTTCAGTCCAAAATAGTCGGTGTTTACCCCTAATGTTTCGTAAGCTCTGAGTTTTCATAATCAGACGCTAAAACACCATATGCGGCGGACATTATGGTTGAATAAAATCGCCCTCTAAAGTGTTGGTCAAAGCGATCAATAGCGGCGTCCACATCTTCGCGCGGATATATACGGCCGCCCACTACCACGTAATCCCATTGTTGGACCTTGGTGATATCGCCGCGTGGGTCTGTCTTAAACAAAAGAAGATCGGCATAAGCCCCTTTGGAAATGTCTCCGATTTTCCCAGGGTCGATATGTTTGCCATTTATCAACGTCGCGGCTTGGAGCGCTAAGTTATCAGAGCCTAAGGCAACGGACATGAGCTTGAGTTCCTGATGCAAGGATTCACCCGGGATCACATAAGGCATGACAACATCTGTACCAACCAATACGTCCACGCCGCGCGCATGGGCTTGGCGAATGAATGAGAGTTTGGCGGGAAACGACTCCAGTTCCGTTTCAATTTCGTGATCGGTTTCTGGATGAGAGACAATAGAGGGCCATGCCAATTCCCAAAATTCGGGGAGGTGCTGGAAGCCATCAGAGGGCGGAAATCGTTCCCGATCTGACACTGTCAGACGTGACATCAGATTGGCATTTGTTGGGAGGTATGAGATATTATTTTTGACCATAACGTCCAGAACGGCGTCAATATCGGCCGGCGTCATGTCGATGACATCTTGGCTCTTATAAGCGTGGGTTTGTGGCGCGGGTTTATCGAGATAAGGGATGCCCGTGTGATGCTGGCTCTCAAAATTATGAATGTCGTGAAATGACAATGCATGTGGCGTATGCCCCACAAGCGGCAATCCCATGCGAGCGGCTTCTTCGGCTACGCCCTTATAGGCTTCTGGTGACAGATTTCCGTAAACTTTGATACAGTCAACGCCGAGGCGCGCATGGGCCGCGACAGCCTGTCTTCCGTCTTCCGCATTCAATACAATTTTTGAACCCGGCACGCTGGCCGGATCCCCGTCAAGAATAGGCCCGCAATAATAGATGCGCGGTCCGGCGAGCTTTCCTGAGTTTAGATGATCGACCAGTTTTGGCAGATCATCATCTAGTTGCCCTAAATCGCGTATCGTTGTGACGCCGTGTTTGAGATATAAAAGCGAGAACAGCTCTCGATTACCGATGGCGACAGAGGGGGGCGTGTGCACATGCGCATCGATCAAACCGGGCATGACGTAACATCCCTCGCATATTGTGCCTTTATCTGATGGCAAGCTAGGCCTTATGTCTTCGATTACCCCCTTATCGATGATAATCGTTTGATTGGAGAGAATAGGTTTTCCAGGATTATAGATATTAAGCTGTGTAAAGATGTGCCGCTCTGATGGCGGGACAGGCACATATGGGGGCTTTAACATATAGACAGATAAAAGGCCGATCCCGCCTATTATAAGGATTAATCCCAGGGCGAACTTTAAAAATATCTTCATTGCGATATCCTCTTTGCTACTGAGAGGCAGCCTGACGGGAAAATAGGAGCAGCGCTCCGCAATTTCTTAAAACCGCACTGCAATTTCTAAAAAAGGCTCTAAGGCTAAGTTTTAACACTGGTTTGGCGGTAAGCCGTCGGGGTGACGCCTTCAATCCGCAAAAAGGCGCGATTAAAAGTCGACAGTGTTTTATATCCACAGTCGAGCGCAATGTTCGTGATTGGTTCATCAGTTTGGGCGAGCCTTTGCCGGGCTTCACCTATTCGATAGACATTCAGAAAAGCCGGAAAATTGGCATAGCCGAGATGGCCATTGATCAGATTTCTCAACTGATATTCTGATAGGCCGCATGTTTTCGCAAGCGTCGTAAGCGATAAAGATGCATCCAGATATATCCGATCAACCTCAATAAGATGCATCAGCCTTTCTAGGGCTGGATCATTTGCGTTTTGCCTTAACTGTTCAGGCTTCTGGGCGGATAATCCGAATGGGGCCTGCATTCGCGTGCTTGTGATAATTAAATACCATATCGCCGGAAATGTGAGGGCTAGGCGAATAAGAGATTTAATGGGTTCCGACGCCCCGCTATCCTCAAGAATGAGGATTACAGCCAAGCCTGCGATGAGCCAGAGCAATAAGAGTAATCTAAAGGTTCGGCGCTTTCTTACCAAGTCATCACGCCAACCCGCTATCGCCAGAAACGTAAGATGCGCTGGAACCGCCAGTGAAAGAACGTTTAAACCCACATTGACCCAATTTGCATCATCTCCCAACAATTCCATAAAGAAGGGGAGGTTATTGAGGCTCAGGAGTAGAAATCCGATCCACGCCACAGCGCCGAGCTGAAAATTATCATCAAGTAGCGATCGTCCAAACCACCATAAGAGCGCTAGATTAGGCGCTGCAAGAATAAGCGAAATTTTGTAAGGAATTTCCGGAAGCGCCAAAGCTTGAGGGGCGTTGGAGAGAAAAAGTGCGGATAGGCTTATCGCCAAACTAAACCCGATAAGTGTGATGAGACTCCATTTTTCATCGCGTAAAAGTAAGACCCCAAAGAACAGCAAACCGACAATTGTTGGAAATCTCAGGAGTGTATCCAAAAGCAGCATAGAGCTATATTGTGACTGAACCCATCATACTGTGCAACAAATTCCTAAGGGTTGTATCTTCCGGGCCTCATCTGGCGGTCGCCATCTATCCAATTGGCCATAGCGTCGGCGGTGCACTCATTTTAACGTAAAATGCACTAGCTCGCCGACATAAAGACATACCATGCAATCAGAAGTATGAGACGTCCTGCAATCGGGCCTTTGGTTATATATCCAAGGGCGGTCGCCACAGCTGGAACGCCCAGGATGATTGCCCCCATTTGGGAGGCTATATCCCAATTGCCGGTGGCGGCCATATGTCCAATGGCAGGAATATGAGCGACACAGAAAATCGTCACGGACGCCAGATAAAACAAAGCTGCTCGCCGCCAGAAACTCAGGCCTGTTGTCTCAAAAAATTGTCTTGTGTTTTGACTTTGCCAACGTCCGCTTTCTGCCGTGACCGGAAAGAGGAGCGCCAGCCAAATCGCTGGGCCTGCCATCTTCTCATAGGGTAAGACCCCGCCGATTAGGGCCGCGCCAATAATCAAAATTAGCATTATCTTCCCGCGTAAAATCAGCCGGGTTTCAGATATGAATGTCGCAATAAATGGGGAGGCGGGCGTGATCTTAATCGGATTGGATAGAGCTTTTTGCGTGCGGGCTTTTGAGCGCAACAGGGCTTTGCTATGGGATTGGGTGACGTGTTTCTGGAGTTTTGCCACGCGCGGTTTATAGATGACCCCCGCGAGACCTGCGAGAGCCAGAGCTATCGTAAGCCAGAAAAATCTCGAGCCTAAATAGGCTGGCGCCAAAGCGCCTCGCAGAGCATCAAGGCTTATTCTCTCTGTGCTTTCGCTGGACCCAATGATTGTGACGCCGCTCATGACCTCGTCGGTTGAGCCGGCAATGGGGGCGGCAAATCCGAACGCATCTAAAATTGCTGTGACGCTCAAGCCGTCCCCTGACGCGGCTGAGGCAATCATCGGACTTATCAGCGCGGCGAGCCACAATATAAAAAACAGAACGTCACCCAACCATTTCCGCAACCAAGGGCGCGCATCAAATACTGTCCGGATCGCTGCAATTAAGGCCAGAGCCGGAGCAGCGGGCAACCATAAGGTCACCGCCATGGCAAGCGGGTTCCATGTTACATCGGTAGGCAAACGAAAAAAGCTGAGAACAGCGCCCGCAACCGTCAAGACGGCAAGGATAATCCAAAGTGTAAGCGTATCCGCCGCCCATTGCCCCAAGCTCTGCATCGGGCGTGACGCGGCGCTTACATCGGTGACTTGCCATGGCCGCCGTTTGGTCGCGCCAGAGCGTAAATATATATAGGCTAGGGGTGTCAGCAAGGTCGCCGTCACCACGCCAAGCTCCAGCCCAATCACAGAGGATGTGAGGCGCGGCAACATGCCATTGACGGTTAATGTGGCATAGGACGCATCTTCCGGCGGCAACATATAAAGCGCCGCAATCGGTGCAGCCAGACCCATCGCCCAAAGCG
>CAYRMO010000071.1:0-14955 GCA_964425355.1 uncultured Algimonas sp. | reverse complement strand
TCAATTTATGGCTCTGTGCATCATAAACAGGTCTATCTCTATGGGAGCCTGGATTTCGGCCCAACGACGCTTAATCGCGCCTATGGTATGGCTTGGGGGGTGGGTGGATGGCTCTTGCCGAATTTCCTCGCCAAGGCCGGAATGGAAACCGCGATACGCTTGCGCAAACGCGTCGCAGACGAACTTCATACGACCTTTAAGAGTCATTACACGGACGAGATATCGCTCTCTGATGCCCTCGATGCCGATATTGTCAGGCGATATAATGCCAAAAAAACAGGCGAGAAATTCCTGATCAATCCGCAATTGGGTTAGTCACATTGGGAATAGGGTTTTCTAATAAGAGCTTTGATCTTTTAGAGGGCATTCGCGACAATAATAATCGTGAGTGGTTTCATGCTAATAAAGCTGAAATCAAGGAACATTGCCAAGATCCATTTGCATTTCTGCTTGTGTGTTTGACGCAGGAATTATCGGATCATTCGATCCGTCTATCCGGCGGCAAACAAACTATGTTTCGTTTGAACCGAGATGTGCGCTTTGCGAAAAATAAAGACCCGTATAATTTCCATGTGAGTGGAACATTGACGCGGTCAGGGCAAAAGAATGAGCAGGGCGGGTTGATCTATCTTCGGCTTGATCCAACGGGTGGCCGGATAGGCGCTGGGTCTTGGGGTTTAAATGCGAAGCGCATGGGACGTATTCGAGACCATATTTTAGAAAACACAAAACGTTTTGAAAAATTGGCTTCTACGTTGGAAAGCGAGGGGCTCTATTTTAATCAAGACGATGTTCTGAAAAATATGCCGAGAGGCTATAATGAGCATATTGATCATGATTTAGCTTGGGCTTTACGTATGAAGAACTTCGCCGTCCATAAACCCATGACACGCAAAATCTGGGTGTCAGATGATATTGTGGATCATATAGTTGGTTTTATTAGACAGGTGACCCCAATATTGGAATTTGCGTCGGTCGGCGTGGATAAAAAATCTTAAGTTTCAAATATTTGAGACCTATCTTTGAAGCTTTTAAACTCTAGGGCATTCCCACTTGGGTCTAGGAAAAACATTGTGGCCTGCTCGCCAATTTGTCCTTCAAATCGAATATAGGGTTCGATGATGAAGTCTATTCCAGCGGCTTGTAAACGGGTAGACAGGTCATGCCACTCATCCCAATCCAGAATAGCCCCGAAATGTCTGACGGGAACATCTTTTCCGTCAACCTGATTTGTCGGCTCACTATGGTATTGGGTGTCTATAATGTGGAAACTGACCTGATGGCCAAAGAAATCAAAATCAATCCAGCGCTCAGCTTCGCGGCCCGTCTTGCATCCTAATAGATCCTTGTAAAATCGCCGCGTCTCTTCTTTGTCCTGGATGGGTGCCGCAAGATGAAAGATTGCGCTAGCTTTTGGGGCCGTAGGCATAGGGTCCACCTTTTTCAAGGGCACGTTGATAAGCCGGGAGCGCGTGGATGCGATCTACATATTCATTGCAGGAATCATAGCCTTTGAGACGTCCGCGGGCCTTGGCGGCTTCAAGCGGGAAGATCATCTGGATATCGGCACCTGTCATTTCGTCGCCAGCAAACCAGGTTTTGCTAATGAGGTGATATTCGCAATAATCGAGAATAGCTTTAATTTCTGCCATAATCATGGGTTGTAGCGGCGCCGCTGCATCGCCGAGGTAACTTGTATAAAGGGAGAGGAGCAAAGGCAACATAGCGGAGCCTTCGGCAAAATGGAGGAAATGGACGTAATCTACATATTCCTGTGTCCCCTTTTCAGGGCGTAATTTCCCGTCTCCATATTTATCGAGCAAGTAAACAATGATAGCGCCGGTTTCAGCAACGATTAAGCCATCATCCTCCAGGACAGGGCTTTTCCCAAGTTGATGGACAGCTTTGAGTTCAGCAGGGGCCCTTTGGGTGTCTGGGTCGCGTTCATAGTGTTTAATCTCATAATCGACGCCTAATTCTTCAAGGAGCCAGATAATGCGTTGTGAGCGTGAATTATTGAGATGGTGTAAGATCAACATAGATCTTTGATGCGCCAGGAATTCATGACGCGCAAGTCAAAAGCTTTAGCTTGGTGAATTTACCTTGTTCAAATTCTCGCTATCAAAAACAATCGTCCGGATTCCATCGGATGTTGGAACATTGATTACATTGTCAAATCCAGGGTTGAGGTCTCTCAGTATAGAATTTCGTGCAGACCATGTTGCGGGCAGAGCCTCGATTTCTCCGATTTGATAAACATAGACATGTCCGCCATCAATTTCGGCCCCTAAGAGTTCAAGAGCGAGTATTTCATCATCAGCATAGAGATCAAAGTGTTCAGCGGTATAAAGCGCGAGCTGAGCCCGGGCTTTAAGGCCAGACAGGTCATTTTTATCGATTACGCCCGCCTTGAATAACATACGTTGGGAGGTCGAAAGTTGAAGAACATGTGTCACTTCGACGATGTTTTCAGAATTTAAAACAACTTCGGTTTCCACACGCGGGGCATCATGCGCCATGGCCGGAAAAGCGGTCATGGTCGCAAAAAGCATCGCGCCGATTATGGATTGGCGTCTAGAGATCATTTGTCGCGTTTTAGCATGCGCTCAAGCGTTTTCCGAAGTGAAGACTTTGTTGACTCGTCCTCATCTGTTTTTTCCATCTCTTCAGATTTCATCATTTTGTCATCTGGCGTTTTTTCTTCCGATGCCATTTCATCTGATGCCATCTTATCCGACATCATTTTGGCTTCTTCTTTATCAGCCTTGCCCTCTTTATCTGCTTTACCCATGGGGACAGATTTTTCGTCCTTTGAGTCCATTTTTTCGCTGTGCAATTCGCGCAACATATCTGCCATCATATTCGAGGCCTGGAAGTTGGATTTATAAAGCTCCAAACGACTTCTGGTGATTTCTGGCGGGAATGCATTATTAGAATAATCCGCATCTGCCGTTTGATGGGCAACATCGAGTTTGAAACCTTTAACTTGATTATCGAGGACAAATAGCTTGGTTACATTTTTTGCGTTACGTCTCCAGATTTCTGCTGGGATCATATAGTCTTCGCTTGCGCCGTTCTCATATTCAATGGTGATAGGCAGCGGGGAGATCAGCCCACCAATATTCTCGAAATCTACGAAATAGAGATATTTGCCATCTTCCATAGCCCGGTCATAAGCCTTACGTTCCCAATCCCGTAGACCGTCATAGAATTTCTTGAATTTATTGCGGTCCGCATTGGTAACGGTAAACTTGTCATTTTCGTTATAGAAATCTTTGAGGTCATCAAAACGCTCAGTGCGCAAGGATAGACCTTCTTCGCGGTTACGACGCTGGGTGATATTTTCGGGATATCGTGCAAGGTCTTCCTCGCGCTGAATATCCTTTTCAATATCAGGATCACCAGTCGAAATTTGATATTCACGCACATCCGTCATGGCCATATCGACATGTTCCGTGCCGTAATACCAACCGCGCCAGAACCAATCGAGGTCGACAGCAGAGGCATCTTCCATGGTACGGAAGAAATCAGCTGGTGTTGGGCGTTTGAACTTCCAACGTTGTGCATATTCGCGAAAGGCAAAATCAAAGAGCTCGCGTCCCATAACGGTTTCACGCAACACGATCAGAGAGGCCGCAGGCTTGGAATAGGCATTGGGCCCGAATTGAAGGACTGAGTCTGACTGCGTCATAATCGGCACCTGATTTGACGATGTCATATAGCGCGAAATCTCATCCAAAGGATTTTGCATATTACGACGAATTGGGAAATTTTCTTCCCACTCATATTCGGCGATATATTCAAGGAATGTATTCAGACCTTCATCCATCCAGGTATAGCGACGCTCGTCACTATTGACCGTCATCGGGAAATAAATATGCCCGATCTCGTGGATAATGACGCCAATCAGGCCATATTTGATATTGCGCGAATAAACGACTTCGCCGGACTTTTCATCCTCAGAAGGGCGGTAGCCATTAAAGGTAATCATCGGATATTCCATCCCACCCCGCTCCCAGGAATTCACAGATTGTGCTGTGGGATAGGGATAGTTGAAGGCATATTTATTATAGACATCCATTGTATGGACGACGGCCTGCGTCGAATATTTAGACCAGATTGGATCTGCCTCTTTCGGGAAAAATGACATAGCCAAGACCGTTGGATTGTCCTCGTCATCTTGTTCAAATGTCATCGCATCCCAAATATATTTACGTGATGAAGACCAGGCAAAATCTCTTACGTTTTCGGCTTTGAATGACCAAGTCTTCGTGCCCTTGGCTTTGGTCTTCTCGTTCTCTTCGGCTTCTTCTGGCGTAACAATATATGTTGTTTCGTCTGGCCCGGCTTTGGCGAGGCGACGACGTTGCACCGGTGTCAGAACCTCGCGCGGGTTTTGAAGTTCGCCTGTTGCCGCGACGATATGGTCGCTAGGGACAGTCAAATTGACTTCATAGTCGCCAAATTCAAGCGTGAATTCACCACGACCCAGAAATTGTTTATTCTGCCAACCTGTATAGTCTGTATAGGCGGCTAAGCGCGGGAACCATTGCGCCATACCAAAGATGTAATTATCTTCTTCAGGGAAATATTCATAGCCGCCGCGGCCTCCAATCGAGACTTCGTCCAGAATATTATGTTCCCAATCGACTTGAATTGTGATTGTTTCGCCCGACTCTAGAGGGTCCTCCAAATCAATGCGCATCATGGAATCGTTGACAGTATAGGGAAGGGCGTCTCCGTCTTTATCCATAATGGCCGTAAATTCGAACCCATAGGTTCTGTCTTCCTTGGCTTGATGTTTGCGAAGGGCGGTAAAGCTGTAACGATCAGACGTGCTAGAGCCATCTCCACGTCGCGACCCTGCGGCTGCGGCCGTTGCAGAGCGATCTTCAAGAGAGCCATCTTTAAACCGGTTTTGATCAAGGGCCAGCCAGATATAATTCAAATCATCTGGTGAGTTATTTGTGTATTCAATATCGCTTTCCGCATAAATGCGACGTTCGTCTTCATCGAGCCGAATATCCATTGTGTGGCTGGCGCTTTGTTGCCAATAGGCAGGTCCTGGCGCACCAGAAGCGTTTCGATATATGTTTGGCGTGGGTAAGACGTGATCGAGTTGCCTAAATTTTGAGACCGTATCTCCTGCACTACCCGCAGGCCCGTATTTCGTGTCATCAGCAAAGGCTTCGCTTGTTAATACGAGCGCGGACATAGCGCCGACGGTTGTAGCTGTCGCAAGCTTGAATGCGGTCTTAAATCCGGACATGGGATCTCCTGCAGGTAAAATACCAAAATTTGAACGGTTGGTTATCCTCCCTTATTCGCAAAATCCTACTAAATTCCCGTAAAAGACGAAGAATTTTTCTCTATTCGTGTTAATTTACAGCGTTAATCTGGCTGAAAAGGGTTGGCAGCCGAATGTCGCTTCATTCTTGTGCGAAAAATAGCGTCCTTTGTGGCTCTCAGGGGGTGTTTTTTACGAAATATGTGCCGTCCTAAAACGTCGCCAGCGATATGTTCGGCGATTGAAGGTTTTTGGTTAGAGGTCACGAAATTCGAAATCCACGCTAAAATATTATGGGTGTCGAGCACGCGCTCCCGGGCCTCAAGAACAAGGTTTTTCCGTTTGGAATATTCATCATTTTTGATAGCTATGCGCATGATTTCAATCGCGCCCTCAAGGTCAAAAATATCAATCGGGATGACCGCGTTTTTTGGGAAATATTTGGCGTAATCCGGATCGCCAAAATAAAAGGGAAGGCATCCGGCTAGGAAGCAATCGGCGAGTTTTTCTGTCCAATGGCCAGGCTCGATATGGTTCTCAATCGCGATGTGATACCGGTAATCGTCCATCGCGTCTGATTTCTCATCTATCGGATTAATGCCGCGCCCATAGATATTTAATTCCGGCATTTTTTCGCGCAAGGCCATAACGAATTCCAACCGTGCGGCGTGAATAGTATGTCCCATTTTCTTTGTTGAGCATACGGTCGATAAGTCTTTGCTTTTTATAGGAGTTTTACCGGAACTCAATTCGTCTATTGTTTTATATTTGCCTGCACCACCCATGGGCCTGCCATAGAACCATCTGAGGGGCGGCGTGTCAGAAATATGATTGGGATGTCGCGTCAAAAGGGGTGACTTGCTCGTCAATATATGACCGAATTGCCGCATAAATTCTGGCCCGTCTATGCGAATAGAGGCGGGCTCTGTCGTGATTAAAAGCGTCTTGTTTCGTGGGCAGGCCAAGGACTCAATTCGGTTTATTTTTTTCTCACCGGGAAGGGGCGGCAAGCCTTCATAGACGACCAGCCAGTCATAGTCCCGCGCCTTTATATCAAAGGTGAATTTCACATTTGGAAAACCCGTAGACGGGATCAGCGAAGTCCAGAGGACTGGGTCTTGATCATGCGAGGTTTTGGCGAGAAATTTGACGACTACCAATGGTCTGCAATCCAGGTTGTTGGGCGAACATGTTTATAGAGTTTTTTCCATGCGGATGTCACCGGCCATTTACCGACCAAAGCCTCGTCCTGATCGGGCTTGCCTGTAAAGGCGACGATTTTTGTGTCAGCTGGCAAGTCGGGCACTTTGAAAAAATTCATCGGCCATTTTGGCAATAATGTATGTTTGAAACTTGCGCACCAGAGGGGCGGCCAAAAGGCCATATCTTCGATTTCGCGCGAAATATAGACTTGCTCTATGCGGTAAGTGCTTAAAATTCGCTCTTGTTCCGTCTCTAGCTTATCGAAAATATAGCTATATTTGCCGATGGGCCAGCGAAAACAAGAGGTATTGCCAATGCCTTTTCCCATTTGGGTCCAGTTTTCGATGACGCAAAACCGACCCGGCTCATAATCGAACATGAGGTCCAGCGAGCCGGTTACAACCAGATCGAGATCCAAGAATAAGACGTCGCCGCTGAGGTCAGCAATTTTGTCTTTCCAGAGTACGAGTTTACGCCAAGGGGTTAAGACCAGGTGGTCAGGTAGGTTGATATCCGGAATATCGACGCAACGGACATTTTTATCAATGCCCATTGGGTCGTCAGTCAAACAAACAAGCTGTGTTGTCCGGGATGTATTTCGCTGGATGGCCGCATGAAGCCGATTGACAAATTCCGCGCCATAGCGGGTCCCCCACTTCATGCAGATAACAGTTTGCAAGAGGTTTAATCTTCCGCGAGCATATCGTCACGTAATCCCCTGAACTCCGTGCCTTCATACCAATTTGGCCAGTCTTCAGAGTTTGCGAGGTCATATCCCATATCAAGCAGGATATCCGAGACCTGTTTTATACCACTTAAGTCCCAGCTATTGTCATATTCATCGCCAACTTTGTGATAACGATATTTAGTATAATCGTCTTCGAAATCCTCGCCATAAGTCATGCCGTTGACCACATGGTTATTGCCCGCATCGGAATAAAGCATAGGGACGCCAAGCTTTGCGAGACTGATATGGTCTGAGCGATAAAAATATCCGGCTTCTGGTTTTGTGTCCGGAACAATATACATACCACGCTTATTGAGTTGTTTTTTGAGTAAATCCTCGAGTTCAGATGATCCAAATCCAATGACTTTCATGTCTTTGGTCTCGCCTATTGGCAGTACCGCGTCGATATTGATACCGCCGACGGTTTTGGCGAGCGGGACAAGTGGTTTTTCGCCGTAATAAGCAGATCCCAATAATCCAGACTCTTCGGCTGTCACAGCGATGAATATAACGGATCTTTCGGGTGTACCTCTTTCGATCATTGTTTCCCCGATTTCAAGAATGGCCGAGGTGCCCGACGCATTATCGACCGCGCCATTGAAGATTTTATCGTCGCCTTCTACGGCGTCGCTCATACCCAGATGGTCCCAATGCGCCATATAGAGTACATATTCATCCGGTCTCACACTGCCTTTGATCATGCCAGCGACATTGCGGGATTGTGTTGTTTTGACAGATTGATTGATGGTTGCATTCAACGTCAAATCGCCCATGGGCACGGGCTTAAATCCTTTTTGCGCCGCAGCGGCCATAAGCTGGCGCATATTTAAACCGGCTGTATCAAAGACTTTCTGGGCCGCATCTATGTGAAGCCAGCCTTCCAGAGCTGACCGAGACGCACCGCCATCCGGGCGAACGAGGTCATATTGTTCACCTGTCCAGGACCCGGATACGACTTCCCATGGATAGCTGGCTGGTTCTGTTTCATGAATAACCAAAACGGCGGCAGCGCCTTGTCTGGCAGCTTCCTCATATTTATAGGTCCAGCGACCATAATAGGTCATGGCATTGCCTTTAAAGAGGTCTGCATTCTTGGTTGCAAACCCCGGATCATTGACCAGCATGACAACTGTTTTGCCTTTGACATCAAGGCCTTCATAGTCATTCCAGCCATATTCTGGTGCATTGACGCCATAGCCAACGAAAACAAGTTCAGCATCTGATACACTGACTGAGCTATCGAGGCGTTTTGTCCAAAATACACTATTTGTATTTTGGTCGGCATCGATGATCGTCTCGCCACCGTCACTAATTGACATAGATGATGTGGGTAGGACCGTCATGGCGGTCAGTTCGACAGCTTGAAAATAGGTCCCGTTTTCGCCAGCTGGTGCCAGACCAGCTTCTGACATTTCGTCCGCTATATATTGAGATGCGGCCTGTCCCCCGGGTGTAGAGGGGGCGCGTCCTTGAAAGTCGTCGCTTGCGAGCTTTTCAATCCGTCGTCCAATATCAATTGTAGAGCTGGTTGCGCTTGGATCATTTGTCGTGGTATCAGTCTCTCCAATTCCGCAAGCTGTGAATAGCGCCGTTGAGACGAGAAGTGCTGCCAACTGCATTTTGGTCTTAAAGGACATATTTTACCTCCCAGGGAATATGACGTAATTGCTCGCATTCATAATTGGTTATTGCAATGGTGCAAAGGGAATCTATTCAAGTGCCCTGTAGAAATACGCATAGGCATTTTGGCAAGAAAGATAAGACATGAAGCACTTTACCATTCTGGCAGGCCTGTTGATACTGAGCGGATGTACAGCTGTATCTGACGAAAATGCCCCGCAAACCGAAAAAAACCAGATTGAAACTTTCAATATCAACTCGGCCGAAGCGATTTTAGGTGAACGAGCTTCCGAGGCAAAGTCGCTGATCGAGACAGCTCTGGCGGGAACGCAAGGCTATGATATCACAGAAAGCCTGACGACCGAAGTCGGGCAACGCCTCGCTGGAACAGAAGAAGAGGCCCGAGCGCGAGACTGGGCTGTGGCGAAGTTTAAAGAAATCGGTCTTGAAAATGTACGGATTGAGCCCTTTACGATTCCGGGATGGGAACGTGGGCAGGAAACCGCCTCTATAATGGCGCCTTATCCGCAGGACCTCGTTATTACCTCTTTAGGCTATTCAGTTGCGACGCCGCCAAATGGCGTCGAGGCTGAAATTGCGTATTTTCCCGATTTTGAAAGCTTAAAAGCAAATGATCAGGATCTAAGCGGAAAAATCGTATTTATCTCCGGCTTGATGGATAAGGCACCGGACGGGGCGGGTTACGGTCCAGCGGGCATGAAGCGCAGGATTGGCGCGTCTGAAGCTTCTAAACACGGTGCTATAGCCGTCCTGATCCGATCCGTTGGGACGAGCTCCCATCGTTTTCCACATACAGGCGGTATGCGCTACCTCCCTGATTTTCCAAAAATTCCGATTGCAGCCATGTCAGGACCTGATGCAGACCAAATGGAACGTATCCTTGAACGTGGTGAAACGGTCACTGTCAAATTGACTCTGACACCAAGAGATACAGGCACACGGCCATCTGGAAATGTTATCGGCGAGATTATCGGCACAGAGTCTCCGGAAAAGATCGTATTGATAGGGGGGCATTTGGATAGTTGGGACCTTGGGACGGGCGCGATTGATGACGGAGCCGGGATTGGTATCACGGCAGGCGCCGCAAAGGTGATCATCGATTCAGGCTTAAAACCCAAACGCACCATTCGTGTTGTGGCTTATGGCGCCGAAGAAATCGGACTATTAGGCGGCTTTGCCTATCGCGATAAACATCAAGACGATTTGATAAATCATGTGATGGCCTCTGAATCTGATTTTGGGGCTGTTGCGCCATATGAAATGCATTTTAATTGGGAAACTGGTCGCGACGAAATGCTGGCCTTGGCGGATATGCTCGGTCTCCCTTTGAAACAAAAAGACACGTCGGGTGGCCCCGATATAGGGCCGATCAAAGCCCAGGGCGTACCAACCATGCGGTTTCAACAAGATGGAACCGATTATTTTGACCTTCACCACACGCCCGATGACACATTCGACAAAATCAAACCAGATGATATGGCAAAGAATACCGCAGCTTTTGCAGCCATGTCCTGGATCGTAGCCAATTCTAACTCTGATTTCAGAGACAATAAGGAAAACTAATCATGTCATTACCACCCGTCCTACAAGGCCTGGCCTTGCCGGTCATCGGTTCCCCTATGTTTATTGTATCGGGCCCTGAACTCGTTATCGCGCAATGTAAGGCGGGGATTATTGGAACCTTTCCGGCCTTGAATGCCAGGCCCGTTGAAATGCTTGAAAAATGGATTGTTCGCATCAAGCTTGAGCTGGAAGAATATCAAAAAGCGAATCCGGATAAAATCGTCGCGCCATTTGGCGTGAACCAGATTTGTCATCCTTCAAATAATCGTTTGCAACAGGATATGGAAATTTGCGTCAAGCATGAAGTGCCAATTATCATTACGTCTCTTCAGGCCAATCAAATGGTCTATGACGCCACCCATTCCTATGGTGGGATTATTCTGCATGACGTCACAAATATTCGCCATTCCAAAAAAGCACTTTCAATGGGGGCAGATGGATTAATCGCTGTCTGTTCTGGCGCAGGGGGACATGCGGGGCGTCTATCTCCTTTTGCTTTAATCCCTGAAATTCGTCAGTTTTTTGACGGACCACTTTTACTTTCAGGTTCAATCGCCACGGGTGGAGCGATCGCTGCATCTGTCGCTATGGGCGCAGACATGGCTTATATTGGAACGCGTTTTATTGCGACAGCAGAAGCCAATGCGGTAGAGGGCTATAAAAATGAAATTGTTGAAAGTTCAGGTGAAGATATTATTTATTCCTCACTCTTTACGGGTGTGCACGGAAATTATCTAAAGGGATCTATTGAAAAGGCAGGCCTTGATCCAAATAATTTGCCGGAGTCAGATAAAACGGCGATGAATTTTGGATCCGGTGGGAATACCGATGCCAAAGCGTGGAAAGATATTTGGGGGGCGGGACAAGGCGTAGGGTCTGTGCATTCTTCGCCGCCTGTTGCAGATGTTGTTGAAGAATTAAAAAATGAATTTGATGAAGCTTGCCAAAAACTGCAAAGCTGCCAAAAACTGCAAAGCTGAATGCAAAATAAATCGCAGATTGGGACGGCAATTTTAATTTAATTATCCCGTTTGCACCGTTGCAAGATGTTAATCTTTGTTCTAATAGGCCCGCAATTGCCTGATTCATCTCTGGTCAGGTCAACATGGGAGGTATGCCAATGGCATCTAGATGGTTCTTGGCGATTTTCCTACTCGCACTTGCATCCTTGATCTTGGGGTTGATCATAGGACCGCCAAAAGTGGAGAGTACGGAAAACGACATTCGTTCAGCTCTAAACAGCGCTGGATACGAAAATATAGACGTTAACATGTCAGGACATGTTGCAAAGCTTAGTGGTGAAGCAGCAAGTGATGACGCAAAAAGCGACATTCTTCGGATTGCGCGTGAAACGGAATGCAGCGCGTGTAGAGAGAAGAAAGACAAAAGCAAAATTTGGAAAAAAGTAAAAGACGATATCACTGTCAAAAAAGTTGCGGCTTTGCCGACACAATCGCCTTATACATTTTCGGGTGTGAAGGATGCAAACGGATCAGTTGTTCTGTCCGGCTTTGTGCCATCTGAGACATCCAAAGTAGAAATCTTGGATAAAGCCAGAAGCACATTCAACGGCAATGTTGTGGACCGCACAATTAAAATTGCATCCGGCGCGCCCGATGCAAATTTTGTTGCTGTCACTGAGTCCTATATGAATGAGCTCGAGCTTTTGGATGAAGGTCGCTTCTCTCAAGAAAACTATACAGGTCGCATTACTGGATCTACGACTGACGCAAGCGTTAGAGATCGTATCAATGCGATTGGTGCGGGCCTACCTGGAAAATATGCAACTGGATTTAGTTCAGACATTAAAATTCCGGCTGCGGCTCCTGTCGTTATTGAATCTCAAACTGAGTGTCAGGAATTATTTGACGGTTTGAACCGTGATAATAAGATCCAGTTTGAAACGAACCAAGCCAATATCAAAGGTGAAGCGAGTTATGATCTTTTGAATAATTTGGCGTCTGCGGCGAAACAATGTGCCGCATTCCGAGTCAATATTAACGGACATACCGATAGTATCGGAGATGCAAATTACAATTTGAATCTGTCTCAAGCGCGGGCTGATACGGTTAGGAATTACCTTGCCAGCCAAAACGTGGAGATCAACCGTTTGACCAGCACAGGTTTCGGAGAAACCGATCCAATCGCAACCAATAGCACACGTGAAGGCCGCGCTCAGAACCGTCGGATTACCTTCACTGTCACACAAGCCCAGTAGGAGCTAGAGAAATGTTAGCCTATATAATCTGTTTTTTAATCCTTCCACTTTTGTTAATGGGCCTATTAGGTCTGTTATTGGGGTTGTTGTTTTTCCGTCGTAAAAAAGTCGAAGGTGACTTGTCTGTTGAAGGCGAAGGCGCGCTTAGAGCCGAAGCTGATTCACTTCGGGCGCGTGTTCAAGAGCTAGAAGGTCGCGTTGGTACACGTGATACGGAAATCTCTGATCTTAAAGGCAAGCTCGCCGCTGGTGCCGCAGCTGCGACGGCTGCTGCCGCTGCTACAGTTGTTGCAACAAAAGACGACTCTGAAGATGACACTTATGCACTCGAGTGGAGAAATCGTTATCTCGCCGCACGTGTGAAATATCTTGAAGGTCAAGTCGCTGAAGCGCCTGCGCCTAAGCCTGTCGCCAAGAAGAAGGCCGCACCGAAGAAGAAAGCTGCGCCTAAAAAGAAGCCAGCGCCTAAGAAAAAGCGTGTCGCTAAGGCCAAGCCAAAGCCAAAGGTTCTTTACACAGATGGACCAACTGATGGAGCGCCTGATGATCTTAAGCTCATCAAGGGTATCGGTCCAAAATTTGAGAAAGATCTCAATGGTAAGGGCATTTACTACTTCCGCCAGATTGCGGCCTGGAAGGCAAAAGATGTCGACATGGTCGAAGGCGTTATCGACTCATTCCCTGGCCGGATTGGTCGCGATGAGTGGGTTAAGCAAGCTGGAGGTCTAGCAAAAGGTTCGGCACCACGCGCAATGAAGTCGGCTAAAAAACCTGCCAAGAAAACGGCTGCTAAGAAAAAGACAGCGAAGAAAACCGCATCTGGTGCGCCGCGCAAAAAGCCTGGGCCAAAGCCAGGAACAAAACGCGGAGCCTTAACAGCGACGGGTAAACCGCGTCAAAAGCCAGGACCTAAGCCTGGGTCAAAGCGGACGAAAAAAACCACTGAAGCTGATAAAGCATTCGAAAAATACTACGCGAATGTCCTGAAATTTGATCCGAAGGCCCGTAAGCCTGTCGTTCAGGGTATCGTGAAATATTGCGGAATTGCCTTGTCAACACGTGATGGACGTCTGATCGCTTGTACGGATGAGTCAGAACTCAAGACAGTTGCCAATGGTTTTGTCACTAAGAAATTGGGCAAGACATCTGGTCAAATGGAGTTTGTCAAAGGTATTTGCCAAGACATGAAGAGTGAACGCTTCAAGCAGCGTGTAACCTTCTATTATCTAGCAGCCAAAAAAGCGCGTAAACTAGGTCAGTTTACAAAATAAGCTTGCTGCAAATCAATGAATTAAAAGCCCGCCAAATTCGGCGGGCTTTTTTTGTGGGTTTTTTTAAACTAATGGTCAAAAGCAAGAGACTTAGAGCGTTTTGCGTTTCTATAGACTCAAAACTTGGACTCTATTTCCCATTTTCTAAGGCATAGCTGGGTTTAGCTTACCTCAAAATGCCCCAACTCAAAATGCATACGTCCAGCCAAAAGATTAGGCGGGTAAAAAACATCCCTAATTGAGCGGCCCTATTTAAGCGGTATGAGAATATCTGTTTGCTGGATCACCTTTGTAAACCCGTAGACCGTAACAAATAGGAGAATGAAAAATATTGTCAGGAAATAGATAAACCCAATCGCATAGCTGGACCAAATTGTTTTTATCACGCCACGCTTGAACATATATTTCAAACTCATAGGCAGATAGAGCAACATATAGAGTGTAAGCGTGCCCATTAAAGCTCCCGTTGGTACGGGCGTATGTCGACCCAGGATAACACCGATGAGAAACAAAAAGAAAAATACGGCGTGAATATAAGCGGCATGAACAAGGTGATCATAGAGAAGAGCATTCCCGCGACGCCTAATGAAAATATACCCTAAAAACATCGTAAAAGGCATCATGAGTATCATGATACGTGGCAAATAATCTGAGAAGTAATTGTTCAATATTTGTGGACGTGTCAGAAGAAGCTTCAGGGTTGCGACACCTCTATATGATGCCTCTTCCGGGGATAGTCTTTTCCCATTTAACTCAAAATAACTTTTGCTTTCTTTATCGGTCGACATATCCATTTCCGCAAATTTGAGTCGGCTGTTTTCGAGTTCGACGGTCAGTGGGGCTGGATAATTTAAGATGAAATTTACAAGCTCTGTGTCTGAGGAGGCTCTCAGCTCGTCCAATGTTCGGGAGGTTTCAAACATTCTCAATTTTATATCGGGACGTAGATCCGCAAGCTGCAACGCTTCAATCGATTGAGGTGCGCCTTCAATACGTTCGACATCCATTGAGACGCTAAAAATTTGTGTGCCTGTGACAGCAATAT
>CAYRMO010000070.1:0-15131 GCA_964425355.1 uncultured Algimonas sp. | reverse complement strand
GACGACCTATGAATCGTTGTCGGCGTCTTTGTCGCGTCGTCGAGTTTCTCTATGTCAGGAAGACCTTGTTACTCTTTGTTCGAAACGGGATATCCAGCAAGCTTGTCTCGATTTCCAGCCTCGGGCAGTCTTGCGTTATAATCACCGGTTTGACGGGCTGCGATAAATCGGTCGAGGCGCAGGCGGGTAGACCGAGGCACGTCAAGGCGGCGCCAATCCAATTCTTCTTGTGTATGTTCACGATTGGCGAGCCGCGCCAAATCTCGACTATGTTGATCATATATGCCTCTTAATGTGGTGGTAAATTCACTTTGGGCCCGTTGAAATCCGTCAGCCTCGCCCGCAATATGGGCTTGATCAGCAAGAGCCGCTTTCTCAGCTTGGGTAATTAGTTGGATAACTTGCCCATCCAATTCGACTGCGCCTTCTTTCAGGGCCGCAATATAGTCCCGCTGCCCCTCATCATAAGCCCGCTTATGCGTCCAGATATGGGTAAGAATTGGCATTAGGACCGAGACGCCTGCCGTTATCAGGGCGACCGACACGCCAGATCGTGTTGATAGAAACTGGATAAGTGGATTGTCAGAATTTCGCGTAGTCGGCATAAAACTCTCCTCATCTCTCCAAATGGATTTGGAAAAATATTATTTTTCGATATTAAGCACTATGGACGATTTCTTATTCATTCCCGATTTCAGAGCGGATCATGAAATGCTCTTTTCAACCTTTTTGGAGGCAACAGAATGGGACGAACGTATGAAGGCCCGAAAAACGGCCAGTTATGGCGTTGCCTATAACTACTCGCAAATCAGTTATGATGATCGGCCTTTTTCTACAATTCTTGCCACGATTGCCAAAGCCGTTGACCTAGAATTAGGGTTTTTGCCGAATAATTGTTTGCTCAATTACTACCCCAATGGAGAGTCTTCAATGGGGTTTCACGCGGACACAGCAACCGGTCGAATTCCCGGAACTGGCGTTGCGATCTTGTCTCTTGGCGCTGCGCGAGACATGAAGTTCAAACATAAAACTGATAAGACGAAAACAGGGTCACGATTACTAACCCCAGGATCGCTGATATATCTGGATGACCATACCCAGCAGGATTGGCTCCATGCTATTCCAAAATCAAGTCAGGCTAGCCCGCGAATAAGTCTATCATTTAGATCTATCGAAACCTAACCATAGGCTAAACAAACTGATATAATATCAAGATGCTTTAGCCTCGCACCTCATTTGTCTGATACCAGTGATAAATATCAAAACCCGGACAAAACGTTGCAGCCACATCACGGTGCCCAAATAATGTGATGTCCGGATAATACCGCCTTTGTTCCTCAATGATCAGGCGCGCCGTTATGAGCTGAGATCCTGTGGGTGTCGTATAATCATGTCCGCGCCGAATTCCGGCGACAAACATGATGCCGATCGAGCCTCGATTTGAGCCTTTCGCATGCGCTCCCATCCGATCAATATCGCGCCCAATTTGAAACTCGCCATCGGGCATGATGATCCCGTGATAGCCGATATCGATCCATCCACGATCTATATGCATCTGACGGATCGAGGCGACATTTGTTTTGGGGGGTGGTGCTGTTCCGAAATGATGAAAAATCAACTTGGATATTTTGCGTCTCGACGGCCTCAGGAAAATCATCGGCCATCACCCGGAAAAATTTCATCCAGGACAAGCCAAGCTGTCCGAAGCGGCCATATTAAACCCCGTAGAAGCGTTTTAGGCGCACTTACCCGCATGCCGAAATATTCGACCCGTAGTAAAAAATCGAAGACGCCTAATGCGTAAAGCCCGATCACTATGATTTCCATAAAGCGCCTGGCAGCAATGTAAGCCTGACGTCACATATTTCCGCGCCCTCCACCCAAACGACAAAATTCTCCTGCGTATCCAGGTCACCATCTGAAAATACGTTTAGACCTGCCTCCATCAAAGCCTTGATGGCCTTGCTCCCGTTGCGGGCTGTCCCGGGCAAGCGAAAACGCAAGCGATTATCCCGAATGACAATTGTGTCGCGCCGGATCCTTTCACCCACCTGCATAATTATGCTTTCAATACGCGCTATATCGTCTTCAGACAGGGTCATACCGTCCTCCTGGGTTAATTTTAAAGTAAATGGAGCTGGGCCACCGCCCGCAACAAGGTTTAAAGAGCGGCCTAGGAAACAAAATTGTTTGACAGTGAGCAAAAACGCTATGGGACGTTGGATAGGTTCAGAATAATTTAGACTCAGAAAAGCGAAACTTGATACTTAGCACGAAATTTCGGACAGAAAATTCCCGGCCCTTGGGAAAAATCAGCCTAGTTCTTTTCCCGATGATTAAACCAATCTGCAAAACGCTCGGCAAAAAAGATTGAGCCTGCGGGTGAGAGGTGACCTCGATCTTGATATAAAAGCTTGCCATTGTCTTGCCAAACACAGCCACCAGGCGGCTTACACTTGAAGGCATCTACCGACGAAAAATAGTGACGTCCCCACGCTTTGAGACGCCTTTCATTTGGGATATGAAGTAATGCACGCATGGCCCCATCTAATCCCTCGAGGTGTCCATATTGTGCAATAAACTTATGAGGGTCTATTGTAAATGTGGGTCGAGTGCCGATGAATATGAAGTCCTGATTCTGATCTTGCATATAGGTCTGAACCTGACGTAATTTATCTCTGCCCCTCGAACCTCTTGTGGCGACAAGAACCAGATCATAATTATATGCCGGAATAGCCTCATCATAAATAAATTCCCGAATAGGGCCGCAATTAGGTTTGTCAGAGGGCGTAATAATTGCCGCACATGAGGCTGCGGTAATTTGGGAAATTTTCCAGTCCGTAAATATGGTTTCCAAACCATGATATAAATCGGCTGCATGCGAGTTACCGATAAGAAGTACATTCTTTTTGTCAGGGTCCGGAATATAACAGCTGGGTTGTAGGTCATCCATCGAATTTTCGGGTGATAGGAAACAAGACCCCTTACGGTTTAAAGACTGAAACCGGTCATCTTTTTGAACCAATCGCCTTATGTCAGGATCTAGGCGGCTTGGAAAACCTTGTGACGTCCAGACAAAAAGCGCTCCGATCACTGTGGCGAGCGTCGTCAAAATTATAGGCGGATAGGCTTTGCGCGCGGATAAAGACCTTGGGCGACTGGACTGACGAAAAGGCTCTTCAATCGCCCATCGCATAACCATACCAAGGAGCACGGCTAGGACACCAAGCCCGACTTTCTCGGAAAAGGACAAGTCTCCAAATTGATATACATAGAGCACAATCAGCGGCCAATGAACCAAATAGATTGAATAGCTTCTTTGTCCGATCCAGACAAAGACGGGATTACCATAAATCATATCTGCGACTTGGCTCTCCATAGAGCCTAAGAGCAACATACAAGCCAATACTGTTACGCCGCCTGTTAAGGCGACATGGCTGGTCTTATCAAAAATGAAACACGCGCCGATAAATAAAAAGGACCCACACATCAATCCGACATGGGACATGATTTGGGTTTTAAACCTGAACCCAAAAACAGATAATATGGCGCCGCCCATAAATTCGTACACCCGAAAAGGAAACCAGAAAAAAGTCGTCTCGGGCGAATGTTTGGCAAAAATAACTGTTGCAGAAAATGATACAATTAGTAGCGATATCGCCCAAATCTTCCAATTCCTGGGAGAAAATAAAACTAGAATAAAAGGCCAGAATAGATAAAATTGTTCCTCAACCGATAGAGACCACATATGTAAAAGTGGCTTATTTATCGAAACCGGTGAAAAGTACCCCGACGACGTCCAGAAATTTATATTGGCCAAAGAAAACAGACTATAAAGAGCAGACTTACCTGTCTGCGCATATTGATGAGGTATAAGAACAAAATATGACGCGATGAGCGTCACCAATATGGTAAATAAAAGTGCCGGAAATAAGCGTCGAATTCGTTTGAAATAAAAACTCGATAATTTGAAGGTTCCATCCACTCTGGCCGCCACAATCCCTTTGGTGATAATGAACCCGGAAATTACAAAGAACAGATCAACTCCTAAATACCCCCCGGGCAATATGGTCTTGTCCAAGTGAAATATGAGAACGGCAATTATGGCAAGCGCGCGGTAACCTTCTAAAGGGCGGATAATTCGATGTCCTAAATTTTGCGCCTGCATGAAAGTTCAACCCTAAGATAAATCGTTAAGTAAGGCCGATTTGAAGTCAGATCAATCGATTACAAAAACCTATACAGCCAGTGCGTTAACATCATAGAGCTTTTGTCTATTCAATCTTCTCAAAAGCGATATCTTGCAGGGCTTTATTGAGTCTCTGGTTTTCGGCTTCCAGTTTTTCAATCCTCATCTTTAGGTCGGTGATTTGATCTTCATAAACATATTTCGTCATATAGACATGCATAATGAAAAGGCCCGTAAAAACCCCAAGAAGAAACAACCCTCCTCGAGGTCCAAGCGCATGTTGAAGAAAGGATTTCTTGACCGATTCTGATAATTGATCTGTCAATTCAACTCCGACCGGCTGTGGTCTTTCCGTTGTGTCAGGCATATATTTTATCTTGACCTAATAGTGGTTTCAAACGAGGCTGCCATTCGGTTTTCGTGGCCATACAATTGAACTCCCTCATTTAAATTGAATATATTTAAGCCGCCTCAAAAACTGAAACGGACAAATTAGCGTTTGAAAAACTCCAAGACGCACCCCCAATTGAAGGTAAATTTTCACTGTCTCGGACCGTTCGGTTGTTATAAGTTGATGCTGCGTTAGACGTAAAAACATGGAGAAAAGACGCGTTCATAGAGAATATTTCGGAAACCGGATAAGAGCCGAATTCGAAATCAAAGGCTCCCACCATTCGTGTAATTGTTCCCGTCACATTAGCTGTGTGAACAACAGTGTAGGAACCGCCATTTTCAGCATTTTCTAATCTAATGGACGCGCTCCCTGCTGAATAGGTCTGATTTCCTGGGTCTGTTGAGCTTAAATAGAATCTAGATCCCGTACGAGAATATGACATGGACACTTCACGACTATTTCCGTTTGCCCCAATAGATGTTATCTCAGCCGGCGTGCCATTGAGTGTCGTCTCGCTGGCCGTAATCGGTGAGGCCCCCTCCTGAGCGCCATTTAAATATGTATTCCCTTGAATATCTTTAGCTCTTGACCCGTTTGATACCGATGCCGCATCAAGTGTAGCTGAATAGGGTCCAAACCATTCCAAAAGATCATTATTCAAACCAAAACCATTTCCTAACACATACATTGTGTCTGGATTTCCAGCTGTTCCTCCACCTATAAATCTTATGGCGCGATTCATCGTCAAACCACTTGTGTCAGAAAACCAGATAACCTCGCCATCAGCCTCAAAAATAAGGCGATCTGCCGAAAGCGTAAAATCACTTGTCGTGACCTGCCCGGATCCAGCTGTGCGGATCGTGAGACCCGCAGCTTCACCATTAGCCCCTACACTAATTGAATAGCGACTTGACGCATATCCCTCGAGGCTTGCTGCGGTCGTTTCAACCACCGTAATTCGGGCATCCTGATCCCCAACAATTGAAGCTGTTTCTGTGGCAGACTGAGCCGCCGCAACAGCGCTTCCATCTGCGGCCGTAGCGGATGCAGCTGAGGCTGTTTCACTTGCGGATGCGCTCCCTGCGGAGCTCGAGGCGCTAATAGATGATGTCTCGGAGGACATGGCAAATGTCTCAGCGGCCGTTGCCGATGTGGCAGCCGCCGTTTCGCTTGAAGCCGCCGCAATGGCTGAATTTCCCGCATCATTTTCAGATTGAGCTGCATTGGTCTCTGACACCGCTGCGGCTGCGGCCGATCCATCAGCACTCGTTTCTGATGTGGCCGCATGTCCAGCGCTAATCGATGCTCCAGCCTCAGCTGTCTCAGCTGCCGTTTGAGCTGTCTGGGCGGCAGTCGCGCTTTGATTAGATGCGGTCTCAGACGCACTGGCTGTCGCCGCACTGTCCGCTGATGCCGTTGCGGATGTTTCGGCGTTATCCCGTGCGGCTTCCGCAGCTATTCTTTCTGTGCTTGCCGTCTGAGCGTGGCTTTCTGCATCGTCTGCACTAGATTGAGCCGTTATAGCAGAATTTGCAGCAGCTGATGCAGATATGTCCGCATTGCCTTCACTTGTCGCCGCCAATGATGCGGAAGTAGCAGCCGCCGAGGCTGAGCCTGCGGCATTGGTTTCAGATGTCGACGCCGCGGACTCGAAGGATTCAGCATTACTTCGGGCTGTATCTGCAGCGAGGCGAGAGGTTTCTGCCACGTTTGCGGATTGAACGGCGGCTGTTTCAGACACGCCAGCCGCGACCGCACTTGCGGCAGATGCTATTGCGGATTGTTCCGCGCCAAACTCAGAGGTGATGTCTCGGAATTCAAAAAAATAGGTGTGGTAAATTCCGTCGCCGTCTGTGATTCCGGTCAAGCCGTTCGGCACCAATTGCGCTCTAAAAAACCTTGCGCCGCTGTCCCAATCGCCCTGCGTTGCCGTCACGGTGTTTTCGAACGCAACAAGCTCACCATTATCTATTATATTAACGGAAGTATTTTCGCGTGTCGTACCCACATTAAATTCTTGGTTAAGACGTCGAAAACCAACGTTGTACCCTGCGCCATTTGTGGGCGCTTGGACCATCTTAGCACGCCCCCGAATCCGATAGGTGTTTCCGACGACTAACGGCAAAACACCTTTGGTCATTATCCAATGCTCCCCGTGGGTCCTAATTCCGATACCATCTTCGTCCGTTACGGGCGTGTGCCTATCGTCCGAGAAAACGCCGTCCCTTGTATCTGGGTCACCAGCTAGTTGATCCGTAAAATAGAGATCTGCATCTTCGAAAGTCGAAGGAAGTTGAGCACGGGCTGTTGAAACGGAAAGTTCCAACGCTGCTGACGCGGATTGCTCGGCGGTTTCTGCGTTGGTTTTCGCAGTTTCGGCTAGGTCACGGGCCGCTTCCGCATTGGTTTGTGCAGTTTGCGAAGCGCCAGCGGAAGCGGCAGCAGCAGCTGCCGATATGGCAGATGAAGCGGTACTGCCAAATGTCTCAACGAGGTCTGCCACGCCTTGGGCGTTCGCCTCAACCCCATCGATCAATATTTGTGCCGCAGTGCCGCCTAGCGCAATGGCGTCATCAGCCGATCGTGACCGCGTTGAAATTAAAGCGCTTGGAGCCGTAAATATTTGGTAGTCACTCCAGTCAGATGGACGATTATCCGCAATCACTCGAATCCGGTAAACATAGGTTTGACCAGGAATAAGCCCCTTCAAGGGTAAAGTGGTTTGATTGCTATTTATAAATGACGCCTGTTGCTCTTGGCCAGCGGCAATACCGAGTGCTGAGCCTGTTAGCTCGTTCGAAAGGCCGTACTCGACCTCATAATACTCTATCTCTTCATATGTTGATTCAGTTGGCGTTGTGATCGTGATTGTAGCGCTCGGCAGCTCAGCACCGACGCTAATGTCGGGGACACCCTCTGCCGTTGAAATAGGCGGGTCTGGTCGAGATATTGTGAGTGGCGGCAAAGGGTCTGGCCGCTCAACTGGGCGGGCTTGATCTGCCCCAAATGCCGTCACAGATGGATCCGTTTCGCGCGCCTCTATATCAACCGTTAGATCAATATTGACGGTCTTTGAGATGACTTCATAGATTTTCGTAACGTCACCGCGCAAGGTTGAAACACGCTCAAACCAATCTCCGACATCCAGTACATTGGCTATGGGCATATATTGTTCATTGATCTTATCTCGGCGTTTTTGAACTTCGAGTTCAATGGATGCGAGCCGTTGCGCGCGACGTTCACTCGTCTCCAGATCAAGATCCAACGTATCTTCAAAGGCGCGCCCGTCTCTTGAAATCAACTCTGCGTCTTCAACCAGAGGATAATCATTCGAGGTGTAACGCTCAACCGGATCACGAAATGTGCCTCTGATTGTATTGACAAGCTCCGAGCCCCCCGGATTGGTGATGAGGTCAAATTCTGTGCCACCGACCAGATCTGCATCCGTCAGTGTGAGCTTAATCGTGCGGGCCTGTTGTGGGCGGATGAAAATGCGTCCACCAACATCGAAAGGCCGCGCGGCCATAGCCGTCGCCAATTTGGTGATATTTTCTTTATGATCGTCTCCAGCCGACAAGACACCATTGGCCGCATAGCGAGCCTCACCTAGCACAACCTCGTCACAAACATTGGCGTTAGCCGCAAATTCATCATAGGGCACTTGCCAGCTCTGTCGACCCATGCCGAAGATCAGACGATCATTATTCGCGCCCCCGACCATGCCAAGTTGATAGTGATCAGCAGCAACGGCCGGATTATTGGTGTAAGTCCAACTGTTAGGATTATCCCATCTTTGCGTCCCCAAGCCACCGACGCTACTGTCTTTGCGTCGATCATAAAGCCTGGCCCCTTCTACCTCGAAAATAAAATCGACGGGCGTTGTTAAAACATCTGCATCATGTCGCATGGTCACAACGACATAGGCGCACCCGGACAAGGTTGCGTTTGATGGCCAATTTACGGGCCTGACAGTGCGCCCTCTTAAAAAACTATCCGCAGCTTGGCCGGGACGACCGTCATAAAAAGTCACCCAGACATGCTGATCGCTACCTTCGCGAAAATGCGGAATCTGGGTTCGTGTCCCGTGCACAAGTGGCGTTGAGCGGACCAGCTCCCCATCGCCCCATATACGCGTTATACGGTTGCAACGATGTCCTGCCAAGACGATGACACGAGTCATATCCTTATTGTCATTGCGATCATTGTGATCAGACAGACCATGAAATACGAATTTCCCGCCTATGCCCGTCTTGCCAATAATCAGCTTTCGTGGCTCATCTGTACTAAAGCTTAGTTCCAATAAGGGTCTAGGTGCCTCAGGCTTGTTAAAAAGGGCTCCAACAAAACTCATCTTAAATCACCGACCATTCCGGGCTAGCTTTTGGGATTTTATAATCATGTAAATCTCCATTCGGGCCAAAGGCCATTGCGCGGTCTCCGACCCGCACCCCAAAGCCCTGCCAGGTCTCAGCGTAAATCAATATAATATTGCCACGATGGGCACGGGCTGTACGGGTAAGGAAGTCATCCATCATGCTTTCGAGCGAGGTCCAGCTGCGCTCGCGCATATAGCGATGCGCTTCTTTGGGGTCCGAATATTGACCAAGATGGGTCTGACTAAGATCAATACCGGTTTGGGCTTTGATGGCGCCTGCGACCAACCCGATGGCACAGTCAAATTCGCCCCATATAATTGATCTTTCTCGAGCCGCATTCAAAAATACGAATAAACGCTGCTCCCAGTCATGTAGCCGTTTGCGATGTTTATCGCTCACCTAAATTCACCCCGCCAAGGTAGTTTCAAATCTGAGAGTTGAGCCTGATAGAAAAACCCGCGATCATTAGGATAGAGGTCAGATTGATCCGTATGGGAATAGGTTAAATTTCTACGTTCATTAAATGCAAATGCACCACTGGAAATCCGCAAGGTTAAAAAGCTAGGACGCCCATCTCGAATAGAATCATCAACCCCGTCAATCACCCCATCTCTGATATTGAAAATCCAGACCGGGTTCGTTCGATTAGTATTGGGTTCGAACAGAACAGTTCGGATTCGCACCCGCCTTTGGTTTAAATTCCCATCGATTAAGGCCCCGATTTCATCTGTTCCATCCGTAATACGCGAACTATCCAAATTTATTTCAACAGAGGTATCATCTAAAGATTGGTTCGTATCCGTCTCATCTGGCGCAACCAGTCGTGTTGCCAGCGGGGTATAATTCACGGCGGGTTCGGCTCCATCATTTATGTTGATGGGGTGGAACATATCTGAGTAGTGCAATGTCATATCATCCAGAAAAACATCGACAATATTACAATATTCCAAATTGTCCCCTCTTAGCAGATCAAGGACTTCCGGGGTTGCATCTAGTAGGCTCATCCCCGGATCACCTGGGTTGCGCTAAAGCTCCAACTCCGGTTTGATAAATCTTCGCTAATGCGCGGCGCTTCATCTAATCGAAATTCGCCAAGCGCTTTTATAAATCGAAAATTGGCATCGGTTGGATGGGGCTGAAAGGGAGGCGGTGTAACATTGACCCGAAAGGCCAGAATATTGGCCACGACGACATTTACGACTTCTCCCACATAATAGCCTTCATTTTCGGTAAAATAGCCAACCATATCCCCAAGGATTGGTCGATAATCACCATGTAATTGTGAGTCTGATGTCAACCGACCATCGGACCGTCTTGCGAGTGTAATGATAGGCGGCGTCTCTGGTAGCGGCGTACCGTCGCCTGGAAAGCTCTGAAAGGTTCGATTCATGGTGAAACTATTTCGGTGACCTTGGCGTCTTGCAAAAAAGGACGACCATAATTTCACAAGTTGGCTTCGCTTTGGCACTTCAACCGTCACCTCGGCCGTCCAATAGGGTTCGCCGTGATCAATGGAGACAGAATTTCCAGCATTTGAAACAGGCCGGTTCTGTCGATAATTCAGCACCCACTCACAGCTTTGCACGCCCTTTTCGGGCCAGAATTCGCCAACAGACATATGGTTACTCCTATCGACCTAAAACGCGTTCGCGACGCGAAATGGTCCGGCGCTCGCGCGCATCAATGATACGATTGACATTGGACGAGAATTTCCGGTCTCGATCTGCTAGGGCGGCTAGGAATTGCGGCATGGTTTCGCGGTCGACATTGCCTTGGACAATCACATCGCCGCTCCGAAAATTTCGGTTCCCGGAACTAGACGAAATCGAGGGAACGGACAAATTGGGCATGGGGATTTTGATGGATGGGAGACCAAAAGCCTGAGCCGGCGAGAGTCCGTTGTTGAGGCCTAACAATCCGGTTTCATTGCCCCGAGTCGCGGCCGCTGTTATCACGCTCTCCCCGCGCGAAATGCGGGCAGGAATAGAATCTGACGTCCCCGTTCCTGGCCCTAAAATATTCACACCGCCATCTTTAAAGGTTTGTGAGGCAATGGTCGCGATCTGGGCGGCATTTGTCGCAACCGCAAATGCAATCGCAGGAATATTGGCCGGAAAAGGCGCCGAAGCCGCCGCCTCTGTCACAGCCAAAGCGCCATTCACAACAGCTTTCCCGAGCGCAATACCCTGTTCGGCTTTGGCAGCGATTTTTGCGGCCTTCGTCCCTTCTAAGCCAGCCGCCTTTATGACACTGCTGATTTGAGAGGCAAATTTCGCAGCCTGATCAAAACGTTTTAAATGAGACTCAAGAATAATTTGATTTTTCTTATCCTCATATTCAGACATAATTTCCAGAACTTCTTCCTGGCGAGCACGTTCAAGCTCGACATCTTCTGTCTTAAAGTCCTCGAGTAATTTTAGTTTAGCGTCTCGCTCTGCTTGTAATTGCTCTAATTCCCCTGATAATCCTGAATCTTGATCTACGGGGTCCAATAAAGTTGTTTCAGACACGTCCTCTATCGATTTCCGTAAATTGTCTTTGTCTTCGTCAACACTTGCAATTTTAGCTTGGGCTTCCGCGCGTTGAGATAAAAGCTCCGGAGTTTCGCCCTTCTTTTCGATCAAAGCATCGATATAAGCTAATTCTTCGGTATATCTGCGGCGAAGCGCGGCCAGCTCTATTTGCGTGACCTGTAAAGCTCGGCCATTCATTCGAGCCGCCGTTGCCTCTATTTCGGCGATGAAACCGAGGCGGTCTTGTTTCGCTTGAAACTCAGATTCTTCCCGCTGGCGGATTTCAGCCTGTGACTTAGCCGCAAGTTCTGACTGGCGCTTTGCGAGTGCATCTAGATCCTTTTGAGCTACGTCTCGGGCGGTTCTCTCTAATGCCTGTTTTTCTGTCTCAGATGTCTTCGACTTCGCAATAGCATCAAGGCGAGCCGCAAGAACCATATTGATCTGCTCTTCCTCGCTACGACCTAGGGCCTCGATTGCCATGACCTCCCGCGCTATGCGGGCTTCGGTGATTTTGGCTTGTTGAGCCGCAATGCGCTTGGCGTTCGCTTCGGCAACGGCATCACGTGCGTCTTTAATAGCTGCAATTTCAGCTTCTTTTTTGGCATGCTTCTCGGCGTCCTTGATTGCTGCGGCTGATCTTTCTTCCTCCGCTGCGGCTTGTTTCTGGGCTTCACCAAAAACCTGTCCCTTTATTATTCTGCCTGCCTTGATCCACTCAATCTCAGCCTTCTTCCGGGCATTTTGTTCAAGTAGCAGTTGGTTTTCTTCTTTTTGTTCTGCTATCCGCTTTTTAAGGCGATCAGCTTTTTTGGCAGAATTAGTTTTTTCCAACTGGGCTTCTAGCTTGTCCAATAATAGTGTACCATCCTGCTTCGCCTTACCTAATTTTTCCCACTCTCTATTTAGTTTTCTTATCTGAGCTTGCGAGTCTTTGGTATCTACCTTTACGTCCTTGGCTGAGACGTCATCAATAGCTATACCAAGCTTCGTAAATATATCAGCGGCAACACCAGCCCACTCAATTAATGTTGGCAAGAGCTCCACAATCTTTTTTGTTAGCGCCTCGATCTCTGGCGCAGCCTCGACAATAGCGTTTCTGATCCCAGTTTTTAGAGTTGTGCCAAGCCTATCTAATTCAACATTTGCGTTGAATGCAGCTGACGCAGCGTCATCATTCAATACTTGCCCAGTTGCCCGCGCCTCAACTGCCAGTGCCTTTAGCTCTTTCGCGTTGTCTGCCAATAGTGGTTTTAGGTTAGCAGCGTCAAATGACAGGCTTTCAAGGGTATTCGTAAGAAGCTGTCCACCTTGGCCAGCTTCCTCCATAGTCTTCGCCACAAGCCCTAAAACCTCATCAGAACCCAACCCAATAAAACTATCGGCCGTCAATCCAGCTTTTGTACCAGCGCGATCTAAAAAATCTTGGAGAGGCCCAGCGCCTTTAAATAGCAACTGCTCAACACTCCCAGACACATCCCTAAATATGTCTGCTAACTTTTCTTGTTCTATCCCGTAACGTTGGGCTGCGAATGTGGACTCTGTGAACCGCTCGGTCGTTAAGCCAGCACTATCAGCCAGAAGCTTTATCTCTGAGGCGGCCTCTAAAGAGCCTTTAACTGTATCAAAAATAGTCGAGGCCAACCCAAAATTAGCTAGTGCACCAAATGCACTTTTAACTCGGCTTGAAGATTTCTCTGCACTATCAACATTTTGATCACGTGCAGCCATTTGCTGACGTAAAGCCGCGGTTATCCGCACGGTTGTTTCTTCTGTGAATTGCGCCTGAAGACCTGTTGATCTCTCTATAGACTTTGTTTGGCTTTTTACGGCACGCTCTATTGATTTTTGCGTTCTTTGCGTCGATTTTACTTGACCCTTTTGGGATTTTTCCAAAAATCTCTGCGCGTCTTTAGAGTTTTTGATCGCCGACTGCGTATGCCTCTCATAAGCTAGTTTAGATTCTTCCAACCGCTTGATATAAGTTCGCGTACGAGCCTCTAATGTGACAACAACTTTTTCATCAGACATAGAAAGCTCCTTTCATATTGCGTCACGCGCGATCGATATGTAATGACGATGACGGGAGATATTTTTACAATGAGATTAATTTTATTAGCTTCTGCACTAGTACTTAGTTCATGCGGTAAATCGGAAACTTGGGAAACCCGATTTGAGGACGCATGCATAAACGGAATAAAAGCAGAGCTAGTTGCTCCATCCACAATGAAAGTAGTAGAGAAGGAAGTGTTTTCCGGTTTAGGAAAATTTGACGCTTGCTTCGGAGCGGCAGCCGACTCTGGTGACTTTGGACAATGGGCCAATAGGTCTCTTTGCGTGTTTTTCGAATTAAGGGTTGCAGGTGATAAAGAAGGGTTGCCTCGTGCCTATATGGCTAATGTCGAATTTGATTCCGCAAATCGATTTAATACGCCCATAAGGCAGAGTTTTTCCTGCTATTACATTCACGAAGATGGTGACAACCACCCACTTGAATTTGATGATATTTTTATTGAAGCAAATTAACACGCAGGCAGAGCATCCATGTCCTAAATTCGCTCATCGGATTGCGCCTTATCCCGCCAATCCGCCATCACCGCATCCACCTCGTCTTGAGATGGGAAACGACCTTTGGTAGCATCAGATTGTATGCGACTGGCTTCGCCAAACATGGCCTGAATTTCCCAAAGGGTGAGATCCTTGATCTGACTTGGTGTGATATGGTGGAGCAGCGCAGCCCCGTAAAGCGCTGCAATATCAAACCAACCATCATCATTTACGGCTTTTTTCCGGTCTCCTCGCCTCCCGTATCGGATTTATAGCCATGGGTGGCGGCCGCCAGTACCGCTGTCGCAATGTCTTGCCAATCTTCGAGCGGCACAACATCACTATAGGCCTCGATCAAATCATGGGCAGGCTTTGGCGCCATACCGCCCCCAATTAACCCGTGCCGGACAGTTTCCAAGAGGTCCTGGCTGTAAAACTGACCGGAAATGACGCGGGTATAGATCTGACCGATCCCCGACTGACATTTCACCTGAAGCGCTGAAATGGCAGAAATGGTGAGTTTGAAATCATAGTCCCCGTCGCCAAAAAATAATCTGACGTCCAGCGGCGGGAATTGTCTAGCCTGGTCTGACATTAGGCCGGTGTCGCTGTCCAACTTGGCTTACCAGAGAATGCGATCTCGATATCGACCTGCCAGCGACCTGTCCGCTCACCACTTTCGCTATAACTCGCCAGCACAGCCGGACCTTCAAAATAACCCGCCGCAGCCGTTCCAAGATTGCGGTTCCAACGACAATTACGCACGGCGCCATCTTGCTCGAAATACCAATCCTGCCAAACGGCAAGCGCGTCTGCATCCAGAATGCCGGAACCGGTGATCCGGATCTGATTGGAATTGACTTCGCTTTCGATCCAAACAGGCAGATCAGGATCATCGCAATCCGGAATTGGCGTATCTGTCAAAGAGATATTTGGACTAAAGCCGAGTGTCGTCAGACCACAGGGGGATGTGAATGTTTCGGGGTCACCTCGGTCACCGAGTAAGACTCTTTGTGATCCGAAACGAATTGATTTTGCTAATGCCATTGGGAAACTCCTTTATGATAAATGGCGTGAAAGGCCCAAAGGCCAAAATATGATGAAAATTAAAT
>CAYRMO010000069.1:10789-15160 GCA_964425355.1 uncultured Algimonas sp. | reverse complement strand
GACTTCGGTTATTGTGCCCTGGGGTGGGGCGCAAATAGGGGCTATAAGGTGGAGGAGTGGATTGTGGCAGATATCGTCGCACTTCCTCATAAGAGTGTAGGTCATATGTCGCCGGAGACGGCGCGTAAGCGACCGATCAGTGTTGTGATGGTCAGTTATATGACAGGCCCGGCCCTGATGGAGGCTATATTTGCGGTTCTCGCAGACCGTGATATTCACGAACTCATCGTTGTGGACAATGGCAATACCGGGCCAGCTCGGACGCGTTTGTCTGAGCTTACAGCTAATCGAAACCGCATTCGTTTTATTCAAGGGCACGGCAATATCGGCTTTGCACGGGCGTGTAATTACGGCGCCGCTATGGCGACCGGTCACTATCTCTTATTTCTGAACCCGGATGCCGTGATATCCAAAGGTGCCGCTCGCGAGCTTGCCAATGCAGGCGATTGTCTGGTCGAGCCTTGGATTACGGGCGGGCTTTTACGTGATATTGAAGGTAAAGAACAAAAAGGCGCGAGACGCTCGGCCCTGACACCGGCCTCTGCCGTTGTCGGCTTCCTACCATTCCTTGAAAAACTACCAGGTCTGAGGTCTGTCCATCGGGACCGTGACCCAATGCCGGTTGCGCCGACGCAAATTGAGACGATTTCCGGGGCCTGCTTGATGACGGATCGACCGAGTTTTGATAAATTGGGAGGATTTGATGAGAAATATTTCCTCCATGTGGAAGATATTGCGATCTGCCGTCGCGCTAGACAATTGGGAGGACAAGTGGGTTTTGTCCCCGGTGCGACCGTCATGCATTATGGCAGCACGTCTAATGCGCCCAAAATCTGGGTAGAGCGTGAAAAACTCAAAGGGTTTTTGCGGTATTTCTGGAGCTATACGCCCGGTATCATGCCAAAAATCCTGACGGTGTTAGCCGCGCCCTTTATGGCTGTGGCCGTTATGGGTCGCGTTTATTTTATCTCGATCAAGAATATTATTACGGCGCCGACGCCTGACAAGGTACCGCCCGTAAAACAATCAGAGACACGTCCTCACCCTTAGAATAATTAAAGCCTTTGACGCCATTAGAGGTCTCCAAACATAAATTATTATGTTTGACGGCTGATGCCATTTGCTGACTGTCCAGTAAGATCGAGTCTTTCCGCGAATCTAGGACAAGGAAAGGTGTTTTCAAGACATCCAGTTCCCCGCTCTTAAGGTTGATATCTTTGCCAATATGATAAACGAGGCTGGGCTCGGTATAATGCGGACTATGGATCTGGGAACTGTCAATATTGGGGTCTAATTGACGTAGATATGTCGCGAGTCGTTCTGAGGTCTGAAAACTCTCTAATTCCGGTAAAATATAGCCATAGCTCCCACCCGATAATACTATACCACATAAAAGGCACGACAGAAAAGAGGTTCGGATTTTGCCAAAAATCAGTGACAGGCTTGCAAGTAATGCAAGCGCGCCAGCCAGACCGAAAATGACATAGCTAATCATATGGCCATCCGCTTGCCCATATTGTGTTTGGACATAATATAATCCGGCAATAAGTCCGGCACTTGCCAGCAAAAAGAGAACGGCATTGATGCTTCGCGATATGATGAATTCATTGAGATGCCGCATGCCTATTATGGCAACACCCATCAAAACACAAAGCGCGGGTAGAACGGGTAGGCTATAATGCGGAAGCTTTGTCGGCATGAGTTCAATGATAATCCAAAAGGGAAGCGCCCAAAGAACACATAGCCGGATCGCAGGACTTAAAGGGCTGTTCTTACCTTTTAAAATTGTCCGAATGGCGAAAATTAGGGCCGGAACTATAAAGAGGCTTGCGGGCCAAAGCGTGAGCATCAGAACAAGCAAATGCGCACCCGGCGGTGCCCCGTGATTTTCCTGTGCCGATACAACTTTCCCGCCGAGATCCTTGCCAAGGCTTTCGGCAAAGAAAGCGCCATCTGTTGCGGTGTAAATGGCGATGACCCAAGGAACCCAAATCAAGAAAAATACAAGAATAGCGCCAGGATTTAAGAGGGGTTTCGCCCAGCTAATGTCTTTTTCCCATATCCATAAGCCAATCATGGTCAGGCCAATAAGCAAAAGTCCAATGGGGCCTTTAATCATGATCGAGGCACCCAAAGCGATCCAAAAGACCCAAACTTCCAACCGACCACCCCCATGTCTCAAACGTGCAATCGAGGCAAAGAGGGCAGTGGTCGTGGCACAAAGGAGAGCATCGGTTTTGGCTATATGGCCCTCAAAGACAAAAATGAGCGAGACGGCCAAGAGGCTCGCCGCAATAAAAGCTGCATCGCGACCCACTAGTTTTAAACCACCCCAATAGAGCAAGAGAATAGAAATTAGGGCGCCCAGGACGGAGGGGAGGCGTTGGGCCCAGATTTTTCGCGTATCAGGACCTGCAAAGGCTTTGATCATGGCGGTTTGTGCCCAATAGGCACCCGCAGGTTTCTTATTTCGGGCTTCATCTTGGAAGCGAATATTTAAAAGATCACCGCTCTCGGCCATTTGCACACTGGCTTGGGCATAACGCGCCTCATCGCGGTCAATAACGGGCAGGCGAGACAAGCCAGGCAAAACCATAGCAAGGGTCAGACATATAAGCATTATAATATGCCATCGTCTCTTTGGAGTCCTACCAAACATAAGGCTGACCTAAAGCATTACAAATGCGGACAAAAGGCTTTTCACCTTTGAACCGCTGCGCTTGGCGTGGCAAAGCACTGATATGACCCAGAAAGATCACATGCAGACGCCCGCATTATCCGTCGTGGTACCAGCCTATAATGAGGCGGAGAATGTTGAAAACCTCGCGACAGAGATCAGTGCGGCTCTGGGGAATGTCGCCTATGAAATGATCTTTATCGATGATGCATCAACGGATGACACCAAACCGGTCCTGATCGATATGAAAACGCGCTTTCCATATTTGCGAGTCCTGTCCCATCGGCAAAATTCCGGGCAATCTAGGGGTGTGCGCTCCGGCATATTGGCCGCCCGCGCCCCCATCATCGCGACCCTTGATAGTGACGGCCAAAATGACCCCGCCGACATTCCAAAATTATTCACGCAATTGACCCGAGACGACGCACCAGAAAGTCTCGCTATGGTCGGTGGCCGTCGCGCCAAACGCATTGACTCAGCGGCCAAGAAAATCGGCTCCCGGATCGGCAATGGTGTGCGCAAGCGTCTGTTGAAAGACGATGCCGATGATACGGGATGCGGACTTAAAGTCTTTAGGCGTGAGGCTTTCTTACGGCTTCCTTATTTTGACCACATCCACCGCTATATTCCGGCCTTAATGATACGCGAAGGCTATTCAATCGAATTTGCGGATGTAAATCACCGCGCCCGCGAATTTGGTGAAAGTAAATATACGAATTTCGGGCGGTTAAAGGTAAGTATCGCCGATCTTCGTGGTGTGATATGGCTCAGGAAACGCGCTCGATTGCCGGGCGGGGTGGATGAGGTTTAAAAGGGGGACTTAATATTAAATTTGAATTTAATGCGTAGTCGTTTTTTATATCCCTATTTTGTTTAGGTTTAACAGAGTGTTCTCCGCCTTCGGTGAAATAAACTGAAGTCAGACTTGGTGTGCAAAAAGCGGAAGTTACCGACGAGTGACTGAATTGAAAATCAAGTCTAATTCTTTATTCTTTGAGTGATTTGTGTAATTAACCTATGGCCATAGTGCATAAAAATTTGGAAGTGAAACAATTTGGGTGATTCAATGAAATTAATTCGCGCATTTCTAATGCTACTGATAAATGTGAGTTTTTTTACAACGGCGCTCTGCCAAGAAAACACTGAAGCCATATTTTCTAACGTAACCGCAAACGAAACTATACCTCGACTTAGTGGATTTTACCGCAAACTGGTCGATGGAAAAATGGCGCTCTATCACATTAGCAACACACAAATTCCGATCTATAAAGACTTTAACGGCAATTTACCAGATGCCGTGCAAGGGGATTTCTACCGTAAACTTCTTGATGGTAAAATGGCGCTCTATCATATTAGCAACCAACAAATCCCGATCTATAAAGACTTTAACGGTAATTTACCAGATGTCGTGCAAGGGGATTTTTACCGCAAACTTCTTGATGGAAAGATGGCGGTCTATCATATTAGCAACCAACAAATTCCGATCTATAAAGACTTTAACGGCAATTTACCAGACGTCGTGCAAGGGGATTTTTACCGCAAACTTCTTGATGGAAAAATGGCGCTCTATCATATTAGCGACCAGCAGACTCCGATCTATAAAGATTTTAACGGAAATCTACGAGATGCTGTGCAGGGTGATTTTTACCGCAAACTTCTTGATGGAAAAATGGCGCTCTATCATATTAGCAACC
>CAYRMO010000069.1:0-10689 GCA_964425355.1 uncultured Algimonas sp. | reverse complement strand
AGATTTTAATGGCAATTTATCAGATGTCGTGAATTAATAGGGTTCCTGAGTAAAATTTTCACACCAAAGTGAATTGTTCATAACTCTCGTATTGAACATCACAATAATCTTTGGAATAACAGCAATCGAGGCCAATTTACGGAATCTTGTGCTTGAGCATGAGGGTATTGTCGTCAGGGGATCGAAAATAAGTTATCGTAAAATAGTCACATACTACAGACCCAAGGTGAGTCTAGCTGACCTTTGCCGTGTGGTGTCACCTAGGAAACGCTGACGCTTGCCGGGTGACATGAATGAGATTAGAGGGCTTGATAAACTTTTGCTGCTTAAAAAAACACGCCCTTGACAAAAACAATTTCGACGTTCAATGGCCTGTCTATGTTGTTACAAAAACAAAATAAACACGTGAGTAGATGCGTGGGTATGGATTTTGCCCGCTCATAATTACGTGCGCTTGTAACAATATTTAAGCGCCGAAAAAGGTGCTTAAATTAATGACTATCCTTTTTCGGTTTCATCGCCAATTTGAAAGGATAAGACCATGGCGACTTTAACATTTCCCGAAATAAAGCAAATTTCAGACGTTCTTCCAGCCATTGCTGGCATGAGTGAGTTTAACGTGGGCGATGGAAGTCGGTATTTTGATGTGGTGGATTATCACATGATGGACTCGCATACATTTAAAGATGATGATCCAGATATTGCAGCCATTAGGCGCGAATGTAGAGGTCTCTTGTTTCACAAGGATGGACGGATCGCCCGCCGTGGTTTCCATAAGTTTTTCAATATTGGAGAAACGGATGAGACGTTTCCGGATAATATCGATTTGTCCACCGGCTATCATCTCTTGGAAAAATTAGATGGATCCATGATCGCACCTTTTATCTCTGAGACGTTAGGGGCAATCTATTGGGCGAGTATGCGAGGGTCATATCGGTATCATGAACGCCTTGCGGGTCTATTTGATGGAACCGCCTATGCGCGTTTGGTTGAAGCTCTAGCGAAAAAACAGGCGACAGCGATCTTTGAGTTCTGTTCTCCGGAAAACCGTATCGTTGTTGAATATGCCAAGCCGACAATGACCTTACTGGCGATCAGAGACATTTATTCAGGTCGATATTTTGAACGTGATGAGATTGAAGACCTATGCACCGAGTTTGATGTACCCTGTGTTCAACCCTTAGCGCATAAAGCTGTTTCAGCGCATGAGCTAATGAGTGAACTGTCAAAAATCAAAGAGATGGAGGGCGCTGTCTTATGGAAGGACGGCCGACCATTGGCCAAGTTTAAGGGCGAGTGGTATCTTCAGCTCCACAAGCTTCTGGGGTATTTCAAATTTGAGAAGGATATTGCACGATTGGTCTTATCTGGAAATTCGGATGATCTCATGGGCATTTTAAATGCGTCCAAGCGAGAGGCTTTAATTGCCTATCGCGATGCATTATTAGACGGTGTCAAACAAGTCGCGAAGCAATGTTCCACTATCGCACTGGATGTCTCGCATAAGAAAATCGAGCGAAAGGCATTCGCCGTGGACTATGACGCGCCGCAGGCCATGAAAGGGTTTTTGTTTCGGTATTATGACCGGTTTGATCAGGCACAATTTCTTGACGATGTTATTACCAAAGGCATTGCGATGACGACCTCATTTTCGAAATGGGATCAGTTCAAGTCATCGGTAGGTCTCGATCTGACATGGGAGGTTGATGGTTTGGATTAAAATTATGGGTGGGCGATTAGCCCACCCATTTTTATTGGCATTGATGCAAACAAGTTATCTGTAACTATGACCAGTTTAACCCTTAAACAAAATTAGGGCTGGACCTTATTTCCTTATGGCAACAAATAACTACGATTAAGGGCTTGGAAGTTGTGATGTTTCAGAAACATGATGCACCTTCGCAACCTTTCTTTTTATGGTAAGAGTAACGATGGTTGATATAAAAAAGGCTCTATTGGGGATAGTAATTCTATCAACCTTTTCGGTTGCTATATCTTGCAAACCAAAGTCAAATCAAAAGAACGACGCAATCGTCAATGTAAAAGTTGATAATGTATCAGGTGAGACACTTGAACTTCTAATCCCAAGCGGATGTATCGGGCGGTCATGGTTATATAAACGAAGAGTGTCGTCCGGAATGCTTAGGAACCTCGCTCGACCGCATATCAATGCACCGGCCAATAGGTCTCAAATCAACACAAAATTGATGATCGCCATAGCGGATTATTCCAGGCATGATTATAGTGATGTTAAGCGCTTTCTCGATTCAAATGTTGATGTTAACGAAACGAATAATAGCGGTTGCACGGCCTTGATCTGGGCTATCGTGTTCAAACGAAGACAAATTGTATCTCTACTTTTAGAAAACGGCGCCGACATAGAACAATCAGACACGAAGGGAATGACCCCTTTGATGTTTGCGGCTTTGGCTGCCGATTCAGTTGTTTTTCAAAAACTTCTCGCTGAAGGCGCAGATGTTAATGCCGCACAGACCGGAGGCATGAATGAAATTGGCACCACTGTTTTACATCATGCCGCAACCCGTAAGAATAATGGAGCAATAGTCAAATTCCTCATTGAACAAGGGGCCGACGTCAACGCCGCAAATGAAACGGGACGAACACCAATAATGAATGCGGCTTGGTGGGGAGGCGTTGAATATATCACACTCTTATTAGATGCCGGGGCTGACCTTGACCGCGTTTCAAATTTTGGCGGGACAGCTTTATACGAAGCGACTAGCACGTCTCGGGAAAACGGGGAAATGATACGGCTTCTAATCTCGAAAGGGGCTAACGTTAAAGCGGCTACAAAAAAGGGTGAGACTCCTCTCATGAATGCAGCCAGATGGGGAAACCTTGAACACGTTAAGTTATTAATTGACGCGGGGGCTGATCGGGATCGAAAGTCGAACTCAGGTCAAAGTGCGCTTGATTTTGCACGCCAAAGGAAACACGAGGAGGTCATAGCTTACCTTGGGTCTTTGGAATAGAGAACACTAATATTACCTTTGATAAATTTGTCTGCCACATTGGTACCAATCCCCAATCCTTAACACATCGTAAACCCTCTTCGCGCTAAGCCTTTCTTAACTATACCGAATCGAGGGATCGCTTTGCGCTTCTTTAACGTCTTTCCACTGATGATCGTCCCTGTGGTGATCTATAATGTCCTGGCCTTGGGCGGGGCGACCTTGTCGAGCATTGAGGCGATGCGCCTAAGGCTGGATACGGATGTCTATGCGATTACCATGACAAGCGGGGCGACGTGGCATGTCACACCGGGTCACGCTCTGATTAGCGGGGCTTTGCTGATGCTATTTTTTGAATTGATCAAATCAACGGGCATTGGACGAACGGCTGTGATGAACCATGCTTTTTCTTTGGTTTTGTTTATTGTCTGCCTTGTTGAATTTCTGCTTCTGCCCGCCTTTGCGACCTCGGTCTTTTTCCTGATCATGATGATGACCCTATTGGATGTTATGGCCGGCTTTATGGTGACCATTGCTGCCGCACGTCGGGATTTCGGGGTCAGTGACGGTTTTGTTGAATAAATTATGCGCAGCGTTTCACTCAAGCTAATTCGCGGTTGCAATAGTGCCTAATCCGTCGCCACACGCCCTGTCGGATCAAGCCTTAACGCTGATTGGTGCAACCGGTTTTTCGGTGCAGCGTGATGGAGGCCTGATATTTCCGTCAGAACAACAAGCCTCAGATATATTAGGACAATCCATTCAGACCTTACCCAAGACGATTGAGGCTTGGTGTTCGCATATGGAACCAGATGATGTTTTTAACAGGCGCAAAGCCTTGTCGCGCCTGAATTGGGTCGGTGCGCAATACAGACTAACCTATCCCTGGCGAACCCTTGAAGGTGAGCGCATCTGGCTTGAGGAACGCGGCATTCGTAAGACATCATCGGACGCGGGCGGCTTTGCCATTGAAGGTGTTATAATCAATGTGACGCAGTCTAAAAAAGAGATGGACCGGAACGCTTTTCTGACCAACCATGATGGGCTGACGAAAATCGCCAATCGTGATAGCTTGCTCGAGGTGCTGGATCATAGTGTTCACCTCGCCACCGATAATATTCTGAGTAGTCATTTTACGCGTCTGCGTCTTTTAAACCTATCCGATGTAAACGAGATTTACGGCTATGAAACGGGAGACCGCCTTTTGGTTGAGCTGGCTAAACGGCTCTCTGTTCAACTTCTGCTCCCGCATAAAATTGGACGGATTGGAGACAGGGATTTCGGGGTGATAAGTTATGGCGGGGATCAAGACACCTGGCTTGAATTGCTGCATGGGTCTGTGGCGGCGCTCACAGAGGCGCCCGTTATGACACCGCATGGTGAAATTTCATTGGAACTTGGCCTTGGGGTTGTCGAAATTTCTTCGGATACGGCCTCTGCGACCGAAGCCTTGTCGCAAACAGAATTGGCTTTAGACGATATCAAGCCGTCTGAGATCAGATTTTATAAATCCATTATGGGAGACGTTCCTGCAAGGCCAAGACAAAGTGTAAGCTCTGAGGATGTGCTGGACGCGCTTAATCAACGCCGTATCCGTTTGGCCTATCAACCCATTATTGATGCCAAGACCCGCAAAATTCATCACTATGAGTGCCTGCTTCGTCTCTGCCGTGAGGACGGCGAGATTGTCAGTGCGGGCCAATTTATAATGGCAGCAGAAAAATTGAGTCTCGTCGATCTGTTGGATCGCCGCGCGCTTGAACTGGCGGCCGAAACCTTGATGTCTGATCCAGATGTGCATTTGGCGTTAAATTTGTCCGCAGCCACGGTGAGTAATGCGGACACAGCGCAAGACTATATTGCGGCCCTAAAGAGCTTGGGCCCTGCTGCTGAGCGCGTCACAATTGAGCTGACAGAAACTGTGGCCCTCGATGATCCGGAAAAAGCCAGCGCATTTGCCAATGAAATCAGAACGATTGGCTGTGACTTCGCTATTGATGACTTTGGCTCTGGATATACAACATTCCGGAACCTGATGGCGATCGAGGCCGAAATGATCAAAATTGATGGCAGTTTGATCACAGGCATTGCGCATGATCACAATAAGCAAATTTTTGTCCGTATGATGGTGGATCTGGCCCAGACCTTTTCGGTTCAAACTGTTGCGGAAATGGTCGATGATCGCGCAGATGCTGAGATGCTGTGCAGATTAGGGATCGATTATCTCCAGGGCTTTATGTTTGGAATTCCGAGTGCAACCGCCGCTTGGCAAAGACGGGCTGGCTAAGCGGGTTTTCGCGCGCTACACTGATCGACATGCGTGCAACAGCTACACGTCTAGAGAGTTTCTATGCCACCCGCCTTGGTCAGGCCGCGCGGGATATGGCAGCGCGTCGTCTGCAAACTGTTTGGCCTGATTTGTCGGGCAAGAATGTTTTAGGGTTTGGATATGGTTGGCCCTATTTACAGCCTTATGAGGCGACGGCCAATCGCGTTGTCTTGGCTATGCCTGACGAGCAGGGCGCTATCGCCCACCCTGGCAAAAGAGGTGTTGCGACGCTTTTATGCGAAGAACGGGCCTTGCCGTTTTCAGATGCGAGTTTTGACAATATTCTCGCGATACATGCGATTGAAGATGCAAGTTCGGCCAGAGTATTACTCTCGGAGCTTTACCGTGTTTGTCGTCCGGAAGGTCGGATTGTGGTGATTGCGGCCAATCGCGCCGGGATTTGGTCGCGCGCCGAGAGCCTACCTTTTGGATCGGGGCGACCCTTTTCAAGACGACAATTGCGACTTGTCCTTTCACAGGTTGGGTTTCAGCCCACGGTCAGCTCAAACGCACTTTATATTCCGCCTTTAAAAGGATTGGCTAAACCTAAATTCTCTATGGCCGTAGAACGGTTTGGTGAAACGGTCTGGCCAGGTTTTTCAGGTCTAGTCCTTGTCGAAGCGATCAAGCGTCTATATGCGACACCCGATAATGGACAAGCCCAGAAAGTGGCGCGTCCAGTTTTTGGGGGGGCGCCCGTAATGAATAGGACAAATAGAGATCATGTCTGATCCCGTGCCTGATATTGAAACCATACGTCGTGATATTGATCGCGTCGATAATGCGCTCTTACAGCTTATCGCTGAACGGCTTGAGCTCTCGGCACAAGTTCGCCGCGCTAAATCCGGCATGCGTGTCTGGCGACCCTCGCGTGAAGATAGCCATGTCCGGCAATTGGCCTCCACCGCGACCACAAGCTCGGCCTCGCTGGTTTCAACAATTTGGGCGGAACTCATGAGTGCGAGCCTCGCGGCCCAGGGCCCGATGCGCTTACATGTGGCCTTAGAAGGCGATGTCTTATCCAATTGGTCTCTGGTGCGCGATCGATTTGGCGCGGCCCTCGATATCGTAACCTATCCCACGACAAGCGCGGCTCTGGCCGGATGTTACGCCGAAGATGAAGGCGTGGCCGTTTTGACGGCGCCTGCGCCGCCGCCTGCCGGGGTTATTAATTGGTGGACGGCTTTGGGGCCAGGCGGCGCCATGGAAGGCATGCATATATTGGCCGGCTTGCCGCGCACAGGCCGTGATGACTGGCCACAAGCCGTCGCCGTTGCAACAGCCGATATTCAACCCTCTGGCGCGGATCAAACCCTGATCTGTTATCTTGGCGATGGCTCGCCAGGCGAAGGCGCTATTTTGCGCGCCAGAAGTGGCGAGTTTTCACTCTATAGTGTGGACGGGTTTCACACGCCGGTCGAAACTGAAACAAGCCGGGTCATTGGCGTCCTGCCACGCCCCATAGGACAATAAAATGCGATTTGAGACCATCTTGATTGTCGGGGGTGGCCTGATCGGGTCCTCGATTGCGCGCGCCGCCCGAGCGAAAAATCTCGTCAAAACGATTTATATAGCCGATACGTCTGAAGCGGCGTGTAAAACGATCACACAGCTTGGATTTGCAGACGGTGTGGCGGATGGGCCCGCAGATCATTTTGCAGCGCAGGCAGACCTTGTGATCTTGTGCACACCATCAGCCCGCCTTTCTACCAGCGCCATGGCGCTTATGCCCTCTTTGAAACCGGGGGCTGTGCTGACCGATGTAGGATCTGTCAAAGGTCATTTTGTCGATGCGCTAAACGGTCGGATACGGGACGATATTCATTTCGTGCCCGCTCATCCGGTTGCGGGCACAGAAAATTCCGGTCCAGAATCTGGCTTTACGGAACTCTTTGAAAATCGGTGGTGTATTCTGACGCCCATTGAGGGGACAGACCCCAAAGCCGTCAAAGATTTATCAGAATTTTGGACAGGTCTTGGGAGCGAGGTGACAGAAATGGAGCCCGGGCGGCATGATATTGTCATGGCAACGACCTCTCATTTACCGCATATAATTGCCTATACATTGGTCGGAACCGCGATTGATATGGAGACCGTTACGCAAAAAGAAGTGGTGAAATATTCGGCGGGTGGTTTTCGGGATTTCACGCGAATTGCGGCCTCTGATCCCATTATGTGGCGCGATGTGTTTTTGACAAATAAGGCGGCGACCCTCGAGGTCGTCGATCGATTTATCGAAGATCTGACCGCGTTGAAACGCGCTATCAGGTGGGATGATGGGGACGCCTTACTCGATAGTTTTGCAAAGACCCGCGATATTAGGCGCCGAATATTGGATACGGATAAAGACTAGTTTTACTCGGTTTCGTTTTTTAGTTCCAACTCTGGTGGTTGGCGATCATCGCCACGACCCCGTGAATAGGTCAAAAGTAATTTTGAATATTCTTGCAAAAGTCGCTTCGTGCGGCTCCAAGACTTGAACCAGCGCGCTTTCTCAGAGCGTTTAACGGGGTATGGTGTGATTTTAATGCGGCCCGCCGCATTTGAAATTTCTGCCTGTGCGCGCGGCATATGATAGGCCGACGTCACGAGAATAATATGATCATAGTCAAGGACACGAGCCCAATTTGCTGTTTCACGTGCATTTTCAATCGTATTGGTTGCGGCATAATCAAGATCAAGACAACAGCTCGCCATATCAATCGACAGGCCCGTTAGCTTACGGATAGACTCGGTGTCATTGCTTTCATGAACACCTGAAATAAGAAGGCGTTCGCCTTTATTTTCCGTGAGTAAATTTGCGCCAGCCTCAAGACGCCCGCCACCTTTACCGGTCCAAACGACAATCCCATCAGCGGCACGTAGGTTTGATGGCGTTTGAAGATTATCTACATGATGCGCAAATGACAAAAAGCCGCCTAATAAAAGCGAACATAAGCCAATAATCAGAAAGCTTAAAAACTTTGCCCAGCCCCGTCTTTTTGACGGCTTATTATCTTTGCGCTTTCTGCCCATTACAAACGGTCTCGTTCATAACCAAGTTGACGCCACGCGGTTAGGCCAGCCGCAAATGCACATATGATGGTGAAAATTATACCCAAAACGACAAGCCAAAAGATATCAAGCAGGGCAGGCGAAAACCCTGTCCAAGCCAGTCCAAACCAATCATCAAAAATTGAGAGAAAGAGCCAGAGCGCACCCGCAATGGCGATCCCGAGAAAGGCGCCCAGGCACCCTCGCAGCGCGGCTTGGCGAATAAACAAATTGGATATAAACCGATCACTGGCGCCGACCTGGACGAGGACCCTGATAATTTCTTTCTGCGCTGTCATTGCGGCTCGTGTTGCAAAAATATTGACGCAAACGCCAGCCAATAGGATCAGCGTCAAGACGGATAAGCTAACGAATAAGAGCTTCCGCGTTGTTACACTCAGAGCATCAGCATAGCGGGAATTGTCGTCTATATTGGTGCGCAAGCCCAATTGGTCGAGGGTCGTTTTGATTTTATCAGTCGAGAGTTCAAGCCCTGAAACTTGAAGCAAAGCGGGTATAGCCAAATCTTCGGGAAGGGCCGTATTGCCTAGCCAAGGCTGCAATAATGTTTTGGCCTCTGATTGCGAAACAATTTCAATGTCTGCGCCGGGTACGGCGTCGAGAAGCGCCGTGCGTGCCGCGTTTGTTTGTGCGTCCCAGTCGCTTGCATTTTCCAGGATGATTTGAACGGATATTGTATCGGATAGTTGCGTTTGCCAATCAGATGACAAGCGCATGGCGCCTCTTGCAAACAGTAGCGATAGGCTCGCCAAAAGGGCAATAATAATTAGGACAAGCCATAAGGCGCGCGTATTCCTGAGTTTGACGGGCAAAAGGGCGGCTTGGCGCGGGAGTGTCTGTGGCGTCTCCATTACTGCGACATACCCTTATATATTTGCCCATTTTCAATCCGAATAACGCGAGCTTGGATTTCGTTGATGAGGTGGGTGTCATGGGTCGCAATTAAGATCGTCGTTCCCATACGGTTCATTTCAGAAAACAGCCTGAGGAGCCTTCGACCAATTTCCGGATCAACATTTCCGGTCGGCTCATCTGCAATCAAAAGATCGGGCTTTGCGATTACGGCACGCGCAATGGCAGCGCGTTGTTTTTCACCGCTTGATAGGGTTGGCGGATAGGCCTGTAGCCGGTCACCAAGTCCTACCCATTGCAGAAGTTCAACCAGATCTCGGTTATAACTCGACCTAGCCTGTCCCGCGACGCGCAAGGGGAGGGCGACATTCTCATATACGGATAGATGTTCGACCAAATGGAAGTCTTGCAAAACAATACCGATCCGGCGTTTGATCGCCTGTTTTTCGGCATTCGTCAGCAAGGCCGTATCGCGGCCAAACATGCGAATAAGACCACGTGAGGGCTTTAAGGACAGATAGCAAAGTTTGAGCAAGGTCGATTTCCCCGCCCCAGAGGGCCCCGTTAAAAAGGTGAAACTGCCTTGTGGTAGGTCTAGGGTCGCATCAACGAGGACCTCTGGGCCACGCCCATAGCGAAGTCCGACTCGATCGAAATTGACAAGATCAGGTAAAAGCGTTGATTGACTAGACATTTGGGCCTGTTGTGGCACGTAGGTGTGACTTTCTATAACTGAATCGGTTACTGTTCTGCCACTATGATACTCACCTGTCCTGAATGTTCCACACAATATAGAATAAAAGATGGCTCAATCGGCCCAAATGGCCGAACTGTGAATTGTACGAAGTGCAATGCCGTCTGGTTTGAGCAAGGGCCGATCTCAGATCCAGACGAATTGGCGCTCACAGATAATAAAGCCGTTCTGATGGAAGCTGAGCCTTTGACGGTAGCCGAAGAGGAGACGTCAGGCTCGCCAGCTCAAGCTGAGTTAGATCTCGAAAACGCTGCATCTCGCCCTTCAACGGGGGCACATATTGCGATGCGCGATAGGGCGGATGCGGAAAAGCTCAAACGTCGTAAGCGTATCATCTCTTTGATCTGGATGATTACACTTACATTGTTTCTTATCGCCGCCATTTTGGCCTATTTAAAGCGCCAGGATATTGTGAACCGAACACCTATTGCGGCCAGCGCCTATCAAGCTTTGGGGATAAACGTAAAACAGGGCGGTTTGGATATATTGGAGCCTGAAACCGAAACACGGCTCGTTGAAGGCGAGCCAGTCCTGTTTGTCAAAGCCAAAGTCGAAAACCTGACCCGACAAGCCAAAACAGCGCCTTTTCTGGGGTTTCGCTTGAGAAACCGAAATGGTGAATCTGTGGCAGAATGGTATGTCGAAACGGGGACGGTGCTCGGCAAAAAAAGCAAAATCATTGAAACGCAATATCCAAACCCGCCCATAGATGGCATGCATCTAAGTTA
>CAYRMO010000068.1:0-15273 GCA_964425355.1 uncultured Algimonas sp. | reverse complement strand
GTGCTCAGTATCCTATTGCTAAACGAAACTATCACGGCACAGTTGGTCCTAGGCGCCGTGATTTCGCTTGGTGGTGTGTTCATCATTGCCATACGTCCAAACAAAGTCATGCCCGAAGCCAGAATGGGCAAGAAACTCGGAAGTGGTGGATCGTAAAACAGGGTCCCGGTCTAGCCTGACGTCACATACTCCCACTGCGTCGCGTTCATGACTAATCGGCGGCGTGGCCCCTCCGCATTCAAATCACCACCCTCATAAGCGCAATCGCCGTGCCAAAGCGTTGTGACGGCTGTCGCTGATTTTTCAAATCGCGTTTCAAAAAATTCGTTTTTTGCACCGGATATATCCTGGCAAGCCATCTCGACAGATTGCGCCCCCATCAGCCGATGGAGTGTGATATAGGTCGGCGGAAATAAAACGCGCTGCGGGTTGGGCGTCGTGTTGACCAGATCACAGGGACACATCCACGCAAATTCATGGATTTCACCATGGTCGATCTCGACATCGGCGTCCGGTGCTTTGGCAATGAAAAACCAGGTCGAAAATCGTCGTTTTTCCTCTATTGGCGGTATCCATAAAGATAAGGGAATGAGCGCATCAGCAGACAGGGTAAGCCCGGTTTCCTCTTGGGTCTCACGTATGGCAGCAGCCTTGGCGCGGTCCAGCTCTGGCGCGCCTGGTGCGTCATCGGGATCGACACGCCCGCCAGGAAACACCCAAGCCCCACCAAAAGATTTTAACGCGCGATTACGCCTGAGCATAAGAACTTCGATCCCGCCGGGTTTATCCCGCAATAAGACGACGCTGGCGGCAGCTATCAGAGGGGCGGGGCCGCCCTGAGGGATTTCATTCGGGTTCATTGGAAAAGCGTAGAATTTCGCCTTAATATGTCAAGGATGGGAGAAGCTCTAAGTGGTCCGAATTTTCTCGGCCATATCCCGGGCCGATTTTAAAATAGCAATACGTATATCAGGCGCGCCAATCATCGTTATCATCACGACATCCCACATGAGAAATGTCTGCTCCATTTCACTTTGTATTTTGTCAAAGGGTAGAAATAATTTCGGATGAAACGGTCGCCATAAAAAGGGCGGTTTTATCACGCAGCCCACTTTATTTGCACCAACCGCCAGGCGACCTCTTACCCCCGCTGAGGATAAATTTCTGCGGTAAATGCCACCGCCGCCACGATATTTCCATTCTATAGCGTGCTCATTATTATAAGGATAAAGTTTAGCCAGCTCTCGCCAGCCTGATATGAGAGATATGATGAAGAGTACAAATGACCAAATCACCAAAAACATCAGCGAGACAAAAATTACGATAAATACGAAAAAAAACCGACTATTCTCAAAATCTTCTAAAGAACTCAACATAATATCTTATCCGAATAGAGCTATTATGTTTTTATCGTCATTATGTGAGATTACAAGATAAACGATGTCGTGACTATCGCGCTCCAGACTGTTATGCCCGCTCGCAAAAAAGCTAACGGGCAAAAGCTATCATTTTCTGGGGCATTCGCTTTCGAACTTAGGGACGATAAAATTGTGAAGATAATTGATCAGACCTAATGCACGTCGTCGGGCAAATATGATCTGAAAGCAAAGACGCTCAGTTTTCTACTTCATCAAATTTCACCATGAGAAGCGGTGTGGCAATCAGGACCAGGAAAAGAAAATTCATAGCGACATTAGACGGTACGCCAGCGGCATAGGAGCCAGTACTGTCAACAACAAACCAAATCACAACAGCAATCAATCCACCGCGTCTTGCAAGATTTTGCGCCTCTCGGTTTTGCAGGGTCATGAGGGGCGCGATAAGGCATAAATATAGGGCTCCAAATCCGGCGCCGAGACCAGACCATATCGCCCCGAACCACCTCGCATCCCGGCTAAGCGTTTCAGTACGGGGTTCCCCCGTCCAATCAAATAGATCGGTTATGTGAAGGGCAAATCCATCATATCCCGTAAAAGCGATTGTCACAAAGGTCGTGCAAAATATAATAAATCCCAAGCCGTTAAGGCGTAAGAGGGTGGCGGCTAATTTCGGTGTCATATCGATCTCCTTTCGATCTCATTATGTTGCCAGACTATTGAGACGGGATAATCAAAACAATTACCTGTTAGGTAAGTGCATGACCGCAGGAGTTATGTATAAAGAGATATGAGCACCCCATTTGGAACAATACTACGCCACTGGCGCGATATCCGCAGACATAGTCAATTATCGCTTGCCTGCGAGACAGGTATATCAGCCAGACATATCAGCTTTTTGGAGACGGGTCGGTCAAAGCCCAGCCGAAATAGCATTCTTACGCTCGCGCGCAGCCTTGATTTACCCAAGCCCACTGTGAACACGGCTCTGCTGGCGGCTGGCTTTGCGCCTGAATATCCGACTTATGAATTGAGCGACAGTGACCTCTCGCCCATGATGGATGCGATCCAGACCATACTTGAGAACCATGCCCCTATGCCAGCCATTGTCATTGATGGAGCCTGGCAGATCGTCGGCGGGAATAAAGCGGCGATGTTGATGATGCAGCTTTTGCCGCTCAAAGGATCACTCTGTACGATTGATGCGCTTTTGAATGACGATCCCAAGGACCCGGTGTTTCTGAACTGGGAGGAGATCGCAGCCTGGACAGTTTTGCGGTTGCAGGCCGAAGCTGCCCGTACGGGTCGCGAAGGGCCTCTTATGGATCTCCACAAACGTCTAATGTCTGATCCTCGATTATCCGGAAACGACGTGACCTCTTTCGCGGATAGCGGGCCTTTTCTCATGTTGAAAATTCGGACCCCTGAGCAAACACTCTCGGTCTTTACGATGCTGGCTGAATTTAGCACAGCCCAGGACACAACGATGAGTGAGCGTCGGGTCGAATTATTCTTTGCCGCGGATGATGTGACAAAAGCCTATTTTGAAACCTTATTGGACACATGATTTTCGGTGACCTTAAAAATAGGTGACATCTGTCATTTGTGTGGCTGAATGCCCGCTTTTACAGACGGGACTATGAAACATGCTAAAACGTCTGATCTAACGATTAATATACCGCCATTGATCGTCACCGGCTTAAGGAAAAAATATGGAAAACTGACGGCACTGGACGCCGTTTCTTTTTCCTTGGAACACAGCGGTGTTACCGCAATATTGGGCCCGAATGGCGCGGGTAAGACAACATTGATAAATTGTGCCCTTGGGCTCGTGAAGAAAGATGCGGGCGAAATTTCGGTCTTCGGCCATACACCAGGCCAAATGAAAGCGCGGCGTAAAGTCGGTGTGATGTTACAGGATACCGAGCTGCCGGATTTGCTGACGGGGCGTGAGTTATTGATTTTATTTGCGAGTTATTATCCGACGCCGTTGAGCATTGCGGATATGATATCTCTGACCGACACAGCCAGCTTTATAGACAAGCCCTATAAAAAGCTCTCAGGCGGTCAAAAACGCCGTATTCAATTTGCGATCGCCATAATAGGTGACCCCGATTTATTATTCTTAGATGAGCCTACAACCGGACTCGATATAGAGGCCCGCAAAGCCTTGTGGGAAACGGTACGGGCTTTTGTGGCACAAGGTAAGACAATCGTTCTGACGACCCATTATCTGGAAGAAGCCGATGCGCTCGCTGACCGGGTCATTGTATTGGGACAAGGGAAAATTATCGCCGATGCATCATCGGACGATATTCGAAACCAGATGAGCGGCGCCATTATTCGTTGTCAAACCGCCCTGCAAATTGAGAGTCTTTCAAAATTAGAGGGCTATATGGAGGCGGTTTCTGTGGGGCGGTTCACAGATATTCGCACGCGAGATTCGATCGCAACACTGCGTCAACTCTTGGCGCAAGATGAGACGCTATCGGATCTGACGATAACGCGCCCGCGCCTCGAAGACATATTCTCGGAGTTGACCCATGCTGATGTTTAAATCTTTAATGATCGAAACAGGAGCGGAAATATTGAAAATTATCCGCGCACCTGAATTTATTATCCCGACCTTGGCCTTTCCCGTCGCATTTTATTTCATCTTCGGTGTTATATTGGCGGGGAATTCGAATAATGCCAGCTATCTCTTGGCAACATATGGCATTTTCGCTGTGATGGGTCCTGCCATATTTGGCTTTGGCGTATCCACCGCAACAGAGCGCGATAAAGGCTGGCTAACGCTTAAACGGGCAGCCCCCGCACCCGCCATAAATTACATCACCGCCAAAGTCATTGCGACGATCATTTTCGGGGCTTTATCCTTAATTGGCTTATACCTGGTTGGTGGGTTTTTGGGAGGGGTTGAATTGCCACGAAAAGTTTGGGGTCTCTTATTGCTCACCCATATTTTAGCAACCCTTCCATTTATCCTTATCGGCTTATCGCTCGGATTTTTATTAAATGGAAATGCGGCCATCGCATTTGCCAATATAATTTTTATGGGATTGGCGGTCCTTGGCGGCTTATGGATACCTATCTTTGTTTTTCCAGAGATCATGCAAACCATGGCAACGTTCTTGCCGAGCTATCATTTGGGTGAAATTGCCCTAGCGGTGAGCGGTCAACCCGCCGCGCCAGGACAAGAGGCGCGTGAAATATGGGGTCATCTGGGCATGGTCTTAAACATGTCGATCGGCCTGGGCGCTTTAACAATATTCGCATGGACCCGTCAGAGACAATAGGAGGATATCATGATCAAACATATTACACTCGCAAGCTTTGTCCTATTGACTGTCCTACTCACTGGTTTGGTGTTTATCTTACCTACACCTGATAAAAACTACACAGATCCGCGTAACATGACTTCGGAAACGACCCGCTTAATTGAAAATGTGCGCGTGGTTCAAAATGGGGAATTAAGCGCACCACAATCCATAGTTATTCGCGGTGGTGTGATTGTAGATATTGGCCCCAGCATTCAATCAGATGCCATAAGGATAGACGGGAATGGCCTCACCGCAATAGCGGGCCTCATTGATGCCCATACCCATTCCTACGGGAGTGCATTGAAAGACGCGCTGCGCTTTGGGGTTACGACAAATGTCGATATGTTTTCCGATATCTCTTTGGTCACAAACGCAAAACAAAGCCGCCAAAGCCAAACAAATAAAACTAGATCAGATTTATTCAGTGCGGGTATGATGGCGACAGCGCCGGGCGGTCACGGCACGCAATATGGGATTGGAATTGAGACCTTAACCCATCCAGATCAAGCGGATGAATGGGTTGCCAAGCGCAAAGCAGAAGGGTCCGATTTCATCAAAATGGTCTATATGCCCGGCCAAACTCGAATCCCGTCGCTTGACCGTGCAATGGCCCAGGCCCTTATTCAAGCCGCCCATAAACATGACCTCTTGGCACTCGCGCATATTTCTACCCAAGACGCGGCGCGTGACCTTATGGAAGATGGCATAGACGGGCTCGTCCATATATTTGCGGATGAACCGGTGACGGATGAGGTCGTAAAACTCGCCAAGCAAAATGATGTTTTTATTATTCCCACATTAGCGGTGATCGCCTCTGTTGATGGACGAGACGACACGAAGAAACTTGCGGGGCAAGAGGGCATTGCTGAGCGACTTTCGCAAATGCAGTCTCAAACGGTCAATTTATCTTTCCCCGGCCGTGTTCCCGGTTTTAACTTCGAGATCGCATCGGCAAATGTCCGGAGATTTCACGCGGAAGGTGTGACCATTCTGGCAGGCTCTGATGCGCCTAACCCTGGTACAGCACATGGGCTTAGCCTGCATCAGGAATTACAATATCTTGTCGATTCAGGCCTGTCACCGCTTGAGGCTCTATCCGCAGCAACGACATTAACGGCCAAAGCCTTTTCTATGGATGATCGAGGGGAAATCAAAATTGGGTACAAGGGAGATATACTCTTAATTCGGGGCAATCCCTTAGAGGATATTGGCGCAACACTTGCGATTGAAACAATCCTGAAAAATGGTCATCAGGTTGAACGCGCCACAAAAACGCCCAAAGCCCCTTCAGCCTTGATTAGTGGCCTGTTAGGCGATTTTGAAACGGGCTTGTCAGTCCAAGAATTTGAATGGTTTGAAAGCTCGGATGTCATGGCCAATGGGAAATCCACCGCAGTCATCAAACGAGGTGTTGGGGGACCTGACGATAGCACCCATGTTTTAAATGTGAGCGGCAGCATTAATCCTGGTTTCCCCTATCCATGGGCCGGTGCAGCTGTGATGCCTAAAACCCGAACAGATGGTTTTGACATTTCCAAATTTGAATCAGTGAATTTTTCAATAAAAGGCAAGCCAGGCACCTATCGCGTCATGGTCTTTACAGCCGGAAATTTCGGTATACCGCCAGAGCAGAGCTTTCAAGTTACAGAGAATTGGGAACAGGTAAGCTTGCCAATTCAGGGCTTTAAAGGGTTTGACGCCAAAGCGTTTGCTGGTCTGTCCATTGTTGCAAGCAGCCAGGGTCCGTTTGAGTTAGAACTCGATAACGTTATACTGAAATAATGACTATCGGTTTCGCAAAGCTCTCTGATCGTGTCAAAAATGATGTCGGAAAAATCGGCCAACGCCCGACATTTTATTTGGCCTATTTGATATTTTTTTTCGCGCCTTGGTTATTTAAGCACCCAAGCGTCATAGAGATAATTCTGGCAGTCGTCATGATTGCCATTTTTATTCCCTTGCATTACCGCGCTTTTGAACGGCGTGACCGCGGGAACCTGGTTCTGATTGCGCTCATAGAAGGGCTCGCTTTGATTTCCGCGCCGTTAAACGCGCATAATGGCGTGTTTCATATTTTTGCTGTAGCGCAAATCGGATATCAAAGACCTGCCATGTATTCAATGTTCCTATTGATCGGGACAAGCACCTTATATGCTGGCACGTCTTTTTTATTGGGCCGCTCATTACCGGAAATCGGATTTACGTGCTTTTTGGCCGTTATGGTCTGGGGCGCGACACTTGCAGATGCCGAGAGAGTTCGGCGTAGCGAGACCCTTGTTCGGGAACATGAGTTAGACAAGCAACAAAATTCAATCGTAGAACGCGAACGTATCGCACGTGACCTCCATGATCTTTTGGGTCACACATTGACCATGGTCGCCTTGAAAACAGACCTCGCCGGCCGTTTAATCGATAGCGACCCCATCAAGGCGAAAGCTGAAATTTTGGACATACGAGACGCATCTCGAAAGGCGCTAAATGATGTGCGGGCTATTGTGAGCGGCATGTTGAGCACAAATATATCGGATGAGCTGAGAAATGCCGAAGCGGCGCTCGGATCAGCGGGCGTGTCTTTAGACATTAAAGGTTCAATTCCAGCGCAAAGCGAGGAAAACGAAACCGTTATGGCGCTGTCTATTCGTGAAGCCGTGACCAATATTATCCGCCATTCTGGCGCGGATCATGCAACAATTGAATTTAAGTCCAACGGTACTGAAAATGAGCTTCGCATTGAAGATAATGGGAGGGTCAATATCCTTGAAGAAGGCACGGGGTTAGCAGGGTTACGCTCGCGTGTTGAAGATCGTGGCGGACAGGCCGTCGTCGATACGGTCAATGGGGTGCGCATAGCGATTATCTTGCCTAAGCCTTTAGGTGACACATGATACGGGTTGTTCTAGCCGAAGACCAAGCGATGCTACGTGGGGCCTTGACGTCTTTGTTATCCCTGGAGTCCGATATTGAAATTGTGGCGCAAGCTGATAATGGCAGCGCCGCATTACGGCATGTACAACGCCTGAAACCAGATGTGCTGATTACTGATATCGAGATGCCGGAATTAACAGGCCTCGAGATTGCCGATCACCTAAAGCGTCACGGCCCCCAAACGGCCGTCATGATCATTACAACATTTGCCCGGCCTGGATATTTACAACGCGCTGTTAAATGCGGGGTAAAGGGCTATATGCTCAAAGATGCGCCTAGTGAAGACCTGGCAAATGCCGTGCGGAAAATTGCAAGAGGCGGGACGGCCTTTGAAAGGAAGCTGGATGAAATCAAGGCCTTGCAAACTGACCCCTTATCGGAACGGGATCGTAAAATTTTGCGACTAGTCGAAGCTGGTAAAACCAATAAGGAAATCGCACTGGCTCTAAACTTATCTGCGGGAACTGTGCGAAATTACCTGTCAGAGGCCCTAGAGAAACTGGATGTGTCCAATCGCATAGAAGGCTTTCGCCTCGCGCGTATGAATGGGTGGCTATAACGTAATCCACCCCTATTCGTCGCCCATACAGGCGAGACCCGTTTCCATATCTCCGGCGCATTGATAAACACGCACCCAATCGACAAGAAATTGATTAGGAAGGGTTGAGTCCGCAATGCCAGTTTCCTTTAGGGGCTCTGGGAAATCCCCGCCTATGGTCAAATTTAAGATTAATTAAAAGGACGCGTCAGGGTTATCCAGACCGCCATCGGTAAACCCGCTATCATTTCGAACTTGAAACAAAGGCCCGCACAGTAATAGAGAAAAATGACACGCCCAGGGTATTTGATTTATGATTTCGGTGAGGGCTATAGTTAAATATAAAGGAGAGGAAAATGGCGAAACCTGAAGATCAGTTGGCGACGATGCTCGCCAATATTCCAGACAAAACGGGAAAGACGTTAGAGGACTGGAAGCGTTTTATTGGGCAAAGCGGTCACGAGAAACATGGCGCAATCGTTAAGTTCTTAAAAAGCGAACATGGTGTCACACATGGCTTCGCAAATTTGATCGCAACAAAATCACGCGATACGGGCGAAGTTTTAGACCTGATCACCTTACAATATTCCGGGGCAAAGTCAGGCTTAAAACCTCTACATGATGAGATCGTCAAATTTGCGAGATCGCTGGGCCCTGATGTTGAATTAGCACCAAAGAAAACGTCACATAGTCTTCGACGTAAAAAACAATTTGCGCTTATTACGCCCGCAACAAAAACGCGGATAGACCTTGGGCTGGCCTTAAAAGGAAAGCCCGCAACTGATCGCCTCGAAAGCTATAATGCGATGTGCTCTCACCGTGTCCGATTAGAAGCGATAAATGATTTCGACGATGAAGTGAAAACCTGGATGAAAGAGGCTTATTCTAATTGTGGATAGCACTCTAAACCCTAATAAGGACTAATATGTCAGGATATTCAGGGACGCCATTACCCAAGAAACTGGGTTTAAAAAACGGACAAACGGCCCTGCTATTAGGGGTTCCAAAAACGGTGGTTGAAATTAGAGATTTTTCAGGGTTCATAAAGACGCGAAGAACTTTGCGCAACTTATCAAGCAGAGAATTTGATTACGCTCATCTCTTTGTCAAGGCGCGAAAGACCCTGGAATTCCAGGTGCCGCAAATCTATCCCTTGCTAAAACCAGACGGGATGTTGTGGGTGTCCTGGGCAAAGAAATCATCGGGCGTCAAAACAGATATTACCGAAGGCGTTTTGCGCGAGGTCATTTTACCGAGTGGCTTAGTAGATGTGAAAGTATGCGCGATTGATACGACATGGTCAGGCCTGAAATTCATGTTTCGCAAGGAGATCAGGTCGAGCCTTTAGCGTGTATTCTTATCTTAAAAAACTTGGACGGGGCTTTGGTCCTTATTCGGTAGGACTATAAGCTCGACTGCCTTTCAGAGGTGTTGCTAAGAAAAACCAAGTTAGACCGACTCCACGAAATAGAGTCCTAGCTTAAAAGGCTGTGGTACCTGTTTGAGACAGGCTTCAAACGCATCTATTTGTGGGTGCAAGGCTTCATATTGAAATTTGAGTTTCTCAGGATCTTTCGTTCCAGACGCATAAGGAAGCGTAAAAACTTTATCCATATTTTCAGGCGGTTTGTTATAATCGGGGTAGCAAATAACAGGAAAATAATTTTCTTCGAAACCTTCAAAGACGCCCGCCTTAGGAACCTTGCCCCGAACAATTTTCACCGCCAAAACAGGTGGTAGGTCTTTGCTTTGTAGGTTCATGGCAACCGCGTATAAATTATCTTTTTTTGAAATGACTTTGCCAATATTCACGTCACAATCGTAAAACAAACCCTTAAGTCGGTTAGCATATGTGAATAATATTGCCGCAAACGGAATGGACAATATGGCTAGCCAATAGGTTTTAAAATAGATACTTAGCGCGATAGGGAGAAGAGCGCCCAAGCCGATGAGGACAAAATATTTCGGGTGATTGAACACAATCCGAGGATATTGAACTTTCGCTAAACCCATATTGGCTTTAATTTCAGTCATGATGTAAATCCGCAAAACTAAGTCTGGAATGTGTGGTTTTCAATCCCACCACAAGTCCCACCATTCGTTATTCATGAGGTCACGGGCTAATTCGGCAATAGATCCACTGCCTTGTTCAACGAGGTCAGGGCAGTAGCAATAAAGCTCTATCGCGTATCGAACGGCTTCGTCACGGTTCTGAGGTCTAGTTGAAACGCGTAAATCAAGTGTCTCATGGGATATACCAACCAATTTAAAGTCAAGACGAGCTTTCCAATATTGCAACGCCGCGACATGCCACTCAGGGGCCGGACAATCATTGTAATTCCCAAAGGACATATAGGCCGGGGCTTCTGTCCAATCTGAGGTTGGCAAGAGCGCGACAATAGTGGTTTCCAAGGGTTTTTCTGTCTCCCACTCCATCGCGATAGACGGCAACTTTTGTTTGTTTTTTGGTGCACGGCCAGATGGCCAATCTACGAGTATATCTGCTGGGTCTATGGAAAGATCGAAGTCGCGCTCGAGTTTTCCAATCAATCCTTCAAATCCTGGTGAGCCCTTTAAGTCTTCGGATAAAGCTCGATATTCTTTTAGCTTTACCGCTTTCAATCCCTCGGGAAAGTCCAATTTACTGACCTCATCTAATATCTGATCTACAGGCCTTTGATCTATATATTCCATCCCCTCAGCGATATATTCAATATGTCTATGACTACCGATAATAATGGGGGTATGGCTATCATCCTGATCCAAATGGCCCCAAGCTTGAATAGCGAATTTTCCCGGAACTTGAACTAAGGGATATTTAAAATCCGAGTCTAGGGGCGTTATCAGGTCAGGAGAAAATTTGGAACCTCCTCGGCTCGTCGCCATTATTTTTTCGAAAAAAGAACCAATCATAAACTCTCGCCTTTTTAATTTGTCTTTTCTGCCAAACCAGGTCCGACGCAGGGGCCTAAGACCCAAACCTATTATCTGTGAAAGGGTTTAGTTCAAAAAGGACTGGTTTAGTATCAGAAAATTAGATTTGAAATTCATCACCTCGGAAATCTCTGCCCCTTTGGCAGGCGGTCTGATAATTCCCGCGCAAGGTCGACATCGGCAGGCACCAAATCCAGATTTCGGATTTTGTCGGGCCAGAACCATTTAACGGCTTGGCCTTCTTTGGGGCGAAGGACCCCGTCCCATTGACGACAGAGGTAAAGCGGCATGACCAGATGAAAATCGGGATAAGCAAAGCTTGTAAAATTAAAGGGCTGCAAACACCCTTCACAAGGCTCGACATTTAATTCTTCATAAAGCTCGCGGCAAATCGCCTGTTCGGGTGTTTCGCCGGCCTCGATTTTGCCGCCCGGAAATTCCCATTGGCCGGCATAGTCTTTGCCGTCTGGGCGTTGCGCCATAAGCACGCGACCATCCGCATCAATTAAGGCACAAGCTGCAACAAAGAGTGTCTTCACGAACGGTAATCCGCATTGATCTCAATATAGCTATGGGTGAGATCACAGCCATAGACGGTCGCTTTGCCATCACCCAATCCCAGATCAACGGTGATGTCGATTTCAGAATTTTTCATATAGCTCGCGCCCATTTCCTCGCGGTAACTTTCGGCCGGCATTCCGCCTTCGGCTAGAACATGCGGACCAATCCAGATCGAAAGATTATCGCGCTCGGCTGGTTCACCCGCCTTGCCTACGGCCATGATGATACGGCCCCAATTGGCGTCTTCGCCCGCAATGGCGGTTTTCACGAGGGGCGAATTGGCAATAGAGAGGCCGATTGTCTTGGCCGATATGTCGGACACCGCGCCCGTAATTTTGACGGTGACGAATTTTGAAATCCCTTCGCCATCTTTGATGACCTGTTGTGAGAGATCAAACAAAACCTTGTGTAACGCTTCGCTAAACCCGGAAAGCGACGGATCATCAGCAGAGGTAATATCTGCATGATCTGCGGCGCCGCTCGCGATTAAAAGCAATGTGTCTGAGGTAGACGTATCACTATCAACCGTGATCGAATTAAAGGTCGGCCCAACAAGGTCATCAAGTAAGCTTTGTAACACATTTTGCGGAAGAGCAGCATCTGTTGCGACATAGGCGAGCATGGTCGCCATATCGGGCGCGATCATACCGCTCCCTTTGGCAATGCCGTTTACGGTAACGACTGCCTCTCCGATCTTGGCGGTCGCGCTTGCGCCTTTGGCAAATGTATCTGTTGTCATGATAGCGCGGGCGGCAGCTTCCCAGCCACCCGATTTGAGATCCATCTGGCCAAATTGATCCGTCAATTTAGACGCGTCTAGCGCCACGCCAATCACACCGGTTGAGGCGAGTTGGACTGACGCGGGATCCCCGCCAAAAACTGTGGCGGCGCCCTTGGCGGTCTCAACCACCGCATCACGACCTTTTTGACCCGCAAAGACATTGGCTGTACCCGAATTGACAACAACGAGGCGCGGTCCGTCCGTATCAACACCAAGAGCCTTGCGCGACCAATCAACCGGCGCGCCTGGACATAGGTTTTGCGTAAAGACGCCTGCGATCTGTGTGCCCGCTTGTCCGCGCAGGACCCAGAGATCAGTTCGACCCATATATTTCACACCGGCTTCGGCTGTGGCCATTTCGAGGCCAGCAATAGGCGGGAGCACCGGAAAGTGTTTTGGTGCAAATGGACTGATCTTCATTCTGGGTCTTCTTCTGTAGCGAGCGGAAGCTTCTCATCTGTCTGTGAGGGGGCTTTCAGCTCATATATTTCAACATCATTTGTGTCGCGCAAATCCGATAATAAATCCTGAATCGCATCAAAAGTCATGAAGTTTTCGAGCCTCGGCTTTAATGTCTCAAATGTTGGCTGAGGCACAGACCGCCGGTCCAAAACTTCGGCAATATGCCACCCCAAGTCAGATTTGACTGGACCAACCAACTCGCCTTTTGCGGCTTGAAACATGGGCGTGGTAATCGCCTGATCTAACATATCGCGCGTAAAATAACCCAGATCCCCCCCACGCGATGCCGTGCCCCTATCCAAGGAGTTTGCCTTTGCCAGGCTTGCGAAATCTTCACCCGTTTCAAGCGACGCCAAAAGTTCATCCGCCGTTGATTTATCCGCAACCAAAATATGTCTGGCGCGCAGCTCATCACCGCGCGCTGCGAGTTTGGCTTGTTCCTCATAGAGTCGTTTGATGGCATCTTCTGTCACGGTCTTTTGCAAATGTCGTTCAACCCGCAAATTCCCTAAAATCCGCTCACGCGCGGCTTGCAGGCGAAGCCTTGCCTCTTGGTCTTTGTCCAAATCGATTTCAATGGCGTCGAGCGCCAAGAGCCGTTGATCAATAAGTTCTTCAATAAGCTGCGCAAAGGCGGGATCATTCACGCCAATTGGTTCACCGTTTTCAAATTGTCCATTAGCGCGCGCAAAACGCAAAATATCGCTCTTATAAATTTCGATCCCGTTTACACGTGCAACAGCCGGGTCATTCTCGTCCCGGTCTGAGACCGCGATCCCTCCATCGCCAGATAGGTTATGATTGCGCTCACCTGACGTGCATGCCACCACTGCGGTAAATACAAAAATCAAAGCTAATCTATGGAACATATCTAACGTCAATCTTTCCTTATATCGGGCCAAAATACCGGGCCCAATATCCGAAAAAGGGCCTGAGATGAATAGAGCCATAAAAGCGGCCACTCATTGACTTAGCGCGGCACCATACCTAAGTCACGACAAACCATAGACCGGCCCTCGTGTTTGGTCACGCATCACTTATCAGGATATGTCACATGCTCGGCATCGCTAGGAAGATTTTCGGCACAGAAAATGACCGGAAACTCAAAAAGCTCCGTCCGCTCGTTAACCAGATTAACGCGCTAGAGCCGCAATATGAACAGATGACAGATGATCAGCTGCGCGCGCAGACCGATGTCTTGAAAAACCGCCTTACTGACGGCGAAACCCTTGATGATATTTTACCCGATGCCTTTGCCGTTGTCAGAGAGGCCGCAAAACGGACCTTGGGGCAGCGCCATTATGATGTGCAATTGATTGGTGGTATCACGCTTCACCGCGGCGAAATTGCTGAGATGCGTACGGGTGAAGGTAAAACCCTCGTCTCTACCTTGGCGGCTTATTTGAACGCGCTAGCTGGTAAGGGCGTACATTTGGTAACCGTTAATGACTATCTCGCGAAACGCGACTCTGAGTGGATGGGACAGATCTATAATTTCCTGGGCCTCACCGTGGGCTGTATCAATGATCACAACCCTTATGATCCGTCTCGCAAGGCGGCTTATGATTGTGATATTACCTATGGCACCAACAATGAATATGGATTTGATTATCTCCGCGATAATATGAAATATTCGGTCGAAGAAATGAGCCAACGCGGTCATGCCTATGCCATTATCGATGAGATTGACTCGATCCTGATCGATGAAGCGCGGACACCTCTGATCATTTCCGGTCCAACCGATGACAAATCAGATCTTTACCGCACAATTGACGAATTTATCCCTGATATTGAAGACACGGGCTATGACGTTGATGAAAAAGCTCGCTCAGCCACCTTTAATGAGGCGGGCAATGAGCAAATCGAAAATATTTTACGTGAAAAAGGACTGCTGCAAGGCGATAGTCTTTATGACATCGAAAATATCACGGTCGTTCATCATATCAACCAAGCCTTGAAAGCGCATACGCTCTTTACGGCCGATAAGGATTACATCGTCAAAAATGGCGAAATTGTCCTGATTGATGAATTTACGGGCCGGATGATGGACGGTCGACGTCTCTCAGAGGGGCTACACCAGGCCATTGAAGCCAAAGAAGGCGTTGATATTAAGCCCGAAAACCAGACCTTGGCCTCGGTCACGCTGCAAAATTACTTCCGCCTTTATGACAAGCTTTCCGGCATGACCGGCACGGCAGAAACAGAAGCCGGTGAATTTGCAGACACCTATGATTTGGATGTTTTAATCATTCCAACGAACCGGCCGATACAACGCATTGATGATGATGATGTAATTTACCGGACCGAAGAAGAAAAATTCGACGCCATTGTTGATGACATTGAACAAGCCTCAAAAAAGGGTCAACCTATGTTGGT
>CAYRMO010000067.1:0-15410 GCA_964425355.1 uncultured Algimonas sp. | reverse complement strand
CAATCGTGCCAATATTTGCATGCGGTTTAGTCCGCTCAAACTTCTCTTTTGCCATGTCGTTTCACTCACATGTTGTGACCTCGATACCCCCATGGCACGTCGGTCTATTCAATATATTGCCCCTATCCGGACAATCCGGAAAGAGAATGGAGCGGGCGGCGAGAATCGAACTCGCGTCATCAGCTTGGAAGGCTGAGGTCTTACCACTACACAACGCCCGCGCGTCGCTTTGCCTTTGACATTGAAACTGGGTGGTGGAGAGGGTTGGATTCGAACCAACGTACACATAGTGATCAGATTTACAGTCTGACGCCTTTAACCACTCGGCCACCTCTCCATTTCCAAATACCCCGATAGTTAGGCGGAATATGTTTCACTGTCTCCAACAAAAAAGGCTCTGTCACTCGGCAGCTTATTCTGTTAGCCGCGTCGTTCACAGAGTCGATGTTTTATTATCCGGCGGACCTATAAAGATGAAAAACGAAACACGCAATAGGCAGACACAAAGAAAATCACGCCAAAAACCGGATTCCGGGGGTCAAAAAATGACTCTTCGGAGCCGGGGCATGAAAGGACCTGCCTCAGATGCCCCAAAACGCGCTTATGGCTCAAAAAACCATGGCGCCACAGCAAAACCGCGCTCGCCAAAAGCCAAGACCCAAAACCACAGTAAATATAAGGGTAAAAAAGCAGGTGGATCAGGCTGGATATGGGGCACACATGCCTGTTTGGCCGCCTTATCCAACCCCAAACGCACGATTCATAAGATATTGATCACAGAGTCAGCAGAAAAACGCCTCGATTTTCCAAAAGGCGCAGCTGTTTTGGAAATTATAGCCCCCAGAGACCTGGATCGCAGCTTACCCAGTGGCGCAGCGCATCAAGGCATTGCCATTAAAACGGCCCCTTTGGAATGGAAGCCGCTTGAAGTTATTGCCGATGAAGCTGCTGATGACGGGCTTATCCTCGTCCTCGACCAGATTACCGATCCCCACAATGTCGGGGCTATGCTCAGACTTTGTTCCGCGTTTGGTGTCAGTGCGTTGGTCATGCAATCGCGCAAGGCCCCACCTTTATCGGGTGCTTTGGCCAAAGTCGCTGTTGGATGTCTTGAAACCGTGCCAGTATGTCTGGAAACCAATATCGCCAACACATTGCAAAATTTGCAACGGATTGGCTGGCAAGTCATTGGCCTTGCGGGTGAAACGGAGACTGAGCTTAGAGCCGCACTTCAAGCCAAAACAAAACAGGTCATCGTCATGGGCGCGGAAGGGCCAGGTCTAAGAGACCGCGTCCGCAAGACCTGTGATCAGCTGGCTAAAATTCCAATGAATAGCTCATCTGCTCTGGGCGAAGCCGAAAGTCTAAATGTATCGACAGCAGCAGCCATCGCGCTTTATGAGGTGCGCCGCGGATAAAGCTCAAAACCGGTTTCATACGTATGAACTGCCGTATGCACTGAAAGGTTTTGAGAGATTTACGCTATGATGACCGACATCTTCATTTATTTCGCCCATGCTGGCGTCATTGTTTTTGGCGCGCTGACCCTTTTATGGGCCTTAAGTGTCGCCCTTAAAGATGCGAGTCTGGTTGACATATTTTGGGGGTTCGGATTTTTACTTGTCGCAGCCGCCAGCCTCTACATTGTGCCCGAAAAGACGACTTACCTTGTTTTATTGGCCGCCCTGCCTATTATTTGGGGGCTTCGCCTCACGCTTTATCTGGCCAAACGAAATCTCGGCCACGGCGAAGACAAGCGTTATATCTCCATGAAAAAACGCGCAGAAAAAAAAGGCATGAGCGAAACAAGCTGGCGCCTTCGTTCACTTTTTACAATTTATTGGGGGCAAGGCCTTTTGATCATGATTGTCAGCGCTCCGATTTGGGTCGCCATGGCGACAGGCCAAAACATCCAAAAAATAGGTTTGCTCGCTTATCTCGGCGCCGCACTTTGGCTGATTGGATTTCTGTTTGAGGCCATTGGAGATTGGCAACTCGCAGCGTTCCTAAAAGCGAATAAAAATTATGAGGGCCCGATTGAAAACAAACCTGTCCTCGATAGAGGCCTATGGAAATATACACGCCACCCGAATTATTTCGGTAATGCCTGTATGTGGTGGGGTATTTGGCTCGTCGCGTGTCAGGCTCCCCTTGGCTGGGCTACTATTATTGCGCCAATTATTATGACGCTGCTTTTGACCAAAGTCTCGGGTCGCGACCTGCTGGAAAGAGATATGAAGCGACGAAAAACCTACCAAGACTATATTGCCCGCACGAGCAGCTTCTTTCCACTCCCGCCCAAGGGCTAATCAATATAGTGTTTTACGGGTTCTAGCCATGTTTAAAGCGCCGACGCCTTTGCACACTGCTTTGAATTCCTAAGGCTTCGCGGTATTTTGCGACGGTGCGGCGCGCAATATCTATGCCTTGCGCCCTTAAAAGCTGGACAATTTTATCATCGCTGACAATTGTTGTCGCTGTTTCTTCATCAATCAGGATTTTAATTTTGTGACGTACGGCTTCGGCTGAATATCCCTCACCGCCATCGAGGCTTGGGATGGCAGCCGTGAAAAAGAACTTCAGCTCAAATAAACCGCGCGGCGTACTCATATATTTATGACTTGTGACGCGGCTAACGGTTGATTCGTGCATTTCGATCGCATCTGCAACGTCTTTAAGCTTTAGCGGGCGAAGATGATCAATCCCATAGGCAAAAAACCCGTCTTGTTGTTTGATGATTTCACTCGACACTTTCAGAATTGTTCTGGCGCGTTGATCAAGTGACTTTACCAGCCAATTGGCATTCGCGTGACATTCCGAGATAAAATCTCTGGCCGCTTCATCATCACCGCCAGCCGCCTTGACCTCATTGTAATAGCGTTGATTGACAAGAACACGCGGTAATGTGTCTGAATTTAGCTCCACGGCCCATCCACCCGTTGGTGTTTCGCGAACGAAGACATCAGGTTCAATCGCTGCCGCCACGCTCCCACCATAGGCAGAACCAGGTTTGGGTGATAATTTGCGCAAAGCCGCTATCAACTCTTTCAGCACTGGGATTTTCACGTCGCATAATTTGGCCAGATTTGAGAGATCGTGATTGGCCAAAAGTTCGAGATTGTCGAGCAAGGCTTGCATCGGCTCATCGAGCGCGCCGGCCTCTTTTAGCTGCAAAGCTAGGCACTCTCCAACGGAACGCGAAAATAGACCCGTAGGTTCTAATGTTTGCAATTGGAGCAATATGGCCGTCACAATATTCTCATCGACCCCCAGATTGATGGCCGCATCGGCTGTGCTCATACGCAAATAGCCACCGTCATCTAATTGCCCCGTCAAGTAATCGGCAATCAAACGATCCCGGTCCGACAATTTCAAGAAAGCGACTTGCGAGCGAACATGATCAGTCAGGCTGACATCCGAGGCTTGATTAGCCATAGGATCGTAATCCCCGGATCCAGAGAAACTGCCTGAACTATTATTACGAGACCAGTCAACTGAACCGCCAACATCAGCAGCTGTCGATTCTGGAGCAATAGCATGATCAGGCGCGTCCATATCAGAAATGGCCTCGCCAGAGGTTACATTATCCGTCGTCGTCGAGGCAGATGTGTCCTGCGCAGATGTGTCCTGTTGCGTATCAAGGGCTTCACCTCGGCGGTTTTCATCACCCGTACCGCGTTCAAGCAAAGGATTTTTCTCCAATTGCTCTTCGACAAAGGCCGAAAGCTCAATATTTGAGAGCTGCAATAGCTTAATCGCTTGCTGCAATTGTGGCGTCATCGCCAGTTGAGCGCTCTGACGCGCCTGAATTTTGGGGGCTAAAGCCATACCCATCCACCGTATTTTATTCACCTTGCCGATTTTTCGGCTTACACGGGCTTTAGACCATAAGCCTTAATATCCGGTTTCGGCATGAAAATTGCTTCAAAAGGCGTTTCAAACCCCAAAATTTGAAACGAATAAGCCTTTGAATGCGGCGCAACGCCTCTCCCTATTTGCCATCGTCCACCTCCCCTGCCATAGGCGCTTACAATGAAAACTCAGGTTAAAATTTGTGGTTTAACGAGACCAGAAGATGTCGCTTTCGCCATTGAATCAGGCGCCGACTACCTAGGTTTTATCGTAGAATGCTCCTCTAAGAGACGGTTGAGCGTGGCAAATGCTGCCCGCCTTGCACCTTTTGACTTGCCGATTCCAAGTGTCGCCGTGACCGTCAACCCGGATGACGCCTTGATCGACCAAATTCTGGAACATATGCGCCCCGGTTTTATCCAACTCCATGGCGATGAAAGCCCCGAACGTTGTGCTGAAATCGCGAAACGCGTCAAAATCATCAAAGCCTTTGGGATTGCTTCAGATGACGACATGAAAAAATCCGAAGCCTATGCTGGCATTGCGGACTTTCTTCTGTATGACGCTAAGCCGCCAAAAGGCGAAACGATCCGCGGCGGTCATGGCAAGGCTATTGATTGGACAATTATTGCGCGGGCGCCGACGCCGAAACGCTTTGCCGTAGCGGGTGGCTTGGACCCGGATAACATTCTCCAAGCCATTGCAATGACAAATGCACCAATCGTGGATGTAAGTTCTGGCCTTGAAGATAATCCGGGCGTAAAGGACCATTCGAAAATTAGAACCTTTATGGATGTTGTAAAAAATGGGCAATCAATCCTTCCCGGATGAAAATGGTCGCTTTGGTGATTTTGGTGGGCGTTTCGTCGCCGAGACCCTTATGCCGCCCATATTAGAGCTCGAAAAAGCCTATGAAGAAGCCAAGGCTGATCCGACATTTGCAAAAGAGCTAGACTATTTCATGACCCATTATGTGGGTCGGCCCAGCCCGCTCTATTTTGCGGAACGCCTTAGCGAATTTGCCGATGGGGCAAAGGTTTATTTCAAACGCGATGAGCTAAACCATACAGGCGCGCATAAAATCAATAATTGTATGGGTCAGCTCTTACTCGCCAAAAGAATGGGCAAAAAACGCATTATTGCAGAAACGGGCGCAGGCCAGCACGGCGTTGCGACCGCCACAGTCGCAGCGAGACTGGGTATGGACTGTATTGTCTATATGGGCGCGACCGATATTGTCCGCCAAAAACCCAATGTCTTTCGAATGCGCTTGCTCGGCGCCGAAGTCAGAGCCGTCCATTCTGGCACGGCGACCTTAAAAGACGCTATGAATGAAGCCTTGCGCGATTGGGTCACAAATGTCGGCAAGACCTTTTATTGTATCGGCACGGTCGCAGGGCCCCATCCTTATCCTGAAATGGTCAGAGATTTTCAGGCCGTGATTGGTCGTGAAGCCAAAGCCCAAATCCTGGAGGCCGAAGGTCGCCTGCCCGACGCGGCGGTTGCCTGTATTGGCGGCGGATCAAATGCAATGGGCCTGTTTCATGAATTTGTCCCGCATAAAGAGGTCCGATTGATCGGTGTCGAAGCGGCAGGCCGCGGTGTGGATAGCGGTCTTCACGCAGCATCTTTAACAGGCGGAAAGCCGGGCATTCTCCACGGCAACCGAACCTATCTTCTCCAAGACGAACACGGCCAAATCGCAGATGCGCATTCAATCTCGGCCGGTCTTGATTATCCCGGCATTGGGCCTGAACATGCTTGGCTTCATGATACGGGCCGCGCTGAATATGTCAGCGCCACAGATGATGAAGCCCTCCACTGGTTCCAGGAATGCGCTCGACTTGAAGGTATCCTCCCAGCGCTTGAGCCCAGCCACGCCCTCCCCCGCACGGTCGACCTAGCCAAAGCGCTTGGCAAAGACGGGTTGATCATCATGAATATGTGCGGTCGCGGCGATAAAGACGTCTTTACAATTGCGGATGCTTTGGGTGAGCATATTAGCGAAGGCACAGAGGGGTGAAGGAATGAAGTATTTCGCGGTATTCCTTTTATTTTGCCTGACGGGCTGTACTCAAAAGGAACCCCAAAATACCTTTAAGTTGATCGACGGAGAAACACGAGGTGTCATCGTGCCTGGACATGTCGGGTGCGCTTGGAAACCTTATCATTTCAAAACACATCGTCCTCTCAAGGGGACAATGATTGTGAATATATTAGACTGCCCAATAGATAAAAAATTCGAACCCGCCTTTGGGTATAAAACAGAATATGTACTGAACTCAGACAATGAACTCATGATGGAAAAAAAACCTGCCGACCCGAAATATCCTGAAACCAAAAAGCCAAGTGGACCAATTTTGAAACTCCACAAATTGGAAGGCAAACCTGAGAGTTTCATGCAAAAATTTGTCAATCAAACAAAAGATAAAAATTGTACAATCAGAGAAAACTCCAAGGGGAGTTGGCAAATCGGCTTTGAGAAAAGCTATCTTGAGGTCCAAGGCTATTCTTTCCCCTTTTATGGTGAAGCCTGTCCAAGTGATGCATATAGGGCCTATGGCGAAAAATCCGAACCCTGCTTGAAAGAAGGACATTTTCCATTGCAAATATCAGACATTTGTTCTTTTGGCGAAGACTATGGCCCAGAATTTATATTCAGAATGTCCGGTTCTATTGTTGTTGAATATCATCGTCGCTTATTCGAGCCTCATCCAGAGGATCAAGCCCTACTAGACATAAGCTCAATAGAATTCTCGCAATAACATGATCTGATTGATCATATTCATAAAATCTAAATTCTCCGATCTATGAGAAATCGAATTTTCCTACTATTGTCATATTTCTGAGAACAACCATATTTCTCGAATGAGAACTCTGCTTTTATTGATCGTCGTGATCGTGATCATTTTAACCACGTCTTGCCAACGCCGCCAGCCCACAGATATAGATTATCTAGGCCAAGGCTATAATGGCCACGGAAATTTTAGCTTTCAATCGGATTGTAAAATTCCAAAAGAGCTAAGGGGGCTGGGAAAATATAAGATAAATTGTCTGATTTCGGAAAAAGACGACACTTGGATTAGATCAATTAACGGACCTCACGGCCGCGAAGATTTTTTGAGTCGACTAGGCGATGCGGGCTATCGACATATCGGTTCGACAAATGTCCCGGGTGAACATTTAGATCCTGGTTCGTGGGATCATGCGATACAGGTTCTTGAAAAACCAACGCGCCGAGACAATTGTTTCAGGCGCATTTACATTGACGCCAGAGATATACTGCAATCCACGTCAAATGAACTTCCAAAAGGCACGCAAATCATTATAGCCGACCCTTGGGCTTTATATTGTAGAAAAGACGAAACGAAATGACCGTCCGGATTGATCAAACTTTTGCGAAACGCCGCATGGCAGGACAGGCTGCCTTTGTCGCTTATATGATGGGCGGGGACCCTGACCGGGCGAGCTCACAGGCTTTTCTCAATGCCCTGCCTGAGGCGGGCGTTGATATTATTGAGTTAGGCATTCCTTTTACGGACCCCATGGCAGATGGGCCCGTCATTGAAGAAGCGGGCATTCGCGCCCGCAAATCGGGCACAACGCTCTCGACCATTCTCGAAATGGCGACAGAGTTCCGGAAGACAAATGATACAACGCCGATCATTGTCATGGGCTATGCTAATCCGATCCATCATATGGGATATGAAGCCTTCTCAAAGGCCGCAAAAGCTGCCGGTGTAGACGGCGCCATCATTGTCGACCTGCCACCTGAGGAGGATAAGGAGCTTCGCGCAGCTTTTGAAACTCACGACCTGGCTCTTATTAGATTGGCAACCCCGACAACAGATGCGGAACGCTTGCCGAAAGTTGTCAAAGGAACGAAAGGCTTTGTCTATTACGTCTCCATGACCGGCATAACAGGCGCAAGCTTTTCACAAGCGGGATCTGTCTCTGAACAGGTCAAACGCGTCAGGGACGCCGCCAATCTTCCGGTCGTGGTCGGATTTGGCGTGAAAACGCCGGAACGCGCGGCTGAGGTTGCCAAAGATGCGGACGGCGTCGTGGTGGGCACGGCGATTGTGAAATCTTTTCACGAGGCTGGACAGGCGGATACGCTTGCCTTGATCCGGTCTTTGGCGGATGCAACTCACGCAACTTAATCCCAATTAAAAGCGGGCCCAACAGTGCCTAAAGCTTGATAAAATCAAGATATTGGCCCATAGGAACATGCTATGAATTGGTTGACCAAACTCAGGACGCCTGGCGTCAAATCCATCTTTACCAAGAAGGACACGCCCGATAATCTTTGGGTGAAATGCCCAAAATCCGGCGAAATGGTCTTTTCGGCTGATCTTCCCGGTCTCCTACATGTAACTCCAGCGGGCCATCATATGCGCATTGGGCCGCAAATGCGGCTGGAATATACCTTTGATGATGGCGAGTATGAGACAGTCGATATTCCGGATGTTGTCAAAGACCCGCTCAAGTTTAAAGATGACCAAAAATATGTGGATCGCTTGAAAAAAGCCCGCGCCAAAACAGGTGATCAGGATGCCATGTCGATTGGTGTTGGCAAAATTCGCGGCATTCGCACAGTTGTCCTCGTCCAAAACTTTGCCTTTATGGGCGGCTCGCTTGGTATGGCGGCGGGCGAAGGTTTCATTCAAGCGGCTGAATATGCGGTTGCGAATAGATTGCCTCTCATTGCGTTTACCGCCGCTGGTGGCGCGCGCATGCAAGAAGGGGCACTATCTTTGATGCAAATGCCGCGCACAACGATTGCCGTTCAAGAATTACGCGAAAACAACCTGCCCTATATTGTTGTCTTATGTGACCCAACAACAGGTGGCGTCACCGCCAGCTATGCTATGCTCGGCGATGTGCATTTGGCCGAACCTGGCGCACTTATCTGTTTTGCGGGGCCTCGCGTGATCGAAGAAACTATTCGCGAAAAACTTCCCGAAGGGTTTCAACGCGCAGAATATCTCGAGGAAAAAGGCATGGTTGACCGCGTCGTCCACCGCAATCAAATGCGTAAAGTCCTTGGCGATATTCTGGCCGTGCTCACGCATCAAACGGCCGAGAACTGTCCGGCGCCTGTCCCGGTTTAATGCCAGAGCTGGATAGCGTTCTCGCGCAACTCACCGCGCTCCACCCGAAAAAGATCGATCTGGGACTATCCCGGATTGAAAGGGTTTTGGAAAAACTTGGCAATCCACAACTCAAGCTCCCACCAGCTATTCATATTGCCGGTACAAATGGAAAAGGCTCAACCACGGCCTTGCTTAGGGCGAAGATAGAAGCCTCGGGTAAAACAGCCCATGTCTATACATCGCCGCATCTCGTTCGGTTTAATGAGCGGATCACATTGGCGTCCCATACCATTCAAGATGAGACCCTGCTGGATGTCTTGCAACGCGTTATGGACGCAAATGGCGGTGAACCCCTAAGCTTTTTTGAGGCCACAACGGCAGCGGCTTTTCTGGCTTTTTCCGAAACACCGGCTGATTACGCGCTCATCGAAGTCGGGCTTGGTGGGCTCTATGACGCCACCAATGTTTTTGATCCCATCTTAAGTTTGATCACGCCAATTAATTATGACCACGCAGAATTTTTGGGTCGCGACCTGGCTGGCATTGCAAGGGAAAAGGCCGGGATCATCAAAGATCACGTGCCCGTCTTTGTTGGCCGCCAAGAGGAACTTGTGCGCGCAGTCCTCAATAATGAAGCCGCGAAACATCGCGCCCCTATTCAATTTTTAACCGAAGATTTCAGGACCTATCCGCAACATGACCGTATGGTGTTTGACGCGGATGATGTCTTGCTGGACCTGCCGCGACCCGCCCTGATCGGATCCCATCAAATTGACAATGCAGGTGTCGCCATTGCGGCTGCACGCGCGCTCAACATTTCCGATAAAGCGATTGCCAAAGGTCTGGAAGAAACAAGCTGGCCTGCGCGGATGCAAAACCTCACCTCGGGCCCTTATGCCGAGATGGTCAGAGAGAGTGGCGGCGAGCTTTGGCTCGATGGCGGGCATAACCCCCATGCCGCCGCCGCGCTCGCCACCGTCATGGCGGAACTTCAAGATAAGACAGAACGCGTGCTGGTCCTGATTATGGGCATATTAGGCAATAAAGATGCAGGTGCCTTTCTGGATGCCTTCACCGGATTGGCAAGCTGTGTCATCGCTGTCGATATACCGGGAAATTCAACCGCACTTGCGCCTGAAACCATTAAAGAGCTGGCAGAACATCGCGGCATGTTAAGCCAAGTTGCGGGAGATATGAGCGATGCCGTGCAACGCGCCATTAATACGGGCGAAGCTCTATCGCGCCAGGACAGCTCTGAGCCAATCATCCCACCACGTATTTTGATTTGTGGGTCGCTCTATCTTGCGGGACATGTGCTCGATAGTTAGTGCAATAAAAAAGGCAGCCTCAAAAGACTGCCTCTTAAAATTCAAATGTAATTGCGATCAAGCGTGCTCTTCGAGCCACTCTGTCATTTTTGACCGTGTCATGCCGCCGACTTTGGTGGCCACGACTTGACCTTCTTTGAAAATCATAAAGGTCGGAATGCCGCGCACATGGAACTTGCCGGGTGTGTCTGGACTTTCATCAATATTGACTTTGGCAATTTTGATCCGGTCGCCTAATTCTTCTGAAATATCTTCGAGCGCGGGTGCGATTTGTTTACACGGACCGCACCATTCGGCCCAAAAATCGACAAGAACAGGTTTGTCAGATTCAAGAACATCCTGACTAAAAGATGCATCCGTTACATTTACTGTCGCCATGAGAATCTCCTCTGCGGTATTATCTTGTCTCAAGAGATAGGAAGTACAGCAATCTTCTGCAAGGCTTCATCCAGTAACGCTTGTGGGATGACCATTAATTGAGGCCCATCTGTCCACAATAGCGCGCAGTTAATTTGGTGTTTGGGATAAATTTCGCGCGCGAGTTCCCGATAAGCCGCCATTTGCCCCAAATAGAGAGCAGACACATCTTCCGGATCGGTCGGCGGCGGACGATTCGATTTATAGTCAACGATAAAGACCTCATCATCCGTCACACAAATCCGGTCAATCTGCGCATTGAGATAGAGCCCATCTGGTAAACCAGTCGCCGACCCCGCCAGGCTGACTTCGGCTCGCGAGCCGGGACCAAATATTTTTGAATATTCCGGATGATCCAAAACGGCAAAAACTTCATGGATTATCTCTTCGCCCATCTCTTGGGGGATGGCCTTATATCCGGATAAGATACGACCCGCCATATCGGATCGCTCAGATAATGAAACCTCCGGGAGGACTTCGAGTAATTTATGGGTCAAATTCCCACGCATAAATCGCGATAGGTTTTTGGTTTGCCCGGGTGATCGCACGGACATTTCTATAGGCGGATCAGATAAGAGGTGAGACGGTGTTACCCGTGCGGCTTTGCCCTCTTTGGGTGCGGGCTTTAACATCCAATCCTGAATATCTATCGCGTCAGATAAAATTTGGGCGGGTCGATGTGAAACCGGCTCCGGCGCACCACCATAGGATTTTATCTCGTGGCTTTCCCCATTCAGCTCTTTTTGAATGATCTCCGCCTTAATCCCCTCCATGGCGCGGCAGGCCCAATCATACCAGCAACCCGTTTTCATTTTCGCATTGGCGCGACCAATATGGTGGCCGCAAATAATGAGTTTGGACTCAGCCCGCGTCAAAGCCACATAAAGCAATCTCAAATCTTCTTGCTGTCGTCTTTGATCTGCCAACGCCCTTAAGTGTTCAACATAAGGGACAGACAGGCCTTTTGCGGGCTTCCAGATATACCCCCCCTTCGCATCGGATAGTAATTTATCCATATCACTTCCGCCGAGAGTTGTTTCTGGCAAAATTACAATGGGTGCCTCCAAACCCTTTGCGCCATGAACCGTCATGACCCGAACCTCGGATACATTATGATCTAATTCTCTTTTGATCTGAACCTCACGCGCCGTGAAATTTGAGAGAAACCTTTGAAGGTTTGGCGACATTTTTGTTTGGTGTTCCAAGGCCTGATGCAAAAACGCTTCTAATGCATCTTGAGCTTCCATGGAGAGCCGTTTGAAAATACGTTTTCGAATAGAATGCCCCCTAAATTTCAAATCCAGAAAGCGTGCGAAAAAATCATAGGGTGTTAAATGTCGCGCCATCATTATCGCGGTATCCAAAAGCGACGCGGCATCCGGATCTTTAATTTTCAACGCTTCAAAAAGATGACCCTCCCGGCCAATAGCAACGCCCATAAGCGCCTCGTCATTATATCCAATAATGGGAGACTTTAGCACTTCCGCGAGCGAAAAATCATCCTGTGGCAAAAGGCAAAACCGTGTCAGAGATAAAAGATCTTTGACGATGAGCGTTTCTGACAAGATCAGCCTATCGGCACCTGCGATCGGAATATCATGACGCTTTAACTGCCGGATAATGGCGTGGAAAAGCTCTTTGCGTTTTTGAACCAAGATCAAAACATCTTCTGGTCGCGTTGGACGCGTTTTTCCAATTTCTCGATCAAATATTGGGTGTTCGCTATCAATCCAGTTTTTGATCTCGCGGGCAATCGTCTTGGCCAGAACTTCTTTTTGATCTCCCTGCCCCTTGAAATCGACAGGCCGTGTGTCCCATGGCTCTCTATCTTCAATGGCCTCGGGCGGTGGTGTAATCGGCCATAATTCAACAACACCCTGATCCGTGCGATTGGCAATATGCCTGATTTTTCCGGCCTCCGCTGATAGGAGTTCAGGATCAAACATTTCGGACAGGCCGCCCGCATCTTGTAAAAACCCGTCAACAACATCCAATACAGCTTGGGTTGAACGGAAAGATACACGCATATGAATATCTGTAACAGCCTGTTCAGAACGCCCTTTGATCTCTCTTAGGAACTGTTCGGGACGCGCACCCTGAAAGCCGTAAATCGATTGCTTTTCATCGCCGACAGCAAAAAGCGTACGCGGCTTATTCGGGTCCATATCCGGGCTGGGTTGGAAAAAAGGGTCTGCCAATATATTGATGATCGACCATTGTTCGGGGGCCGTATCTTGGGCTTCATCCAGCAAAATATGAGAAATACCCCCATCCAGCTTGTAGCGAACCCAATCGGCAGCGGCGGAATTTTGCAAAAGCCTTTTTACGAAAAGAATTTGATCCGCATAATCCAGTCCCCGCGCCTTATGTTTGGTTTCGCGATATAAGATTTGAAACCGCCTCGCGATGGTTTTTATGGCTTGAGTTGTTTCAAAAATGGCAAAACCCAGATACTTATTGAACAGGTCAAGATATCGATATGCCTCTCTTTCCAGAAATAACTTTGCATCAGCAGGGGTCGATGCAGCGACAAGCTGTTTTGAAATGACGTTTTCCTTGGTTAGCCAAATGGAATGACATTTGGAAAATCGTTCATTCTCGTCCATTATGCGCTTAGCACTCTCCAGTTTCCTCCCTTTTTCATTGTCCCTTTTTCCTTTGCTTGAATTCAGGCTTTGGATAACGGCGTTTAATTCCGCTTGATCAATCCTAGCCCAAAATTCGGACGCAATTTCATTGGCGCTGCGAAACGAACCCAACCCAAGCTTTTTCGCAAGACTGTCATCACTTGTGAGGGTCCAATCCGCAATCTTATGCGGCGCGCTCGCCATCCAAGAAAAGAGCGAATCCAGCGTTTGATCCGCCATTTTCAATGTGAGTTGTTCAACGGCTTTAGCCAGATCACCTTGCGAATTTTCCATCGCTTCAACTAAAATTTGGCGCTCAACGTCGTGGCGAATTTTTGCAATTTCGCCATCATCAAGCGGTTCAAAGCCTGGTAAGATACCGGCTTCTACAGGGAAGCGTGATAATATGCGTTCACAAAATGCGTGAATGGTTTGCACCTTTAACCCTTCCGGCGTCTCAAGCGCTTTGGCAAATAATTCCCTTGCCGTGTCTAGCTCAACACTGGGACGTTCATTTTCCGGTGGATGCCCAAATAATTCCGTCAGCTCATCCCTAAGGGCTTCACTGGGCAGGACGGACCATTTTCCGAGAGTCGCAAATAACCTTTGCTGCATTTCCGAGGCCGCCGCCCGCGTATAGGTCAAACAGAGAATATCAGCCGGATCTGCGCCTTTTAACAAAATACGGGAAACCCGGGAGACAAGGACACGCGTTTTACCTGAGCCTGCATTGGCGGCCGCCAAACGCGATCCTGACGGATTGGCCGCTTCTCTTTGCGCCTGATTGGCAATATCGAGTGTGGAGCGATCAGGCATTATTCATTCCCGCCCTCAATACCGTCCCATTCTTCACGTCGTGCGAGGTCATCGAAATCTGACCAACTATTCTTATATTGGGCCCTGACTTGCGAGGGATAGGGTGTGGTGGGATCATCAAAACTATCAATGAGTTTCTGAAGAATATCCAGTGCTTCATCGATTAGGGTTTCAACGGGTTTTTCTTTACCCAAAGGCTTATATTCAAACCCATCATTTGAGCCCTTAATACGCATATATCCAAGTTCAACGGTCTGGGCTTTGGGGAAACCTTTTAAGCCGCCTTCTCTGGCAATCAGCCCAGCAAGCGGGAGTTGCGGATCAAACCCCGCCGCAACAATTTTATCTGATGACGGCGTCCCCGTTTTAAAATCCACAAAGCCATAACCTTGAGGATCGCGTTCAACAAAATCCATCAACCCGCGAATAGAAAACTCTCGGTCCGGCACTGTAATTTCACCCCAGACCTCTTGGCCAATAATATCAAAGCCTTTTTCATGACGTCGATTGAGCTCCGCGTGCAGGGCCTTAGCAATCGCGTGAAAACGAGGCCTCTCCTTCGCAATATTTTCCGGCGAATATCCGCTGGCTTTAAAAGCTTGATCAAAGGACTCGATCAGGTGAATTTCGTCACTCTCCTTAAAGGGTGGATGATAGACATTGAGATATTTTTCAATGCCAAGATGGATGGCTGTCCCAAATTCACTCGCACCAAGATCCGCCCCCAGGTCTCGTAATTTCCTAAGACCCAAAACATGTTTGCCGTAAATTGAATAGGGGTCCCGAATTAGGGTTTTAACTTCGGTAATCGATAAGCTTCGTCCTCTTGGCGTCGACCATCGATCTTGTGTGTCTGGGCGCGGCATAGGTTTTTTTGCAGGATTGACCTCGGCAATGACGGCGCGATCCAGCGCCCGTGCCCAATCAAGATAGGGATGATTTGACGTTAATAAGGCCTTGGCTTCATCCTGCCCGACAGCCCCGCGAAGCAGCGTTTTTAAACGCCATATCCACCGACTCGCAATTGTTGGGCCGCTCTCAGAGCGTTTAGATCGGGTCATATAAACTGTTGGATTGGCGGCAAGCTCAAAAAAGTCATGGGCGGCGAGGCCGTGGCGACGCTCAGGTAAGCTAAGCCCCATTTCTTTGCGCATACCCCGTGATAGAAATGGGCCAATTGTTGTGGCTGCTGGCCAGATACTTTCATTCATCCCACCCAGAATAACAATATCACTGGCGAGCATACGCGCTTCAAGCGGACCCAAAATAGACAG
>CAYRMO010000066.1:4981-15441 GCA_964425355.1 uncultured Algimonas sp. | reverse complement strand
TGTGGACATCATCGGTTCAAAGAAGCCACCGAATAGCTCACAAAATTAAGGCCGGAACAGTCTGGATTAATGCCTTCCGTGCTGTGAGCGCAAATGTGCCATTTGGAGGCTACAAACACTCCGGTTTGGGCCGTGAGAATGGGATTGATGCAATAAAAGAATATACTCAAGTCAAATCCGTTTGGGTCGAGACGACAGGAGCAACACAGGACCCGTTCAATATTGGTTGAACTGGCCTTGAGTTTAGATTTTTAATGAATGGCCTGTCCTGCCCCCTTAAAACTGGACCATCTTTTACTTAGTAATATTCATGGAAAGGACAATTATTTTGGCACGAAAGGAGAATTTCAGATGAAAATGTTATTCGGCTGTTCAGTAGCGGAGAATATGCTGGCCGCGCGCAAAAAATGGTTGTCCCGTGTTTTCTCATCAGACATCCAGACGGAGATATGGTCTTGGATGCAGGGATACCTGACTCAATCAATCAGATGTCAGATGTCAGATGAGTTGGAATTATTAGGAGAATTTGCCCTTGCAAGGGTGCCAGTTACAATGAAAAGTCAGTTTGAACAATTGGGTCTATCTACCAAAGATGTAAAATATTTAACTCTATCGCATTCTCATTTCGACCATACAGGTAATGCCGACCAATTTATAGATTTGACCTTTTTAATCCAAAAATCAGAGCATGATTTTATGTTTGGTCAAGGTGTTGAAGCCGGTGTCGTAGATGCGAGAATCGAAACTTTATCTGCAGTCTTCCAGGTGGACGAAATTCTCTACGTGTTTCGTCGCCACATTACGGGTCTAAATTGTGGGCGTTGGAATTATATCTTCAGCTACGTTAAAGGGAATTATATACTTCGTAATCATAGGTAGTTCTTACTGCCGGACCGCACTCTGGTCGGGATGAAGCGTGATTTTCTCTCCGCTTATGCTTCCCGCCTCTTCTCGGTTTTGCCTACGGTCAATTTTTCAAGGCTAGTATGATTTCATATCACTTCGGTTAAGAGCGTAAGCCTGAGAATTAACAAGTGAACTATAAACGCTTTTGATATTGACGAATTCGCAGTCTAAGCAATATAAATGCTCGATATAATATTCATAGGATGAAAATAAAAATATGAACGCGAAAAGCGATGAAATGATCGAACAGTTTGGCCCGGCAATTGAAGGCTTGCTCGAGGAAAGTTCAATAAAGCATTTGTGGCGCCTCGCCTTTCTTGTTAATTTCTTCATCGAACCATTGTATGCGGAAATATCATCGCGGTTCGGTGTCGGCAGACAAGAAGTCCAAATTTTATACTGCCTCACCAGACATGAAGGATTAGTAGCACAAGATATAGCGCTAGTGACAGGTCAACCAAAAAACTCGATAAGTAGAGCAATATCTCAACTCGTAGAAAAAAAATATTTAGTCCAAACAACTCGTAAAGATGACAGACGGACAAAATCTTTAAAACTTACTGACTCTGGTCGGCGCCTTGTCTCTTCAATAATGCCATTATTTAGGAAACGACAAAAGTCGATGCGCGTTGCGTTGACGAGTGATGAACGAAACAAATTTGATGCACTACTCAAAAAGATTGTCTATGCAATGCCGGATTGGATTGATGTTGAAACGATTAAACCCTTATGATTTATTTTGCCACGAGATTCGTCGAACAAACGGCGGAATCCGAAAATGTTCTTTCAGCGTTTGCTACTATCCGGGAGATCATTGAATTGCTAAAAACCCAAATAAACGTTTATCACGGAAATTTTTCTCACATTTATCGTATTTCTTGATCGGCAATGTATATGAGAGAGTCTGAATTGCATCAATCCGACAATCAATCTCCTAAAAACTCGTTAAAGATGTTGAGACCGCCAGTAAATAGAGTCATCCAACTGATCAGAATAATCCCCAAAATAGCTATTTTGCCCCGTATTAAACTCGCCGGCTAGTTCCAAAAATCTTGCCTTACCTTTCAAAAAAGATAAATCGGGAAATCCGGACGCACGAAAACATCTTGGGAGCTCTGCTCTTCATCATCTTTAAGAAAGAACCAAGTTTAAATTATCTTGGTCTTAAATTGGCTTCGCTCGTCAATGGTTGAAGAAACCTGTTCGATAAGTTCTATAGGCGAATGATTGGTAAGATGAGCATACCTAGCTGTTGTTTGGGCCTGAGTATGTCCGAACAATGCGTCTATCATTGGAAGACTAGCACCGTTTGATGCAGCTATGCTTGGGAAATTATGACAGAGTTTGATGTGCCCCAATTTTGTAGACACTTTGTTCCTTCATTTTTATGTGATCTTCAATTTAAACCAACCCCCACAACAATCTTACCGCCGCAACCAAAATTAAAACAGCCGTCAGCTTCTTAAGCCGCACCGGATCTAACCGCTTCGAACTCAACCAAGCCCCTACCTGCCCCCCAATAAAAACCGTGAGGATCAACGGCAAATATATAGGGATTTGGTCCAATATGTTCTGTTCCTGAAACTTCGATATTTGCCCAAACAAACCAGACACCGAATTCACAAGGATAAAGAAGCTACAAGCGGCAGCGATTTGGCGGGGGTGACCCCATTTGAGCATATAGAGAATGGGGGCGAGGAATATGCCGCCACCAATGCCGACAAGGCCCGCTAGTCCTCCAAGGAGAGTGCCGATGCCTAAAGCGATTGGTGTTGGGACGGGTTTGATATCGGTTTCAGTTTGAGGGGGTGATATAAATAGAAGTCGAAGCCCTGCCAGCAATAGAGCCGTACCCAAAAGGCCGATAAATAGGGTCTCGGAAATTGGCAATCGTCCCCCAATCCACGCCGCCGGAATAGAGCCAATAAGAAAAGGTAAGAGCGGTTTGATCCGCAAAGCTCCGACCCGGTGAAAACGCCAAACTCCACCTATCACCACCACGATATTACACGATAAGGCAATGAGCGGGATCAGGCGAAATTCGGTACCAACCAAGACCAGTAAGGCCGTATAGGTCGAACCGCCACCAAAACCCGCACTGGCATAGAGGCAGGCTGTGATCAGAAACAGGGCTGAGAGGGTCAGGATTTTCATGGAGACGCAATTTTACTGACAATAACAAAAATGCAAAGTCACGGAATTTCTACCAGTTCTGGATAAAATCTGTATTCGATGTCAAATTGCCCACCATAAAATATTTATTCCTTAAAAGCGATTTCGACGTCGCAGCTTCTTCTTTGACGACGCCTTCACTCCCAATATAATTGGAGTGGATAAAAAATGTTCCCGCATCACTATGGCTCACAAAGCCCGTGTGAAAATCCAGTCCGATAATATAAATACTATTTTTCGGGCCATTTTTAATATGCTCTAATGTTGTATCGAGTGAATTCGCGATTTTAATATCTGTTGTTAGCTCTTTGATCATGACGGATGAAGGCGCTTGAGCCAGACGAATGCGGTCAATTTCGAATCCCATATCTTTGAGCAAAGTCGTGACAAAATACCCGCATGCAATCTCGCCCTCTCCGGGGGTTCTGGACACGCCGCCAAAAGACCATTTCGTCTCATCCCAATAATCGGGCATATCTTTATCGAGAAATTGAAACAGAGCTTGAGGCGTTTTGTTGGACGCGCTTACCGATTTTAAAAACGCATCATAGGTTGGTCTTGGGTCTACAGGCTTTTCAATTTCCGTCACAGCTTTTTCGGCAAGCAAGGGCTCCGGGATGGCATGGCTCTGATGATCTATGGAAGGTTGGGGTTTTTCAGCTTCACAGCCTAATAGGCCAATCACGGCTAGGGTCGTTATAAGTGTTTTTACAGGAACCACATTCACGTCTCAGCTACTATTTGGATTGGGGTCACTTGGCGTCCACATACGAGCCATTGCGGCCATCACCGCCACTGCCGTCATAGACGACACTATTTTGAATAGGTAGATCGAAATCGCTCATACTATCATCCCGTCCGATAAGTTTCGGTACATTGACCCATGAACTAGCACAGATAGAGCCTATTGCTAGTGGCGCGATTGATACACGAAGTCCTTCTTAGGCGGTCCACTAACTGCGTTGTTGTATATGACGGCGGCAACACCATTAACAGAATTAAGACCGTACAATCATGAAGCCCTGCCTTATAATCACATCGCGCCGTATATTTCCATCGACCCTTTATAGCGCGACTGCTATGGCGTGATAGTCAAAAACTCGTTGAAAGCTGTATGCGCGTTAGAACTCTGATTGATAAGACACCGCCAACTACCCTGACGGCAGGTGAGCGCTCGACGGCTCCGCTTGAGGATAGTTTGGGCAGACGGGTCACTTATCTGCGCCTCTCTGTGACGGATCGCTGTGATCTGCGTTGTAGCTATTGCATGCCCAAACAGATGAAATTTCTGCCGAAAAATGAACTTTTGAGTTTTAATGAACTCCACCAGCTCGCGCGCTCATTTATGTCTCGTGGCGTCCGGAAAATTCGCCTGACGGGTGGTGAACCGCTTGTCCGGCGTGAGATCATGAGCTTGATTGAAACGCTTGGCGCTTATGTTGGCTCAGGCGAGTTAGACGAATTGACCCTGACGACCAATGGCACGCAATTGGAAAAATATGCGGAGCGTCTCTTTGCGGCAGGATTGCGCCGGATCAATGTCAGCCTAGATCACCTCGACCCCGATACATACCGCGACATCACACGGGGTGGCGATGTCACGAAAGCTCTGGCAGGGATTTCGGCGGCGTCAAAAGCGGGTCTTAAAATCAAGATCAATATGGTCGCCATATCAGGCGTGAATTTGGATCATGTCGACACGCTTATGGAATGGTCACATGGGCAGGGTCATGATGTCTCAATCATTGAAGCCATGCCACTTGGCGAGTCTGGCGCGGACCGCGCACTGAGCTTTGCGAGCCTCAAAACTCTGAAATCCGATCTCGAACAACGCTTCACCCTCGCCCCCTCCTCGCATCAGACAAGTGGTCCGTCGCGCTATTTCGACGTCAAAGAGACAGGCGGACGGATTGGGTTTATCTCTCCGCTTTCGGATCATTTCTGCGCGACCTGTAATCGGGTCCGCCTGACCTGTACGGGACAGCTTTATGCCTGTTTGGGTCATGAAGGCGCGCTTGATCTTAGGGAAATTTTACGCAAGGGCGGCGATGTGAATGCCGCCATTGATAAGGCCCTGCACCTCAAGCCAGAAGGTCATGAATTCGATATTGATAATCCAGAGCGCCTGGCGACCGCACGGCATATGTCGGTCACGGGCGGATGAGCGGTAAGGTCCATATAAGATTTTGGGGACGTCTGTCGGATCAATTTGGGCGCGAGCAAACACGGGCTCTATCGGAAGGAGAGACAGTCAATGCCCTTACCCATAGTCTGGGACAGGTCTTGCTCGACCCATCTATTCGGATATTTTTAAACGGCACGCATATAACCGAAAATGCAAATTTGAGCGCCGGAGATAAGCTTGAATTCCTCCCGCCTGTTGGGGGCGGCTAATGCTGATTGAAGGCCCTTTAGACAGCGCCGCCCGCTTGCGCGAGATGCAAAACACCTTCCCTGAAGCTGGTGGGTTAGTTTGTTTTTCGGGACAGGTCAGAGGCGGCGCGGAGGCAGATCCGGTTACGGGGTTATTTCTGGAACATCACCCAGAGCTAACTTGGTCCGGCATTGAAGCTGAGATCGAAAAAATCCGAGAAGAGGTCGATGTCTATGCCTTAGAGGCATGGCATAGAATTGGCTTGATCCCTGTGGGCGAAACCATCGTCCATGTAGCAACCGCGTCGCGCCATCGACGGGCGGCGTTTTTGGCTGTAGATCGGCTCATGGATTATTTGAAAACCGAAGCTATCTTTTGGAAGCGCGAAGATAGGCAATCGGGATCAAAATGGATCGAACCCCGAGCGGTTGATTATAAGGATGCGAGACGATGGCAAAATTTGGGATAGATGAGAGCCTGATTTTCAGGCCGGCCAATATTGCCATTTTAACCGTATCCGATACGCGCACAGAAGCGGATGACACATCGGGCGATCTCTTGGTGGAACGGCTTGAGACGGCGGGTCATCATCTTGCGGACCGTGCGATCCTAAAAGATGATAAGGGTCTCATTCAAGAAAAGGTCAAAGACTGGATTGCGCGAGACGATGTTCAAGTTGTGATTTCAACCGGGGGAACGGGCCTGACCGGACGGGACGTCACGGTTGAAGCCATGACGCCCTTATTTGACAAAGAGATTGATGGCTTTTCCGTCGTCTTTCATATGGTGAGTTTTGGCACGGTTGGCTTATCCACGCTCCAAAGTCGCGCCTGTGCGGGCCTTGCGGGAAATACATTTATTTTCTGCCTGCCCGGCAGTAATGGCGCTGTTAAAGATGGCTGGGACAAGGTGATCAGAGATCAACTCGACAGCCGCCATCGTCCGTGTAATTTTGTGGACTTAATACCGAGGCTAACAGAAACATGAGCGAACTAACCCATATCGATAAGGCTGGTCGGGCCTCCATGGTGGACGTGTCGGATAAAGCTGACACGGCGCGGCGTGCCGTGGCGCAAGGTTTTATTGAGATGACGTCCGAGACGTTAGAGCTCGCTCTTTCCGGGGAGACCAAAAAGGGGGCTGTTATTCCTGTCGCGGAATTAGCGGGTATTATGGCGGCGAAACGTACCAGTGAACTTATTCCGCTTTGCCATCCTTTACCGCTGTCTAAAGTCTCGGTTGAGATTACGGCAGCCGATGGAGGGTTGAGTGTTATAGCTGAGACCAAAACGACGGGGCCGACTGGTGTTGAAATGGAAGCTTTGACTGCGGTTAGTGTCGCCTGTTTGACGCTCTATGATATGCTGAAAGCGGCGCAAAAGGATATGGTGATTGGTGAGATTAAATTGCTGTCTAAATCTGGTGGGAAGTCTGGGGAGTGGACGGCTTAGTGCATTTTGAAAAAAGCACAAAGCTTGTCCCTACGATTTACTCGATGATAATAAAACGAAACAATGTATATTACGTCGTCCTAGGGCTTGTCCCTAGGACCTCATGGATGACGCGTATCTTTGACCGAGTTTAGATTAAGTTTAATCTCGATAGACGCAGAAGGTCCTTGGCACAGGACCAAGGACGACGTAAATGTGGGGTCGTATAAATACTCGTATATTAAGCGTCCAAAATCGCCTGATAGTCTTCAGGGCTATTTATATTTTGAAAATTGCCCGGTGTTCCATCAGCAAACTCGATAGGCTCAGACCCAATAATTTTGTGTAATCGATAGAGCGAATAGACATCGTCCCGTATCACCGCCGTCTCGATCTTTTCATAATCAGAAACCCGCCAAGCGGCATGAAGCCAGTGATTTTGATTTTGATGGCTAGCATAGGCGGATGACCCACTGTCACAAAGCCGTGCCGCGATATCGTCTGGCAAAATCGGCGTATCGACTGGAAGCGTCAAAAACCCTTCAAGCCCCAAACCTCTTGCCCAGTCCAATGCGGCCAATAGACCGCCAGCGGGACCAATGGATTGTCCCTCCATTTGCCTATCGATGAGTTGCGGAAAACCACGTTCAGGGATTTCCTTCGGGCCGACCGAGATCGCAATATGGTCAAAGTGATCCGTGACAAATGCGAGTGCAATCTCTTGAAAGGATTGCCCACCCAAGACGAGCCGGCTTTTATCACGTCCGCCCATGCGCTGGCCTTTGCCGCCCATGAGCAGAACTGCGCCCCAATTTGCAATTTTGCTAATCGTCATTAGATCCGAGTTAAGCAAGAAAGCCTGACATGCCAAGAAAGTTTTTTGACGACTAACTTTGGGAATTTACCATGCTATAGGGCCTATATGATTTCTGTTGCCCAAGCCCTCAATACACTCTCTGACAATGCCGTCGCGCCAAAGACAGAAACAATCCAATTGGCGCAAGCCTTGGGTCGTGTCGTGTCTAAACCTGTCCACGCCACTGTCACCCTGCCACCACGGGATGCCTCAGCAATGGATGGCTATGCCCTCACCTTGGAAGATGCCCAAAAATCCGGTACGACCTTAAAGGTGATTGGCGAAGTTCCGGCCGGCCATGATTTTGACGGTCAGATCAAATCTGGTGAGGCCGTGCGGATCTTTACCGGGTCCCCTATTCCGAGCGGGGTCGAGACCGTGATCATGCAAGAAAATGTCGAACGATCAGACGACACGATCCGGATCACCCATCCACAAAATGTGGTCAAGCATATACGCCGCGCCGGCATTGATTTTCAAAAAGGTGATTTGATCATCCCCGCGGGGAAGAGAATTGGACCCGAAGATATATCCATAGCGGCGGCGGCTAATCATAGCTCATTAAATGTCTGGCAACGTGTCAGGGTCGCCTGTCTTGCAGCGGGTGATGAGTTGATAAAACCCGGCGATGCCCATTCAACGGGAAAAATTGTCAATTCCAATACAAGCGCCCTATCCGCCCTCATCACCCAATGGGGTGGAGAGGCAATGAATATTGGCCTCGCCAAGGATGATCCGGACGCCATAGCGGCGCTTTATAAATCTGCGCAAGAGGCAGATATCATTGTGCCCATTGGGGGTGCCTCTGTGGGGGATTATGATTATATGCGGCGTGTCTTTGCGGATCTGGGCGGCGAGATGGTTTTTGAAAAAATCGCGGTCAAACCCGGCAAGCCGACTTGGTTTGGGCAATTAGGATCAACGCCCGTTTTGGGCCTACCCGGAAATCCGGCCTCGGCTTTGGTGTGCGCGCATTTATTTCTGTCTGTGTTAATGGGACGTCCGCTCAAACCTATAGCCAAAGCCAAATTGACAGAACCCATGCCGGGTAACGGCCCCAGGGAACATTATCTTCGCGCGCGTGGCTGGATCGAAAAAGGTCAGTTTTACGTGCGCCCCTTTCCACGGCAGGATAGTTCCCTTTTAACGCCCTTTCTGGAGGCCAATCTCTTGATCAAACGCGCCCCGCTTGCGGATCCGGTGGACGTCGGTCAATTGGTCGAAGTTGTGGAGCTCGGGACAGGGCCAAGCGTTTTTGCGTCGATCAATTAGATCCCTTTTGTAAATCGATTGAAATCTTCACATCGATAGGCTCTTTGACAGGCGACCATCAGGTCAACATCTTCGCCAACCTGCCGCCATTTGCGCATCGTCGTCGCAATTGCAAAAGCATCCGCAATGGATGGGCGATTGGCAAGTCCTCTAAAGAACCGTAGAAAATCAGGATCCGATCCATCCGAGCCATCAGGTTTTTTTCGGCCTTCACCCGTTAAAGCAATCTCCAAAAGATTAGGGTCAGTTGTAAAGCGCATCCAAAATTTGTGCAATTATTTGAGTGTTTGATCGACTCGAAAATCAAGACAAAATGAAAAATTCTATATAAACGTCCAGATTTTTTTCTTATACGGGACATCGAAGCGAGATTTGAACCATTTTCAGGTCTCATCTCAAACCGATTTAGGGCAAATAACAGGGCACATAATGAGTACAGCTAACGCATATGAGGTCTTTAATGACTTTTTGATGTTCAGAGATCCGACCGATATTATTCAACTTGGAACACATTTAGAGGTCTTTTCATCATCTTCACTGAGTGATGGAAAAATATATCTGGGAGAAGAAGCGCCTGGGGCCTTTCGAGACGCCATCACGAATTATTCAAAATCGCTCCTATCATCCTTAAAACATGACGAGATCCTCACAGTTTTGGACCGAGACGATAGCGCGATTTATGTTACGAAAGTCAAAGGCAAATTGCGCGCCAATGTCAGTAGCCTCGTCATTACATCAAGACTCGGCTTGATTACCGGATTTATGGAACGAAAATCAGCTTAGGGTTAAGGGCCAAATCAATGAGCGCCCTAGCTGCAACTGGATTTGGAATAGCGCTCATCCCCGATAAAGCCTCCCGGGACGCCATTCTCAAGCTTCACAACACCCTCCATGCCATTCACCCGCTTGGGTTTAAGTTGGGCAAAGAGAGTGAACCCCACCTCACGCTTTTACAACTCTATGGTCCCAATTTGTCGCAAGCTCTGACGGCCGTAAGGTTACTGTCCGAAACTCTGAAGACAATAGAATTGGAAATTTCCGGGATTTCCTTCCTAAGGCCCACCTGGTGGTTTCTAGATGTAAAGCTATCGTCAACGCTGCGCGACATTCACGATAAAGTCTTTCATATGTTGGCGCCTGATCTTTCCGGACCAAACGAAATTGATGAAACCAAACTTTCCCATTTCACCCCGCTGCAGCGCGAGAATTTTCTAAAGTTTGGCTATCGCTTTATCGGCGAGGCCTATAACCCGCACGTGACTCTGGGTAAAAGCCTAGCAAGCGACGGGATGGAACACAAAATTTTAGAGATATTGACGGCAGAGTTGCATAACATAAGCTCGACACTTATCTTTGATCAGCTTTCTCTATTTTCGCTTGGGCCAAACGGTACAACCGAGAACGTGCATTTTAAGACATAGCTGGATCAAGACATTCGCCGTGCCAGAAA
>CAYRMO010000066.1:0-4881 GCA_964425355.1 uncultured Algimonas sp. | reverse complement strand
AATTCGGTAAGTCGATTGCTGCACCACAGAAATCTAATAACGACCGAGATTAAACCAAGCCTTTAGACACCCAGACCCTAATTGTCCGCTATACGCGCCCCATCTCTACCTGAATGTAGGTTAAACACGCATGAGCTATGCGTAAATGTGGGTTCTAATTCTTTAAACCCTTGCCGATATTACCTATATAAAGTTTGGAAAACGGTGGAGACGCATATGATGCTTACCATGATGAAAAGTAAGATACACCGGGCAGTTGTGACACAGGCTGATCTTCACTATGAAGGCTCAATCTCGATTGACCAGGATTTGCTCGAACGCGCAGGCATTCTGCCCAATGAGCAGGTCGATATCCTCAATATCACCAATGGCGAGCGGTTTACGACTTATGCGATTAAAGCGCCGCGCGGATCAAAAACATTTGGCTTGAACGGGGCTGCGGCCCGTCGGGTGCAGGTTGGAGATAAGATCATCATTATCACCTATTGCCAGATGGAAGCCGAAAAAGCGCGCAATTATGAGCCCAATGTTGTACTCCTCGACGAAAATAACGAAGTTTATCTCCCGTCTATCAATTAAGGCACCACATCATAACCCTTTTCGAGCTTTGGCTTGATCTCAAAACTTATCCATATGTGTCTGGTATTGTTTCCAGTCATGGACACGCAATATGAAAATTTATCGTAAAATTTCAGAGCTCCGAAAGGCGATTGCGGATTTCAAATCGCGCGGGCGATTGGGCCTAGTCACAACAATGGGCGCGCTGCATGACGGCCATATGTCCCTTATGACGACCGCCTTGCAAGACAATGCCTTTGTCGTAGCCACAATTTTTGTCAATCCGACCCAATTTGGTGAAGTCAATGACCTCGACGCCTATCCCCGAACTGAAAACGCAGACCTCGAGAAGCTCCAAAAGGTCGGCATCCATGCCGTCTTCATCCCAGAGGTGAGCGAAATGTATCCCGACGGTGCGCAGACGATTGTGAAAACAACCCGCCTGGCCGATATGTTACATGGCAAGGTTCGCCCCGGCCATTTCGAAGGCGTAACAACGATCGTCAATAAGCTGTTTAATATCGTGAGCCCTGACGCCGCCTATTTTGGTGAAAAAGATTATCAGCAACTCGCCGTGATCAAGCAAATGACCCGCGATCTCTTTATGCCAGTTGAGGTCATAGGCGTCAAAACCGTCAGAGAAGCAGATGGTCTGGCGCTCTCATCGCGCAATGTCAGATTATCTCCTGAAGACCGCAAAGCCGCTCCCGTCTTACATCAATCCCTATTGCTCGCCGAAGAGGTCATTCAAAAGGGCGGAACCATTGAGGAGGCCAAAGCCGCGTTGAAAGCCCTTATTGACGCGGAACCTCGCGCCCTGTTTAAAGCAGCTGATTTTGTCGATGCCGAGAGCTTTGATCTCGTGACGGGTAAACCAAAACGAAAAATTGGTGTGATGCTCTCGGCCCAATTTGGTGATATATTATTAATCGACCAGAAGGAAATTTCAGTATGAGCAAGCCGTCCATTATTCGCCGCACGACAGTTCCGCAAATTGCCGCGCGCAAAGGCGGCGAACCGATTGTTTCGTTGACCTCCTATCACGCCCATACGGCCGCCATTGTCGATAAATATGCCGACTTTATTTTAGTTGGTGATAGTCTGGGCATGGTGATGCATGGCATGGATTCAACCATTGGTGTGTCAATCGACATGATGCTGGTTCACGGACGCGCGGTGGTGCGCGGCACCCAAAAAGCTTTGATCGTTGTCGATATGCCCTTTGGCACGTATGAAGAAAGCCCGAATGTCGCATTCCGAAATGCGGCCCGGATCATGAAAGAAACGGGATGCGGGGCCGTCAAAATCGAAGGCGGCAAACGCATGGCCGAAACCATTCACTTTCTGGTCGAGCGCGGCATTCCTGTCATGGCCCATACCGGCCTCACCCCGCAATCCAGCCACGTCATGGGCGGTTTCAAGACACAAGGCCGCGACAAAGATAGCTGGGAGAGCCATATTGAAGACGCCAAAGCCGTCGCTGAGGCCGGTGCCTTTGCCGTGGTCCTCGAAGGCATGGTTGAGCCCCTCGCCGTCAAAATCACAAATGCCGTTCCCATCCCCACCATAGGTATCGGCGCGTCTGCGGCCTGCGACGGCCAAATCCTCGTCCTCGAAGACATGCTCGGCCTGAACAAGAAAGTCCCTAAATTTGTTAAGGTCTATGGTGATCTGGGACCAGCGATCGAGGATAGTGTTAGGCGTTATGCGGAAGATGTGAGAGCGCGGAGTTTCCCAACAGAAGATGAAGTTTATCGGTAGCTATAAGGCTTAGGTTTAGTCCCCTATTTTGGGCTAAAGGTGCCGATTAGCTCACAAGACGGAGTTGGGCGAATTTAAGCCTACCACGTAAGCTCCGCAATGCCGACAAAAGCCGGCATTGAAATTCTATAGATAAGCGCTAACCATCTAACATGATTGCATCAATCAACCACCTCAGCCAAATCACTGAATGAATAGGCCTTACCATTCGAAAGAGTTGTATCGACCATCGCAATATTTTCCATATCATCAAGGGGGTTGGCGTTCAAAAAGACGATATCGGCTTCAAAGCCAGCTTGTATTTGGCCGGTCCGGTCTGAGATCTCTAAAATCTTGGCCGTTGAAGACGTTGCCATACGTAATACTTCCCACGCGGGAATACCGGCCTGAACGTGAAAGCCCATTTCCAAGGCATAATAAGGCGTTCCGCCTGGGCCATCTGTCCCAATCATAATCGGAAGACCTGCGTCATACAGTACTTTGCCAAATTCCAGAACCTTGGGGAAAGCGGCGCGGGCGCGCATGTAATCTTCCGGCGTCCATCCAGCCATGCTCATGGCTCTTAAAGACTCAACAGCAGCCAGAGTTTCCGGATGAAAATAGACATTCCAGTCTTTATGCAATTCGCTGATCTTGTCTCCATTATATGTGATATAGTTGACGCCGAAATTGAAATTAAGCTCCACCTGATTTTCGACGAGCCCGGTCACCAGTTTTTGGAAATTCGGGCTGCTAAAATCCACCTGTTCAAACCAGCGATACATGAAGGTCGAGTTTTGACCGGCTTCAGCCAGATAAGCCGCTTTCGCATCCGGTTCCAATAGTTCAGGACTGGTTGGCAAGGCATGCTCTAGCCCGTCTATGCCAAGTTCTGCCGCTTTCTCCCAGCTCACATTGTCCAGATGGGCGATGGCTTTCAGGCCCGCCTTATGGGCGGCCTTTATGCCCTGAGCAATCTCATCTTCCGTCAGACTAACGTAAAGCTTGAAATATTTCATACCCATATCTGCTTGATGTCTGGCTTCCGCGTCCCACTCTTCGGGCGTTTTGGGATGGGCAAATGCACTGCCGCCAAAAGGTAGGGGCTGCAATATAGATCCTGCATGAAAGACCTCAGGTCCGATCCAGTTTCCGTTTTTTATGTTCTGATCATATTCGTAATTTGCGGCTGTACTCGCCCCCGGATTGCGCGCCGTGGTAATCCCAAATGCCAGCGCCGTGCGGGCATTGAACTGTGTAATGTCATCCTTGCTTTCCATGGTCAGCATCGGGGCGCCGTCATGCAGTGCAACTTTATGAGGGCCAGCCGTAATATGGGCATGAGCGTCTATAAAACCAGGCAATGCATAACGACCCGTCATATCGACGGACTGTTTATCGTGTCCTTGGGGCCGTTTTCCAGAGCCCATCTCCAAGATGAGTTCACCCTGAATCACAACCCAACTATTGGGCGTCACAGTTTCTGTCACCGGGTCTATATGTGTGAATCCGTAATAGAGCAATTCGGATGGTTCAGAGGGTTCTGACTGGCAGGCGAATATGGACAATGTAGCCACGGCGCAGCCCAGAAGATATTTTATTTTTGTCATAATAAACTCCATAATGTAAAGAGTTATTGACATTATGCACAAGCTATGGAATGTCAAGAGCTCTTTACTTTTGGAGAAAATTATGAAAAAGAAATCACTATACCTGAAACTGATTTGGGCATTTGTTGGCCTGAGCTGGATTGCGCTCATTGGGGTTTTCATTCTAGGCCCAGATGTGAAAGCTTGGACTATTGCGGTAACAGGCGTTGCCATCGTGACCGAAATAGGATTTTGGCTGACCGCCGGATTATTTGGACTAACAATGTGGGAAAGCCGGAAACGGATTTTCACGATGACACTCAAGCCTTTTAAGCAGGGATAAAAAGGATGACGGAAGATATGGGCACCGAGATGGAAGAAGAGTCGCAAAACTGGTTACGGCAGCAACGCAAAGCGCGTAATCGCCATCTTATTGGGCAGCTTAGCCTGGCCCTTATATTCATGGTGTCCATATTTCTGTCTGATTATATCCTGGACAGTTTCTCCGGACTGTTATCGAAGATACTGGCCACGGCTCTACCCATTTTTGCTATCACCTTATGGACCTGGCTGATATACGGCCAGATCCGTAAACTCGAAGAGTTTCAAAGATCCCTTGCGCTGAAATCATTTGCAGCGACTTTTGCCATAATACTCTGGGCGCTAACCTGTTATGAACTTACGGCGCAAATCTTTACCCTGCCCGCCTTTCCCGTCATAATGCTGGCGCCATTTGTTGTCGTGCTTTGGCAAATCATCTGGGAAGTTTTGAGAAAAAGATACACATGAAGAACCGCGTGCGTGAACTCCGCAAAGAAAATGGCTGGACCCAGGGTCGGTTAGCCGAACTTTTGGATGTATCCCGCCAGAATATCATCGCCATTGAAAAAGAAAAATATGATCCCAGCCTGGCCCTTGCACTCAAAATTGCCAGGCTATTTGAAGATCTTGTGGAAAATATCTTTTTGGAATAGCTCTTGTGGCTTATTTTGGG
>CAYRMO010000065.1:0-15507 GCA_964425355.1 uncultured Algimonas sp. | reverse complement strand
AAACGCTCAATCGCAACAGGCGACATTCATGGTGATGGTTGGTCAGATATCGTTATTTCATCTGACAATGGACTAGAAATATTTACCAATATTGCTGGCGAGCGCTTTCAAGCACAGCCCATTGCCAATGAAGGTCTGGATATTCGCGACGTTGGGCGTGTGATGTTGGCGGATTTGGATGGCGATCGAGATTTAGACATCATTGCTGGAACTTATTGGGACGGGGTCTATATATTGGAAAACGAAAATGGTGATTTCTCGACCCCTGCTCTTAAATTACCTGGCCATATTGAAAATGCGATAACCTCTTCTCTGGCCGTAGGTGACATTGACCGGGATGGACAATTGGAAATCCTGATTGGCAACTCTTCGATAGGAAATAACGTTTCGGATCGCTCGACCCGGTATAGTCAAAATCTGATTGCGCGCTTTAAAAACGGGGCCTGGACATCCGAAGTCCTGAACGGGCCAGAAGGTGAAACCTTGTCTATATTGATCGCAGATCTCAATCGCGACAAACGGCCCGACGTCTTGGTTGGAAATGATTACAACCCACCAGACATTCTCTACCTCGGAAATAACAAAGGTGAACTGGTTCAGGCTAATCGAGGTCGAATTCCAGGTGGCACGACGAAATGGACCATGAGCCTTTCTACCGGTGATATTGACGGGGACCTTATTCCCGAAATTTACGCAGGAAATATTAGCGGGAGACAAACGGCCGAAGACCGGGATCCAAAAGCCGAATGCCGATATGAAACCGGACCTCAAAAAGACGCCTGTATTACAAGACTAGCATCAAACGCTATGTCTCGTGCGGCGCGAAGACAAGGCGTTGCGACGATTTGCGACGGGCTATCTGACAATTATTTGAGGCAGGGTTGCGTCATTACGGCCATGACCCAAGGCGTGATGCGACGAGGAGGGTCTGGGCCCGACATTGTTGGTGACCTATGCGACAAGATCCCAAACAGCTGGCCCGACTATAAAAGAATGTGTGAAACCCGCAGAGAAACCGAATTGACGAATCTGACGAGAGAAGAATTGGCAGTAACGCAAGATTCAAACAAACGTTCAAACGTCTTGCTCAAACTTGATGATAAGAAGCGCAAGCTTGCTGATGTCGCAGAAGGCACACCCTTGGAAGATGGCGGATGGACATGGAATGCTCGCTTTGCAGATCTCGACAATGATAGGGATTTGGACCTCTATGTCGTCAACGGACATAGCATCGCCAATTCACGTTATGACGATAAGTTCTTTGAAAATGAGAATGGGAGCTTTAGCGAAAAGGCAGAGGAAGCTGGCCTGGCCTCCGGAATCCCAGGGCTGGCTTATAGCTATATTGACTTCGACCGTGATGGTGACCTCGATGTCATAACCTTACCACTTCAAGGACCCGCAAAAATATTCCGGAATAATGCGCGCGAAAATGGTGCCAATTCAATTATCTTCGAATTACGTGACAAAGCCAGCAATTCGCATGCATATGGCGCCGAGGTCATCATTCGCACAGCGTCGGGCGCGCAAATCAGAGAACTTCAAATGAGTGGTGGGTTCTCGTCTTTCGATACGCCACAGATTCATTTTGGACTTGGCGAGATCGACAAGGTAGATAGCGTCGAAATTTTATGGCCGGACGGCAAAAAGGATAAGATCAAAAACCCCCTTTCAGCCAATGCATATTACAGAATAACCAGGCAATAATCGGTGACAGGCCTGCATCAAAGTGGCTTCGCCTCTGCTCTAGGCGAAGCCTTTCAATTAGAGCGTGCAAATGGATGGGTCCTCAAGCGCCAATTAGGCGAAGACGGGGTATATGACCTCATATCTCCCTACCCGAGTTTCGCCGAAACCGATTTTGCAAAAATCAATTTCGACCTTGCATCCTTGATGGCCGAAAAAAAATTCGTGGCCCTAACGCTTCGAACCGATGCTTTGTCTGAAGCGGAAGTCTTGTCGACAAAAGCACATTGGGATTGGTTTAAAACATTCAAAACACATCATATAACCGATTTATCCATTGATTGGAGAACGAGTGCGGCCAGAAATGCTTTGCGATATGAAAAACGGGCCCGTCAGACATTTCAATATGAAGTCAGCTCGACCCCTTCAGACTATGCCAAAGAGCTACACCATCTTAATCAGACTATTTTGCAACGCACAACTGGCTCTATCCAGAGTCAGATCGAACTAGAGACTTTAAAACGTCAGCTGGGTTTACCAGGCGCTGTGCTCATTAAAGCCACATACGACTCTGGTCTTCAGGCCCTTGGATTGTTTATGCAAAGTGATAACAAAGCCTATGCGTATCTTCTCGGATGTACCAATGATGCTAGAGAGGACTACGTCTTATATGGTCTTTACGGCTTTGCACTGGACCTGTTTTCTAACAGGGTAAGATATGTTGATTTTGGAGCTGGTCCAGGCATGCGAGATAATATTGATCATCCCGTTGCGAAATTTAAACGCCTTTGGACGAATAAAATGGCGAAATCCTATATTTGTGGCAAGATAATCAGAGACGACATATACCGACAACTTACAAAGACGTCTCCGGTTGACCATCCCGATTTCTTTCCCGGGTATAAGTTATAATGTCATCCACCACACCAATATTCTTACTATCCTCTGATCGTTCGGGCAGTAATTTACTGCTTAGACTTCTAGGAGGCCATAAAGAGATCACAGCGCCTCCAACCTCTCTAATTATCTCAAACCTATATAGAGCCATTTCGGTATATGGAGATTTGGGCGTTCAGGAAAGCTGGGACGCATTATTAGAAAATGTATCTGACCTTCACAAAGCCAGCTATGGTAATTGGACATATTATGCAGATCTCAAGCCTCTATCTGAGCAGACAGAAAATCGTTCTATTCGCCTCATTCTCAATCGTATTTTTAATACCGAGGCAAAATCCAGATCTGCGTCTTTCATAGCCCTGAAAACACATCACGCTTACAATTATGAAAAGCCACTTCAACGTGATTTTCCAAATGCGCGTTATATTTTCCTCGTACGCGATCCACGAGATATGGCCTTATCTTGGTTAAAGACGTCAGGGCTTCGTGGCGGCATTATGCGCGCAGCAAAGATATGGAACTCAGACCAGTTGGGCTTTTTCAAAATGTCTAAACAACTGGGAGATCAATGCCATTTCGTAAAATATGAGGATATTCTAAGCGAAGCCGAAAACAGCCTATCCTCTATATGCGACTTCCTTGGCTTGCCATATGATCCGGATATGCTGAATTTCCATATGAACAAAGACACAAAAGACATTGCAGGCGCTGTGCAGGCTTGGAATAATCTGTCTCACCCCCTGATGCATCAAAATTTCGAAAAATATAAAATAGAGCTTTCTCAAGATCAGCGATGTTATGTTGAATTTTGCTGCCAGGATGAAATGACCTCCCTTGGCTATGATATAGAAATCTACAATCCAGATAGCAATATAGACGAGATCAGCGCATCATTAGAACGTGACGAGCCCTGGGACAAACCGTCATATGCGAACATTCCCGATGAAGAAAAGCGAAACCACGTCTTGTTACGCAAGGCCATAGACAAACTGCTTTCACCATCGATTTAATCTCTTTAAAAACAAGGCTTTAGGCTTACGAGTTTAATTAAAATAATCGCGCAAGAGATTCGACAAATTCTCCCTCTGAAATATGTCGCATATAGGGATGACAAGGAATGTCGATTAAAGACGATGCGGGATCACCTGACCTATATTCAGCCGTGTAAATTTTAACCTCAAAAGGTAGTGTTTCCCAAGCGTTAGGTTTAATCGGCCGAGATGATTTATATGTAAGTTTGCCGACGGGCGACATAAGTCTTAATTTCTCAGACTCATAGTCAAGATGTGGGAAATGCCGCGACACATAATCAAATATGCGTTTCATTTGCTTTTGATAGAAGAATAACCAACCATCATACCGTTCTATTGTCTCAATTAAGGCGCAGGCTTCATGTTTGGATACGCTTGCTAAAGCCAGACCTTCCGATCCAACCTCAACACCAAAGTCATCAGCCAAAATCAAAGCTGAAACCTGATGAATACCCCAGGGTGTTTCCTCATTACAGGCCAGAACCTCCACTTCATTTCTTGGCCTTGGTGAAGTTGGCCTTAGAAAAAGTCCGTTCTGATTATCAATAATCAGGCTCTTTTTAGAATTTTCACGTCTCAATATATGTCGAAATTTATTCCACATAGGGTAGCTATGACATTGGCTCCACACGCCGCTATCAACGTCGACGTCCAGAGCGTTAGGGTGTTCAATCACATTACCCGATGCATTATATCCTGCGCCCCGTAAAATCGCCTCGGCGGTTTTCAAGGCGTTTTCCTTGCTGGAACATAAAATAAGTTGTTGCCCATTAGGTAGGTTCAATAGCGCAGTTAATGTGTCTTGCGCTAAAGCGACTGGATCCGAAACAGACGATCCAATTTGCCGAATTCGGCCCTCATCTCGTGGAGGTTTGAGATTCATATCAATAGGCGTTTGAATGTCTATCTTTGGGTCGTGATGACGAATTTCATCTAACGTCGCATCAGATGATGACCCTTTAATACGAGACAAGGTTCGCCCCGTTTTTAGGTTAAACCGCAAGGGCGGCGGCGCGTATGTTTTTAGCCATTCGGGTTTAATTTGTTCGATTGATTGGGTGATCTGATTTTTATAAATTTTCCCGAAAGGCGTTTTGAACATTTTCTCAGGATTACAAATCAATGCGCCACGGCCAATATCTATGAACGAAACATCAGGCCAGTCTTCATGAAGCTGATAACTCAGCCAGCTAGATAGGGCTCCGCCAGCTTGCAATAGGACCGTATCGATTGGTTTATTACGTGCAAGTCTAGACTGAATTTTAGCCAATAAACCGTCTTTTTCTTCCCGGGCATGGGTGGGATGAATTTCGATAAATTCGCCTTGTTTAACCCCCATAAAGTCAAAATAGGTTTCAATTTCCGCATTGCCAATCAACAGACAATTTTGCGACCTAAGGGCTTCAGCAAATTTTATATATCCTCCTGTTATTATAGCTTTTTTGAGCTCCATTCCATCCGCTTTGGCGGCACGTAGCTTTTTAGGCACAAGCCGTTTCATTAAATCCTCGCAGAGGCCTATATTTTCAATAGACCCCGCGATTTCGTGCCGTTTGGGAATTGCCAACAAGCTTGCCGAAAAAATATAATTTTTGTCGTCATGCGGAATAGCTTGAAAACATGAAAATAAGTCTTCGACAAACCCGCCTTCAAACATAAAGGGCGCGGGTCGATTTAAAACAAGAATCTCGTCCATCTCTCTGAGCCGATCAGCATCTCTTTCATGCAGGTCAAAACCCGCCTTTTCTAGCGCAACACATCGCTCCCAAAACCCGTGATTAATTTTTGCATAGACAACCCGTTGATCGGAATTTAAGGCCTCAATCAACCGATCAAAAACTGGATCGTCTCTCGATATCTCTGGTTCCAGCCGACTATACATGATTTTACCTAACCTACTGAAATTTATATTGATATATAATTATTGGCTTTGGGGACGATGAACCTGTTCAATATTTGTTATTACAAAGGCTTAGCTCAGCTATTTAAGGCACGCTCAAATAGCTCAGGGTCAACATTCCCGCCAGATAAGATGACGGCAACAGACCTTACATCATCAGGTAATTTCTGAGCAAGGACCGCAGCCATTGCCGCCGCCCCTCCTGGTTCGAGCGTGACGCCAAGCGCTTCATAGCCGAGCTTCATGGCGTAAAGGCAATCTCGATCTGAAACGCCGTAAACATCTTCAAGACTATTTTTATTGATTTCCCACGTTATCTCTCCAGGTGTCGGGGTCATAATGGCGTCACATAATGTTGGACGAGACGAGGTAATTGTCTGGCGTGTTCCAGCTCTCAAAGAAAGCTGATGATCATTATAAAGTTCGGGCTCTGCGCCAAATATTCGAGTTTGCGGTGAGAGTTCATTCAAAGCCAAGCTGATACCTGCACACATGCCACCGCCACCAAGACAGGTAATCATGGCATCAAATTTGGGTTCAGCCTCTGCCAATTCAATCCCGATCGTGCCCTGACCTGAAATGATCAAAGGATCATCATAGGACGGCACAATTACCCGTCCATCCCGTTTCGATATTTCGGCGGCAATGTCTTCTCGACTTTCAGTCAGGCGATCATAAGACACGATTGTCGCCCCATCTGCCAACACACCCTCAACTTTCACCTTGGGTGCATCTGTGGGCATGACGATTATGGCATTAATGCCCAGTTCTTTGGCGGAACACGACACGCCCTGCGCGTGATTTCCAGATGAATAGGCGACCACCCCGGCCTCTCTTTCAGCCTCGGATAAACAGGACAATCGGTTAAATGCCCCCCTATATTTGAATGCATTTTTCTTTTGTAAGCATTCAGCTTTGAACCAAACTGATGTCCCGACCAGTCTATCAATCCTATCTGATCTTAAAAGCGGGGTTTTTATAGCATTTCCGGCCAAACGTTCATGCGCCTTCACTACATCTTTATAGGTTGGAACATGGCTCACAGCGACTCCTTATTGACCGCTCCGATGAATAGTGAAAATAGATTATAGAAAACAAGACAAATCTCAATTTTTATGGAGGTCAGACATGCAAGGTCTTATGATGAAACACGAGCTCATGATCAGCGATCTGATCGAGCACGCCGCAACTGTCCATAAAGATCGTGAAATCTACACGCTAAATACAGATATGACCGAGCACCGCTATAGTTGGAGCGATTGTGCTGTACGGGTCCGCAAGCTCGCCAATGCCCTGCTCGACGCTGGTGTCAAACCGGGAGACCGTATCGCAACGATTGCCTGGAATAATTATCGCCATATCGAAATCTATTATGCGGTCAGTTCCATTGGCGCGATCGTTCACACGATCAATCCGCGCTTAAAACCTGAGCAGATTGGCTGGATGGTCAACCATGCCGAAGACAAATTCCTTATGTTTGATACAAGCTTTGCGCCGCTCATCGACGGTGTAGGCGCGTTCTGTCCTTCTATAGAAAAATGGATCTGCCTCTCTGATGCCGATGGATTACCGGATATGAAAACAGAGGTAATCGCTTATGAAAGTTTCATTGACGGTCATTCAGAAACGATTGACTGGCAACGTTTCGATGAAAATACGGCCTGCACCCTGTGTTATACATCGGGGACAACGGGGGATCCTAAAGGTGTGCTCTATTCACATCGTTCGACCATTTTGCATGCCATGGCGGGCTGTTTCATGGATGTGATTGGCGGCGGGTCCAATGATACAATCTTAGCCGTAGTTCCCATGTTCCATGTTTCGGCCTGGGGCCTTGTCTATTCAGCCGCCATGGTTGGAGCAAAGCTTGTCATGCCGGGTCCAGGTCTAGACGGTGCAAACCTCACAAAAATGATCAAACAAGAAAGCGTCTCACTTATGGCTGGCGTTCCGACAGTTTGGTTAGGGATTTACAACCATGTCAAAGCCAATGGTGAGAGCCTGCCCACTGTCAAAAAGGCCCTTGTCGGCGGCTCTGCCCTGCCCGAAAGCCTCTTACGGGCCTATGAGCAAGATCTAGGCATTCCTATGCAACAAGGCTGGGGCATGACGGAAACCTCTCCCCTTGGGACCACCTATGCACCTTATCCGGGCGATGACTTATCCAATTATGACGACACTGTCCGCGACAAGCTGTATGCGGGCCGTCGCATATTCGGTGTCGACATGCGGATTGTCGATGATGAAGGCCAAGAACTTCCACAAGACGGCGAGACCTCCGGCCATCTTCATGTGCGCGGCCCTTGGGTAGCCTCGGGCTATTTCAAAGGCGCGGGATCAGATAGTTTCACGGATGATGGGTGGTTCGCCACCGGTGATGTTGCGGCCATTCATCCGCGCGGCTATCTGGAAATCACAGACCGCTCTAAGGACGTAATCAAATCTGGCGGTGAATGGGTATCCTCAATCGAAGTCGAAAATGCGGCTTGTGACCATCCTGATGTTGCTATGGCGGCCTGTATCGGTGTGCGTCACGAAAAATGGCAAGAACGTCCCATGCTCATTGTACAACCCGTCCCAGGTAAAGACCCAAATGTGGACGAGATCAAAAATTGTATTGGCGCAAAATGTGCCAAATGGTGGATGCCTGATGCTTTCGTCTTTGTTGACGCCCTGCCCCTTGGCGCAACCGGTAAAATCTTAAAACGTGAGCTTAAACAGCAATATAAAGATTTTGACCTCGAATCCGCGTCTTAAGACCATTTGAGCATTAATCGCTGGCATTTTGATCTCTTGTTATAAAATTTTTCGATAAATCCAGTTACGTGATTGTGAATTGCCAAATTATACGAGGGTCCATAAGTTCTTCTTAGACAAAGTATTGAGGTGTTACTCGATTTATAGGGAGTGAGACAAATGCGATCATTTATTGTACCTATCTTGGCGATCGGCACGACGATTAGTCTTTCCGCCTGTGCAAGTAATCCTCGGCCGAGCGAACATTATCTTGATGCGGGGGCGCGGCAACATATCGGAACGGTGGATGCGGTTTTGATTTCAAAGCAAGAGAAGATTGGCGCAGATATTAAGGGAAGTTCCCCTTGGACCCAGCTTAGTGCTTTTTCTGGCGTTCCTGTTCTCCCCGCCATACTTGACGTTGGGGTCGCTGGCGTGCGTACCATAAATGCCGAGAATATGGCCAAGCCGATGCGCGAAAAGTTAGAGGGTCATGATTACGCCTTTGAATTTAGAAAACAGGTCGAGCAATCGCTCGAAGGAACGACGCTGGATGGCATTGAAGATTTTAAAATCGTGCGACGTGAAACGCCCGGCATGCGTGGAGAATTTATCGAAGAATCATATGCTGACGCAGTCCTCCTTGTCGATTTGAAATATGCCTTCACGCCAAATTTTGGAACTTTATATGTGTATTCCCACGCGATGTTATTTCCAAATCGACCCGAATTGAAACGGTTCCAAGAATCTCCTGGCAACGAGAATATAATCGAGTATTCGGATAATATATACCGCAATCAATATGCTGTTGGTATCTCCACGAAAACGAAAGAAGGCAAAGCGTCTGAAAATGCCGCTATTTGGGCGGAGATGTCCGAAGCGCAATTGGTCGAGGTTCTAGAATTGGCGGGACAAAGCCTCGCAAGTACAATTTCGAATGACATTGGAATTGACGATGTTGAATCTGACATTGATTTAATTCCAGAAGGCTATGCCCTGAATACGAAATATGATAACTTAAACCGGACATATGCTGAGACGAGATCGTTAGATACAATCCTTGAAACGCCATCAGAGAATAGCGACGTAAATTCGGACCCTGATATTGATACTGATACTGATATTGATACCGATTCTGGTACAGAATTTGATCCTGGGATTGAGGCAGATGTTGAGGCGACGGTCGGCAATGTAACAACGGGTAGCTAATCTACTGAAATCTCAGCCCCACATTATTTCTCAATTGACTTACACAAGCGCAATCATCTTGTTTAGCGAGACGGTTTAAGGATGCTTTATGACGCTGCGATCAATGATGAATTTTGCGCTTCCGGCGCTAGTCATAATTATGGCATTGATGTCGTGTCAGTCCGTCCCTCGATCAGACGACAAGCTGACCCATATGCTGCGCTTAATGTGCGGGACATCTCAGGAAAATATTGAAAAACATTCTCGTGTGGCCGTTATTCGCACAGCTGATCCGGACTTTGACTATGGCCTGACAACCGGACACGGGGTTCCAGAGGATCGGCCGTGTATCGTGAGAGATTTCGAAGGCCGGTTGTCATCTGTCACATCTATTCAATATGCGCCTGACTATAAGTCGGGAACACGTACGGATTGGGCCATTCTTAAGTTCAAGCCCATCAAAACACCCGGGCTTGTTAGATTTGAGATGGAGCCGACCGAAGCAAGCCCGGCCATTAACGGGATGGAGGTTAATTTTGCAAAAGCCTTTGGCCTTCCAGAAAATTATCAACACTGCCAGCTTGAGCTCTTAGACCTAAATTTTGAAACCCAATGGGTTTCACATAATTGTCGCTCCATTCCCGGCCAATCAGGAACTCCAGTTACAATTACAAAAGAAGGCAAGGAAAAACTCATTGGGCTCAATATTGGCACAATTTGGCTGTTTCAAAACCCGAATACCGGACGGCCAAGTAAAACCGGCTATCTCTTTCTTTTAAATGCCGCGACAGTCCAAAAAATAGAAAACACCATTCAGGACTTATCCTAGGGATCGATCCTTCTTATTTTACGGGACATTCGGCTTTCCGACGCAAGTCTTTATTTACCGTCACGCGGGATATCGGTCCGAACCTGCAATCGAGTGTATAGATTAAACTATCACTTGCGTATTTAGCTTCAATTGTACCGCCTACATCGCCACCTGTTTGCAAGGGCGGGCAGGTAAAATCCGCCCGCATGGTTGAAGCCGTCTGCTCGACATTATTGAGGCCGCATTCATCTTTCTTGGTAAAGTCCAAAAGCAAGCTTTGCAGAGTTTTATCGTTCTCACCTGCGCGGATGCAGTCTTCAACCACCTCGTCCCGCACGACCCGCCCAGTCATGACCACCTTATTCGACACATCATAGAGGCCTGGCTCTAGCGTAGCAGATTGCGCTGTGGTCATTTGCGGAAGGCTCGCGGTCAATAAGCCGAGGCCCAAAAGAAATGCTAGTCGAGTCATTTTATTCACCATTGAAGCCCCAGACAAATTTCAATTAAGTGTAAATGGATTAAATACATTGTATTCTATGAAATTCAATTTCCTATGAGGGAAGACGGAAATCCAATCATTTCACCCGCTTCACGCGAATGGACGGGGCTTTGTCATTTACGCGGGCGCGGAAGCTCCCCAGCGCGCCTTTTTTATGGTCAGCTTATCAGGGCTATTGCTCCTACCCAAACGTAGATTTCCTCTATCTGTTTGATGCCAAATTTCGCCATTTTCGAGCGTAAAACGTATATAACCGTTCCCCCCATAAGTCTGCGCACTCTTTATCGTTAAAGTCCGTTTCTTCGGCGTTTCATCTCGCTTTAGTGGAATGAATTTTTCTGAGCTATCAAGGGTAGGGTTTTGAACAGCGCTTTGGGATTCAGTACCGCTTTGCTTGCCACTTCCAATCGGCGGAGTCGTCACGCATGTCCCGCATAGCTTGGCGGTCTCAGACCGGACACAGGCGAGCGCGGCGTCTGTATCAGTGAGCGCTTCGCAGGCGCAAAGCCCAGAGAGCGGCTCTGAAGATTGCGCAGTCGCAATGGGCGGTGCCATAAAAATAATCAGCGCTGGGAGTGCATGGTATAACTTTAGTCGTCGCATCATAGAGCGTCCTCAAATCGTCTTGCTAATGAACATGCCCCCTTGGACAAGTAAATTGGGAAAAAAGACGGGGCGGTCAATTTTAACCCGATATAAATCATTTAATAAAGTTGAAACCCTAAAACTGCATTAGGGTTTCATTAACCCGTTTCTTTGTGACTTTCATAAATGATTTGAGAAATATTGGCTCCAATATAGGAGCTATAGATATGTCAAATGTTTTGACCGGAACGGATTTTCACGAAGTGATCATCGGAACCGATGGGGATGATATAATCAATGCATTAGCGGGCTATGATACGCTAGATGGTGGTGAGGGATCAGATACTTACCTCGTAAATGCTGACGACTTTCAGGGTCGATTTGTAGATTTCTACAATGATACGGGTACATCGGGAACTGACGTTATTCTCGCCACATCGGAAGGCATTGATATTGGCCTTGGCGATGGATTTAGCCTCCTAAATAGTGGTATCGAAGTTATCAATGGCTTAGCCAATGCAAGAATAATCGGCGATAATGACAACCAAGTTTGGGATTTCTCAGGCGTCGAAATCATTGGTGTGTCTGAGATTTATGGAAATGGCGGACGTGACCACATTACAGGAACAGACGCAGCCGACGTGATTTCTGGCGGTAGCGGACATGACATTCTCTTTGGGGGTCGCGGCGCTGACACATTGAATGGTGGAACAGATTCTGATCACCTTTACGGCGAAAATGGTCGTGATACGCTCGAAGGTGGCGAAGGCCATGACATTTTAGATGGCGGAAACGGACGCGATACCCTTATTGGCGGCGAAGGTCATGACATACTCGAAGGTGGAAATGGTCGCGATACGCTAGATGGCGGAGACGGAAATGACCAACTCTTAGGCGGAAATGCCAGAGACGCACTGACAGGCGGCGCTGGATTTGATTTTCTTGATGGTGGCCAAGGTGGCGACTTTTACCTCGTCGGAACAGAAAATGCTGGATTTGTTGATGAATATTCTGACTCAGGAACAACTGGCCGGGATGTAATCGGGGCTACAGAAGATAATACAATCATTGGATTAAAAGATGGCTTTGGACCTGATAGCGGGATCGAAGTTATCAATGGTCGTGATTTTGATAATGTAACCATTGGCGGCACAAATGATGCGGAACATTGGGATTTCTCAAATACGCGCATCAGAAATATTGACGGTATATTTGCGGGTGACGGCATGGATATCGTCATTGGCAACGCGCAAAGCAACATTATTCACGGCGAAGCCGGCCACGATCAGCTTCACGGCGAAAATGGCAGAGATTGGTTATATGGTGGTGCTGACTCAGATTTCCTCTATGGCGGAAACGGACGGGATCGCCTCTTTGGCGAGGACGGAAATGACGTGCTGACGGGTGGTGCAGGCAATGACTACCTGACGGGTGGTGCAGGTTTTGACATTTTTGTATTTAGTTCCGGGTTTGGAAAAGACAGAATTCACGATTTTTCTCTGACTGATGACCTCCTAGACCTGAGCGCATATACAGATCTAACCTTTGAGACCTTGGACTTTAACGAGGTTGCAGCGGGAACCTGGATAAACATAGGCGACGATCGTGTCTTGCTGGAAAATGTATTCTTAGCCGATCTTTCAAGTGCAGATTTTATCTTCGCTGATGATGGTCTCGAGCTTGTGATAGTTGATGAAGAACCAAGTGAAGAGCCAGAAGAAGAGCCTCAACCCGAAGACGAAGAAGACGAAGGTATTCCCGACCTAATTCCGGTTTCCTTCCCTGAGGACGAAGAGCCCAGTGAGGAAGAGCCAAATGAGGAAGAGCCTACTGAATCCCCTGAACCAGAAGCTGAGCCGGACCCAGATCAGGTCATAAATGGTGGCAATGACGCAGACACATTGGAAGGTGGATCCGGGAATGATACGATTTTTGGCTCGCATGGTGACGATGTTATCTTTGGCTACGCTGGTAATGATATTCTAGACGGCGGAAACCAAAACGACACGCTACATGGTGGCGAAGGCGATGACCAACTCTTTGGCTCTCATGGCGATGACTTCCTTTATGGCGGAGATGGCGATGACGTTCTCGATGGCGGAAATGACCAAGATGTCTTAGAAGGCGGCGCTGGCAATGATTCCCTTATCGGATTTAACGGACGCGACACCCTAATCGGTGGCGACGGAAATGATCACCTTGATGGTGGCAATGACGACGACCAATTAGATGGTGGCGCTGGGAATGACGTACTCATTGGCTTTAATGGCCGTGATACATTGGTTGGTGGCGACGGAGACGACCTCTTTGACGGTGGCAATGATGATGACGTCTTCTTTGCAGGCGGCGGCGATGACACGCTGACCGGCGGGTTTGGCCGCGATCAATTCGTCTTTGAACAAGATGGCGGAACCAACACCATTACGGATTTCGAGATCTTCCAGGATCAAATCGATGTCTCAGATTTTGGACTCGACTCCTTTGATGATCTGACGCTCACAGATACCGATGCTGGTGTGGTCGTAAGTTTTGGTGACACATCCGTCACCCTAGAAGATATCGAAGCTGACGATCTAAATGCGGATATGTTCGTCTTTTAGGAAAGCCCTGCCCTTTGGATAAAATCAACGGGTGACGATAAAATAAAGTCGTTAAATTCACGTCGCCCTAGGTCTTGTACCTAGGGCCTTTTGGATGTTGAATGGATAGCCCGACTCGGAAATCTGTATATATCGACAAATCCAGGAGACCCTCGGGTCGAAGCCCGAGGGTGACTGAAGAAATGTGGAATTCGTATTTAATCGGCTTTTAAGACTGGGAATGCGTCTAATCCCAAATCTTCGCAATCTCACCCAAACTCTTCTTTTGCAACGCATGGACAGGCACCGTCGCATCCTTCGTTGGATGGCCCACTACCAATAGGACCAAAGGCTTTTCCGTCGATGGGCGTTCGCAAATATCACGCAAAAAATTCATAGGTGCGGGCGTATGGGTGAGGGTCGCAAGCCCTGCCGCATGTAAGGTCGTGATCAGCATGCCAATCGCAATGCCGACACTCTCGGTGACATAATAGTGCTTCTCGCCGTCTGGGCCTTTCTTTTGCGCAAAGATCGCAATCAACCAAGGCGCCTTTTCAAGGAAAGGCTTGGACGCATCTGTACCCAGCGGTTCAAGCGCATCGAGCCATTCATCAGAGGCGCGCCCACCATAAAAGGCGCGCTCTTCTTCTTCGGCCGCCTCGCGAATGCGGCGTTTCATATCCGGATTGGAAATCGCCGCGAAATGCCAGGGTTGCTGATTAGCCCCATTGGGCGCCGTGCCTGCGGCAAGTATCGCCGTCTCAATGACCTCTTGCGGGACAGGCTTGTCCGAAAAATAGCGAATTGTGCGCCGACGCTTCAAAAGCGCCAACATATCAGAAGCCGATTGTTTCATCTCCGCATCTGAAACAGGCTTATAGCCCTTAAGTGGCACATGGTCTTCGCTCACAATTCGTTCCAATCCAGAATAACTTTGCCTGTTTTACGCGTTTCCATCAGATCAAAAGCTTTTTGCCAATCTCTTGCCGGGAAACGATGGGTGATCATTTGGCTCATATCCAGACCACTATCAAGCAAGGCCAGCATTTTATACCAGGTTTCATACATTTGCCGCCCGTAAATTCCCTTTAAGGTCAAAGCCTTACCGACAATCGTTGACAGATCGACCGGATAAGGCACGGACGGTATCCCGAGCATAGCAATAGATCCGCCCATCAACATGGTATCGAGCATTTGATCAAAGGCCGGCTTGGCCCCGCTCATCTCCATCCCGACGTCAAAGCCCTCGCTCATACCGATCTCGGCCATGACGTCTTTCAAATCTTCGGACATTGTATTGACCATACGGGTGCGGCTGGTGATTTTCTTGGCGAAATCAAGGCGCCAATCCTCAATATCGGTCAGAACCACACGCCGTGCCCCTGCCCGTTCCGCGACCGCTGCCGCCATAATACCGATTGGCCCAGCTCCGGTAATCAACACATCCTCGCCGACCAGATCAAAGGCCAAGGCCGTATGGACCGCATTCCCAAGCGGGTCCATAATTGCGGCTATATCAAGCGGAAGACTATCGGGCAGCGGGATCACATTGAATTCGGGCAAGGCCATATATTGCGCAAAGGCCCCGGGCA
>CAYRMO010000064.1:0-15785 GCA_964425355.1 uncultured Algimonas sp. | reverse complement strand
AAACGAAAATTGATCGTAAGGTCTGTCGTCGTCTTTACACGCCATGTGGTATTCACCAAGAGAGGCGCATCTTCACCAGCGTCAGTATTTTTGGGAAGTGAAGTACAGGCTGAAATACTGAGCGCCAGAATTATTAGGTTTAGACGATTTATCATAACTATCGATTTAATGAGCTTTAGGCGCTCGCAAAATCAAGCCCCTACCCCTTCTCACGCATTAAGCGGGCTTTTTGCTTTTGCCAGTCTCGCTTCTTCTGGGTCTCGCGTTTATCAATATTTTGCTTACCTGTGGCGGTCCCGATCAGGAGTTTCGCTTTGCCCTTTTGATTAAAATAGAGCTTGAGCGCGACAATGGTTCGGCCTTTGCGTTGGGTTTCCCCGACCAGATTTCCGATTTCGCGCTGTTTCAGCAAAAGTTTGCGTGGACGTTTTGGGAGATGGTTGAATTGTGATGCAGGCGCGTAAATTGGAATATCGGCATTGATCAGCCAAGCTTCATTGCCTTCGATTGACACATAACTCTCTGCAATATTGGCTTTGCCTTGCCTAAGAGCTTTGACCTCAGTGCCAACAAGTTGGATGCCTGCCTCTAACGTGTCTTCGACAGCATAATCATAGCGCGCACGGCGATTTTCGGCGACAACAATACCATTTTCGCCTGGTTTTTTCTTTCGACCGCCGGCTTTGCTACTCATTACGTATAGGTAACACCTGCCAGATCCATTGCGGATCGGACGATGTCTTTCGTCGAATCACGACATTCCGTAATTGGTAGTCGAACGGTCGGATTCATCTTACCCATCAGCGAAAGCGCATATTTTGTCGGTGCAGGGCTTGGGTCGATAAACAAATCCTTGTGAAGTCGATCAAGCTTTGAATTCATCTCTCTGGCTTTGATGAAGTCGCCTTCCATCATAGCATTGTGGAAATCGGCATAGGCTCTGGGCGCAATATTGGACCCAACTGAAATGGCGCCATGCCCGCCGCTGGCGCAATAGCCTAAAGTGGTACAATCATCTCCAGATAGTTGGATAAACTCCGCACCGCAACGCGCCGTAAGACCTGCAACACGCTCAACTTGACCCGTTGCGTCTTTGCATCCGACAACAGTTGGAAGCTTACTCAAACGCTCCATTGTATCCTGCGAAATATCGACGATCGAACGACCCGGAATGTTATAAACAATGATTGGAATATCAACAGCTTCTGAGATAGCTTTAAAGTGTTGAAATATACCTTCTTGGCTCGGTTTATTGTAATAAGGTGTGACCACCAAGGCCGCATCAGCCCCCATAGCTTTGGCGTGCTGAGCATATTTGATCGATACACGTGTTTCGTTAGACCCTGCTCCCGCAATGACGGGCACACGGCCATTTGCTGCTTCTGCACATAGGCGGATGACACGTTGATGTTCCGCATCCGTAAGTGTTGGGCTTTCGCCCGTGGTTCCACATGGCACCAAACCATGTGTACCCGAAGCGATTTGCCACTCCACGAAATCTTGGAATGCCTGCTCGTCAAGCCCACCATCTTTAAAGGGTGTGACCAGAGCTGTAATCGAACCTTTAATCATCATTGTCTTTCTACTTATTCTCTATAGGCCCAAAAGAGGCATCTGATAGCGTTGTTTTGACCTTGGTTTCAAGATAGGTTCACCGCTATTCAGGCAATATTAACCGATTCAGTCACAGGAAATTTTATGTGGGAAATGTGTGACATTATTAAGGCCTCAAAAAGAGCATTTTTAGGCTTTGCAGTTATGGGCCTTTTAGGCGCCACTTCACATGCCTCCGTTCCCTCTCCTCGCCTTAAGCCCAGCCCGCCGCCTCTTTCAGAATTTCTCCTCCAAGAAGATGCGGTTTTGTTTCGAAAAGCGATGGCATCTGCTGACAGTCGACGCTGGTCCGATGTCCAGCGCTCTATGGCCAGGATCAATGATCCTATCGCAAAAGATATTTTGCGTTGGGTACAGGCAACGCGTGATCGTAATGCGCCCATAGAAACGCTAGAATATGTGCATAAGAACCTTTCGAATTGGCCACGCCTTACAACGGTCCGTGCCCTTGCTGAAAAGCGCATGTTTGATGAAAATTGGTCCGCTCGCAAAGTTATGGCTTGGTTTGGGCCGGGAGACCCCGTTTCAGGCGAAGGCCGCGCAAAACTAGCAGAAGCCCATTACGCGCTTGGCAATTCAGGTCTTGGCGATAAATATTTGAGGCTGGCCTGGCGTGAAAGTCGCCTCACAAGGGATGGTCAAAGAAAAGTTTTTGGAAAGTACAAAGACAAACTAACCAAAGAAGATAATGCCGCGCGTGCCGATCATTTAATCTGGTTAGGCTATGCGCACTATTCAAAGGCCTATGCCCTCCTACCGCATATGGGTAAAAATGATCGCGCCTTGATGAATGCACGTATGAAACTCAATCGGAATGCCTCGGGTATGGACGCGGCCATCCGTGCCGTTCCAGAAAAGCTACAAACCGACCCCGGATTTCTTTACGAACGCGCCCGGTGGAGGCGGCGCAAAAAGACGCAAAATTACGCCCTTCCCGTTTATCTTTCGCTACGTGAAGCTCCGCAAACAGAGAACGGTCGTAAAGCTTTTTGGCGTGAAAAGAAAATCATGGCCTATTGGGCCATAAAAGAGAAGAAATGGGAGGAAGCGTATCAGCTCACCCTCTATCACGGTTTTACCCGTGGAACTGAATTTGCTGATGCCGAGTTTTTAGCTGGATGGCTAGCCCTTACCCAATTGGGCGATGCAGATAGGGCGCTTAAGCATTTTACCCGATTAAGAGACGGTGTCGGATCTCCTATTTCTCTCGCACGGGCACATTATTGGATGGGGCGTGCATATGAGGCCAAGAATGACCTGCAAGCCAATATTCAGTATATTCAGGCCGCTCAATACCCAAACACCTATTACGGTATGTTGGCAGGATTAGAATCTGACGGCCAAACTCACCGGGTAACATTACCCATAGAATTTGTGTCCGAGGGATCTAAAGTCGATTTTGCCTCAGATAATCGCGTGCGCGCGCTTCACCTCCTTGGGGAAGCCGGAGCGGAAAGACATTTCTCCACAATGGCCTATCATTTGGATGATGAGGTTGACTCATTAGACAAACTGTCCCTCTTATCAGGATTATCTGCAGAATATGGATTTATGCGCCCATCTCTTCGCGCCGCCAAACAAGCTGGGCGATTCCAATCCATGCTCACGGATAGCGGCTACCCGCTTATCGGATCTATTGAAGCTTTACCTGAATCAAAGTTCGAACATCCTTTTGTTTATGCGATTGCTCGGCAAGAATCCGAATTTGCGCCCAATGCTGTGAGTTCCGCAAAAGCCTATGGATTGATGCAAATGATAAACTCGACAGCTAAGGCAACCGCCCGAAAACATCGCATAGCCTATAGCCGAGACCGTCTTGCCTCAGATGGTAATTACGCTGCAAAGATGGGAGCGCTCCATTTGAATGATCTACTCGATCGATGGGATGGATCCTATATTCTTGCCGCTGTCAGTTATAATGCTGGCCCTCACAGAGCGAAACAATGGATCAGAGACTATGGTGACCCACGAGATAGCCATATAGATTCCATTGACTGGGTCGAAAAGATACCTTTCTCAGAAACCCGAAATTATGTGATGCGTGTCTTGGAAAACATGCAGGTCTATCGGGCTAGGTTAAATAACAACTCAGTTCCCAACCAATTAGAACGCGATATCAGAATTGGACAACAAGGCTATTAGGCGCTGTATCGCAGCGCCTAACGCCCATCCAATTTAAAAGCTCACTAGACAAACCCCTAATTTATGTTCTATATTTGTTCCTTTCAGGAACAAGGGATAAAACTGTGTATCAATTTGTGGACTATTTTCGGGCAGACTTATGCCAACTATAGCCTCTCACAAACATATTAGAGCCGAACAACGTCGTTTTCGTCGAGAACAAACCGGTCAAAGCTGGTCGGTAAAAGACCTACCGCAATATTATTACCACGCAAATTTTCTAAAGATTGTCGACGACGTCCAAACGCGTTATGAAACGCTATTGGGTGAAACTGAGCACAAATTTCTTCAGAGCTTTCATAGCTTACCCTTTTTTGCGCAATGCCTTTATATTCGGCTTTGTGCCCGAAAAGGGAATATTTTTCATATAGATAAAGTTCAATATGAAGAAATTGACGCCTTAGATGATCAATATAATCAGTTGCGACAACTCGGTTTTATGTCTCAGGTTGAACATGCAGACTTCCACGACTATCTAAAATCACTACGTAAAGACGCCCTTTTAAACCTATTGTCAGATCACTTTCCTAAATCTGATTATAAACATAGTTGGAAGAAATCAGAGTTGGTCGAATTTGCATTTTCGAATTTGGACTTCAAAGATGTAAAAATCGATCCGGGTTTTCTTGTTCAAAGATATTCCGAAACTGTGGATTACTTACTTTATCTTTATTCGGGGCATATTGGTCAAACGCTTAATATGCGCACAATGCGTGATTTAGGCCTGGTGAAAAGCACCGCTATGGATGGACAATATGGATTGAGGTTTGACGAGCTATTAAGCGCCAAATCCGCTTTTTTTTACGCACAGGCAATCCACTATCTTAATTCAGAAAACAGCCTCAAAATAATGAATTTAGAGGCGACGCTTGATGCATGGCCATTGACCCATTGCAATCAGAGCCTTGAGAATAAAGACAAGCTCTTACACCAACTTGGCAAGCGATCGGAACAGAGTGAAAATTTGGAAAAAGCCGTGCAGTTTTACAGCCTTTCACAAAGTGCAATCTGCAATGAGCGCCTTATTCGTCTCAAATATAAGTTAGGCGACAAAGACTGGGTAAAGTCTAGATTGGAATCTATGATTGACGATCCCTCGTCTAGCAATGAGTCAAACTTTGCTGAAGATTTTTACGCCCGTAAATTTGAAAAAAAACGGACATCACCGTTGACAGATATGCTTCGCAAAGCACCAGTTTTAACACTTGACGAAAGTCATAAACACAATGTCGAAGACGCCACTATTCGTCATTTTACCAAGGCGGGGTTGATCTGTTTCAGAACCGAAAATCAGCTATGGCGCACCCTATTTGGTCTAGTATTTTGGGACCTCTTATTTGGCCCTGAAAGCTATCAAACCACGCCGTTAGAACTTAAGTCCGGTGCCTTTTATGACAAAAACAAGTCTGAGATTGAAGACCGCCTCAATGACTTTGATCAGCCCCATATTGCGATTATTCGCCTCCTGAAAACACTGACATCAAATTATGGGAAACCACAGAATATATTTAGATGGCGCTCAGACATAATCGATAGCCTCAAACAATTGATCCAACTCACTCCAAAGGGCGCCGTGGGTTCAATTTTGCGACAAATGGCCTCTGACTGGACGAACATGAAACATGGCTTTCCGGACATTATGAAAATCGAATCTGATCAAACCATAAGGTTTCTTGAAATCAAAGCCAAAGGCGACGTTATTCGTCGCAACCAATTCTTACGACTAAAACAACTTAAAAAGGCGGGATTTCAAGCAGATATTCTCAAGGTTGACTGGATCATTGATCCTGAACAAATCTATGTCGTTGTAGATGTGGAAACAACTGGAGGAAAAGCTGGTCTACACCGGGTCACAGAAATTGGCGCCGTTAAAGTTAAAAACGGAAACGTAATCGACGAATGGTCGAGCCTCATTAATCCACAACGTCCTATCCCGGCCAAAATTACGCAAATCACGGGCATTTCCAATGAGATGGTCGCCAATGCTCCGTTATTTTCTGATATTGCCGAGAGCTTTTACGACTTTATGGAAGATGCAATTTTCGTCGCGCATAATGTCAATTTTGATTATGGCTTTATCCGCGCCGAATTTAAAATGATCGACAGGGTTTTTCACTTTCCAAAATTATGCACCTGTTCTTCGATGCGGAAACTTTATCAAGGTTATGCCTCTTACAGCCTTAAAAATTTATGCCATGTTTTTGATATAGAACTCGACAATCATCATCGTGCGCTTTGTGACGCGAAAGCTGCTGCGGAGCTGTTAAGGCTGATCAATGAAAAGCGTCTAGAGGCTTGCATGTTACCAATAGAAGAGTAGACCTTTAACCCAAGGGCTTGATATGCCAAAAAGACGAAACGCTTTTTGATCGGGAATGAGATTTGACCGTAAATATAAATCGTGCGGCGCCCTCTGATGAGATTTCGACAATGCGTCGGCTCATTGAACGACGCCTATCAGAGCTTGTGCCGTCAGAAACAACGTGGCCTGTCCGCTTGCATGAAGCCCAAAGACACGCCCTATTATCGCCAGGCAAACGGTTTCGTCCCTTATTATGTGTGTTTATCGCTCAAGGCGGAGCTATCGAAGCTGGGTCTATGATGGACGCGGCCATTTCCGCGGGTTGTGTTGCTGAAATGGTACATGCAGCGTCTCTCATATTGGATGATCTGCCTTGTATGGATGATGCGGACCTTCGTCGCAATCAACCGACCACACATATCGCTTTCGACGAAAGCACGGCCATCTTATCAGCAACAGCCCTCCTAAACCGAGCCTTTGGAATTTTATCCAGACTGGAGGCTGTACCATCTGATGCCAAAGTCGAAATGATTGATCTATTGTCTTATGCTGTTGGATCAAAAGGCTTAATCGCAGGGCAGATGGCAGATTTGGCCAATACGGACCAATCTGCAAGCATTGCAGAAATTGAACGGTTGAACACACTCAAGACCGGCGCTCTGTTTGATTTTAGCGTCGAAGCGGCAGCCATTCTTTCTTCTATGCATGCCTCGCAACGCGCGGCCCTAAAAGATTTTTCCTATCATTTGGGTCTTGCCTTTCAACTGTTAGACGATGTCAAAGACGCGTTGATGGACGAAGACCAGGCCGAAAAATCAGTTGGCCGTGATATCGGTAAGGCGACGATTTTGGCCATTGCAGGGTCAGACGCCTCTAAGGCAAAATTGCAAGATTATTTGTCGTCGGCCAATGCCGCTATAGATCGAGCAGAATTATCTAACGCCCAAACGCTTAGCGCTATATTGGATAAGCAATTTGCCTTCGCCAAAACATAATACGCCGTCCGACACCCCCATATTGAGCGTCGACAAACTCAGCGTATCCTATGGAAAACATCAGGCCTTAGATGGACTAAGCCTGGACATTAAGTCTGGTGAGCTTGTCGCCGTCATTGGGCCTAATGGCGCAGGAAAAACAAGCTTTATCAAAGCCTTATGCGGACGTCTTGACACATCAGGAAAGATTTCAATCAATGGATATCCGTTAAAACGAGGAACGGATAGGCGCCAAAGCATTGCCCTTGTCCCGCAAGACATCGGCCTCTACCCCCATTTGAGCGCCGCGGAAAATCTAGACGTCATTGGACGGCTATTAGGACTCTCTGACAAGACGATGATCAACAAGGCACTTGCTTCGGTCGATATGGCAAAACATGCGGATGTTCGAGTTTCGGCCATGTCTGGCGGTATGAAACGTCGGATTAATGTTGCGGCCGCAATTTTGACGGACCCGTCATTGATTATATTTGACGAACCTACCGCAGGTGTGGATGTGCCTGCAAGAGACACGCTACATCGTCTGGCCCGCCATCTCACGCGACAAGGCAAAGCCGTAATCCTCGTCACACATGAATTAGAACAAGCGGAAGCACTTTGCGATAAGGTATTGGTTCTCTGTGAGGGTAAAAAGCTCGCCTTTGACACGCCCTCCCGCTTGCTTAAAAATGCATTTCAAGATCAACGTGAAATAAGAATACGGTATGCGGAGCCGCCTAGTCGCGACTTACTTGAGGCCATGCACCCCTTTGAATTTAAGCAAGATGAGTTGCCAACGATTTGGAGTGCTATGACAAATGCCAATGAGGTGAGTTTTGTATCGGCATTTATGACGTCACTTCGCGGAGAGAGCGAACTATTGCGAGAAATCAGCGTGCGTCGCCCCGGCCTTACAGCCCTGATGCATCGTATTGAAAATACAAGTCGAGCCGGTTCATGATTGGCGCTGTCTTCAAAACGATGTGGTTACGCCTGTGGCGGGACAAAGGCGCGCTCATTTTAGCCTTTGTGCTTCCAGGATTCATTTTTGCAGTTTTTGCGGCAATATTTTCGAATGCATCTGGCGGAAATCTCGACCTACGAGTCGCACTGGCTTCAACGAGTAAAGCAGCGCCGTCTATAGAATTTACCGAGACCTTGAAACAGAATGAGCTGGTTTCAATTAGTTTTGATGAGAATTGGACGTTAGAGGATGTGACCGAGCGCGTAAGATTGGGGCAAGATGACGTGGGCGTGGTCATAACGGGAAATGTAGCAAGACTCAGAGTGCCGTCGATCAAAATCATCGAAGACCCAAGCCGAAAGGTTGCAGCGACAGTTCTAAAAGGTCAAATTCGCGAATTATTGGCGTCCCAAACCGGCGTTAAATCACCACAGCTCTTTGAAACGGTCTCAGCTTTAGGCTCAGATGAGGCTTCGGACCTCAAAGACCCGTCCGTTGTCTATTACATTGGCGGAACCGCTATCCTCTTCTTGCTCTTCTCGGCCATGCAAGGCGCCGCGATCACGATTGACGAAAGGCGAAGTGGGATTAGTGACCGCCTAATGGTTGGTCCTTTTGGGGCTTTCGGTATGTTGAGCGGCAAATTAGCCTTTTTGACCTTTATTGGGTTTTTTCAAGCCGTCATAATCTGCGCGGTTGCACAGATTTTCTTTGATGTACCCATATTGTCTCATTTTGGACCCGTTGCCCTTGCCTGTTTGGGGACCGCTTTAATATCTGCGTCTATCGCGCTTTTGGTTGCATCTCTTTGTGCAACGCAACCGCAAATGCATACGGTCAGTACATTCGCTGTTTTACTTCTCTCAGCCATTGGCGGGTCTATGGTCCCGCGCTTTATGATGCCAGACTGGCTGCAACAAATCGGGATAGCGACTCCAAATTATTGGTCAATCGAAGCCTTCTATGGTATCCTAGCTAGAGGACAATCTGTATTGGAGCTAAGCTCTGTTTGGCTTGTTCTCTTTGGTGGAGCTTTGATTTGCTTCCTTATCGCAGCCTTCATCTCTCACAAAATGATGAGGGTCTAATTGCAAGCCCCAGACAAATATCAAGACAAATATCAAGACAAACTTAACGACCACATAAATTTTGGTCCTTTACTTGCTGGCCTTATCATTGGCGCCTGGTTGATTGTTCATATTTACAGTGTGTTTTTTCACGCCTTAGTAGATCCAATCTGGCAAACGGTGGGACTGATTGCGCTGCAATGTTGGCTCTATACGGGCGTATTTATCGTGGCCCATGACACGATGCATGGGTCTCTGTTTCCGCAAAAGCCGAAAGCAAATGCAATTCTCGGCACGGTTATCTTATTTGTTTATGCTGGTTTTAATTGGAAGATCATGCGGGACGCGCATCACCAACATCACGATTTCCCAGGAACGGCGCAAGATCCTGATTTTAATGAGTCAAACCCAACATCTTTTTGGCCATGGTACCTTAAGTTTTTTCAAACCTATTTTGGCCTGAGACAAATTTTGATCTTGATGGGTTTTACGGTGGCATATATTCTTCTGGGGGCACCCTATCTGAACACAATCGTCATGTGGGCAGTTCCCGCTATTCTGTCTTCCGCGCAGCTCTTTTATTTTGGGACTTATCTCACCCATCGCCATGCTGACCCCTTCCCTGACGAACACAATGCCAGAACCAATGAGTTTGGATATTTTGCCTCATTGTTTTCCTGTTTTCATTTTGGGTATCACCACGAGCATCATCTATTCCCGCATGAACCCTGGTGGAGATTGCCATTTAGAAAAAGCGAACGAAAATCGTGACGATTATTGCAAATATATCGATTGTTTTAGTTTCCATCATAGGGATGGAGATTTTCGCTTGGGCGATCCACAAATATATCATGCATGGTCCTGGCTGGGGGTGGCATGAAAGCCACCATACAGAAACAGAAGGGATGTTTGAAAAGAACGACCTTTATGCAGTCGTATTTAGCTTTATCGCCGCCGGTTTTTTCATTGTTGGGTCTATGGGTGTGAGCTGGCTCTGGTATGTAGGCCTAGGCCTTACAATTTACGGCATTCTTTACGGGATCGTCCATGACGGCTTGGTACATAGACGGCTACCTTTCCCACGAAAAGCACGTGGGCGCTATATGAAACGTCTTGTCCAAGCCCACCGTTTACATCACGCGCAACATACAAAAGATGGATGTGTAAGCTTTGGCTTTATCTGGGCCGAAGATGTACAAAAATTAAAGGCCCAACTCAAAGCCAATATGAGCGAAACATCAAAAACCCTTGAAACGGATCAGGTCTCCTAAGATGGAACAAGGCTTTGGGCCGGACCAACTCGTTTCGTGTTATCGGCGCGGCATATTCCCCATGTCTGATGATCGGGATGACGACACGCTTTTTCTTGTTGATCCAAAAGCCCGCGGGATTATCCCACTTGAAGATTTGCATATTTCACGGTCAATGCAAAAATTTCGACGCAAAACGCCCTTTCACGTGACATTTAATCGAGCCTTTCCAGAGGTCATAAGCGCCTGCGCCGAACATCGTGACACAACTTGGATTAGCTATGGAATAGAAGCGCTATATACAATTTTACATCAACGCCATGAAGCCCATAGTGTTGAGATCTGGCACGAATCCAAACTCATTGGTGGTTTATATGGCGTAAGCCAGGGCGGGGCCTTTTTTGGTGAAAGCATGTTTAGTCTTGCGACCAATGCATCTAAGCTGGCTCTCATTCATTTGGTGGAGCGTTTAAATCAACGTGGCTTTACCCTGCTGGACACACAATTTTTAACCCCCCACCTCGCTACCTTAGGGGCGATTGAAATTCCACGTGACGACTATATGGAACGGCTAGCAGCGGCATTAAAGGTCGAGGCCAAATTTGACTGAGCAATATATTTAAAACTTCATTTTTTCCAATTCAACCGCTAGGTATTTTTGAAAGTGAATTTGATGCTGTCGTTCCACGCAGTCTCTATCTTCAGCAACTCGAGGACCGTCTGGGCACAGAAGCCGTTGAAGCCATCACGATCCCCGAACAACGCGAGGGTCGAATTTGGGACCAACTTTCCGAATGGGGCGGTGAAGGCGCTTTCGTGCCGATTGAATAAGTCAATTAGATCTAATGCTAACGAAAAAGCGTATAAGATTTCCGCTCAAACAAGAGGGATATCATGATACAGATAGCCGAGCTTGACCTATGCGTGCATCCCACTATGTTGCGCAAAATTCATGAAAGGCCTGCGGGGTGTTCGCAAGCCTATGCTCAAAAAGCCGACCCATCTTGACAGATAAAGATACACCGGAAGAAATCGATGCTGATGCAAAAATCGAAGTCACCTTCGAAGAGCTTGGCCTAGACCCAAAAATCTTAAAAGCCCTAGACGATCTAGGCTATGTAAACCCGACTCCAATTCAAGCAAAAGGCATTCCGGCAGCCTTACAACAGCGTGACGTTTTGGGGATTGCTCAAACGGGTACAGGCAAAACCGGAGCCTTCACCCTGCCAACCATGCATAAGCTGGCCAAAGGGCGAGCCCGGGCGCGCATGCCGCGTTGCATTATCATCTGTCCGACACGTGAGCTTGCTGCACAAGTCGCAGAAGACGTCGAAAATTATGGCAAATATTTAAAGCTTGAAATGGCCCTCTTGATCGGCGGTGTTTCTTTTGCCGAACAAGACCGAAAACTTATGAAGGGTGTCGATATTTTAATCGCAACACCGGGACGCCTTATTGATCAGTTTGAACGCGGTAAAATTCTGATGACCGGCGTACAAACCCTGATTGTCGACGAAGCCGACCGAATGCTCGATATGGGGTTCATCCCGGATATCGAGAAGATCTTCGATATGACGCCGTTTACGCGTCAGGTTCTATTTTTCTCGGCGACCATGCCCAATGAGATCAAACGATTAGTCGATCAATTTTTACATCAACCGGTCCGCATTCAAATCGCTCGTAAAAATATGACGGCCAAGACCGTGACCCAACGGATCGTCCGCTTACCCTCATCTGATGCGAAACAAAAACGTACCGCGCTCAGATGGGTGATCGATAATGAAGATGTCGATAATGGTATCATATTTTGCAATCGCAAACGCGATGTCGACATTGTGGCAAAATCGCTCAATGTACATGGTCATGACGCAGCCCCTATTCATGGTGATCTCGCGCAGAGCTTACGTACAAAGACGTTAGACAGCTTTCGAAATGGTGAGATCAAATATCTTGTGGCGTCTGACGTCGCTGCGCGTGGACTTGATGTTCCAACAGTAAGCCATGTTTTCAATTATGATGTGCCGATACACTCGGAAGATTATGTTCACCGAATTGGACGAACAGGGCGAGCGGGGCGAAAAGGCGATGCGATCATGCTTGTCGCAAAGCTTGACGAGAAATATTACAAAGCCATCCTGAACCTCATTAATGTTAAATCTATCGAAGAATTGGAAATTCCCGGCATTGAAGACTTTCCAAAGGACTCAGGTCGAAAACGCAGTGGTAATCGCAACAATAGGTCCAGAGGAAGGTCTCGGTCTCGCGACCGCCGTCAAGAGGGCGAATATCACGACAATATAAGCTCTACCGAAGAAGTCTCTAAACCGTCTAAATCCAAGTCGAAATCTTCGTCTAAGAAAAAGCCCCAAAAAGAAGAGGTAGAGGCAAAAGACGTAGAGACAAAAGAAGCGAAGCCAAAAAAGACAACCAAAACATCATCGACGTCACGACGACGCGCTGCCCCGAAGCGCAAACCTGCGCCTGATCAGGAAGCTGCTGTCGAGACAAAAGAAACCGCTATAGAAGAAACAAAACCGGCCAAGACATCCAAACAGCCTATCGCCCGACGCCGCGCAGCCCCTGGAAAGAAAAAGACTAAGTCGGACGAGACTAAGCCTGTAAAGGATAGTGACAAAAAAGAGAAAAAATCTGAACGCGTCTCAAAGTCAAAAGACAAGCCAAAGAAGACACCGTCTAAAGAAAAGTCCAAATCTTCATCACGCGATAAAGATAAAAAGCCTTCGTCCAAAAAGACAAAAACGCCATTTGGCGAAGAAATTCCTGAATTCCTAAAGTTCTAATGGCTCAGGGCGACGTAATTCGCGCCTTTAAATCATCCAATTCGACATATATTTTTTCAAGAATTTCGTCGCTCTCATTGAACAAGCAATGCCCTGCCCCTTCATATTGAACATTTTCACAATCGCGTAACCGCGCATCGCAAGCTGAAATATTCACATCTGTTTCAACAATCAAATCCAAATCGGCGTGTATCATTGTGATGGGCAATGCGATATTTTCAAGATAGTTTGGTTCCCGCAGATATAGACTGCTCTCAAAGAATTCGATGCCCCAATTAAAGGTGATACCGCCTACACGTTGCTCCGGTATATCCGTAAAGATCGCGTCCCGGAGTGGCAGACGCTCAGGATTGGAAGCGCAATGTTCTATCCCTACCCTTAAGAGATTTTCTTCGTTATATGGCACCCAATTGGATTGACCCGGCAGGTAGCGTTTATCTTTCCCCAATCGTCGCCCCCATTTCATCATATTTAAGGCTTTTTCAAACTCTGTATCACCGGAACTCGGTTGCAAAGCCGGCGCAAGTAAAAGCAACCCGTCAACAACATCCGGATGATCGCCTGCTAGACGCGTGGCAACATGCCCGCCTAGGGACATCCCAAGCAGGATTACTGAGCGGTCTTCCGCGAAACTTTGAGATTTAATAAAATCAGATAACTCGTTGGAATAACGCGCAAAATCATCAATCAAGAGTTTTTCTGGCTGCCCGATACGCGGCCGTTCAGATCCACCTTGCCCCCGTAAGTCAAAGCCCATCACATGATAGCCACGCTCAGATAGGTGACCAATATGCTCACCATACATATTCATTGTCGCCGTATAACCCGGTATAATGATGACGGTTGTGTCTGACACATCTCGTGTGGGCATTTGGCCCCAACGCATTTTTATCCCGTCATCCCCTGCAAAGGACGACCAGGTCCAAGCTTGTGGCATGTCGGGCACACGAAAAGCATCTACTTGGGCTTGATAGTCCTCGCTCACCTCATAGGGCGCGTAGCGCTTTTCTGGCCAGACTAAAAACGCAATCGTTGCAATTATCACCAAGCCGAAAATGACAATAAAGGCACGACGGATCATGCATAATCCCCATAGACATAAGTCGCCTTATAGGTCTCATCGTCTTGGAATTTGCTGTACCAGTCTGCGAGCTTTGGACAGCTCTCTCGCCAGTTTATGTGACCTGCTCTAAAATCCGCATATCCCAGAGCGCAAATTATCGCCAGATTGCCAAAACTCCATGGCTCACCCAGCCACTCAGCAATGCGCTCTAATGTGTTTGTTGAATTCTGTATTGCGGCCTCATGACGCGCAATCATTTCATCCCAATGCAAGGCTTCGGGCCGGACGATCTCATAACGGTAATTATAAACCGCGTCAGCGAGGCCATCCCCTAATGCATGTTGCCAGAGTTGAATAAACCGAGCATGCCCGTCCTTGGGTAATAGTGGCGTCTCACGCAATGTATCTAGATATTCGCAGATGACGGGACTATCGAATAGAAATTGCCCGGGCTGCCATTCTAACGCCGGGATTTTACCGAGAGGATTATCGCCCGCACTATACCCATTCGCCCCATCTTTTTCGGGCTGGATTTCTTCAAGCTCGATCCCGGAAATACGTCCCAGTATCATGGCTTTGCGGGCAAAAGGCGATAGAGGATGACAAATGAGTTTCATATCTTCGCTTAGATCAGCTTTTCTTAAAATAAAAGCCAGAGGACCGTTAAAGCTTTTCCTTAATTCTAAGACGCCTTGATCGCCTCACCTATTCCCACTCAATCGTCCCTGGGGGCTTGGACGTCACATCATAGACGACACGGTTTACACCCCGGACCTCATTGATGATACGTGTTGCCGTTTCACTCAGAAATCCATGACTATAGGGGTAGTAATCCGCCGTCATGCCATCTGTTGAGGTCACGGCCCTCAGAGCGAGAACAAAGTCATAGGTTCGGCTATCGCCCATAACGCCGACAGTTTGCACAGGTAAAAGCACGGCGAAAGCTTGCCAGATCTCATTGTAAAGATTGTGCTTTTTAATCTGATCAAGATAAACCGCATCGGCTTCGCGCAAAATATCGAGACGTGATTTGGTAATATTTCCCGGACAACGGATCGCAAGACCTGGTCCTGGGAATGGATGACGCTCGACGAAGTCTTTGTGCAATCCAAGTTCGCGGCCCAAAGCCCGCACTTCATCTTTGAACAATTCGCGAAGCGGCTCAACAAGCTCCATATCCATGCGCTCAGGGAGCCCCCCGACATTGTGATGGGATTTAATCGTCACAGACGGTCCCCCGTCAAAAGACACAGATTCAATTACGTCAGGATACAGCGTGCCTTGCGCTAGGAATTTTGCACCCCCTACTTTTTTGGCTTCCCGCTCAAAAATATCGATAAATGTCCCGCCAATGATCTTACGCTTCTTTTCAGGATCGCTGACGCCTTCAAGAAGTCCTAAGAATTCATCCCCTGCATCTACGTGAATAAGATTTATATCATAGTGATCTCGGAACAGGGCCGTGACCTGCTCGCTTTCGCCTTTGCGCATCATGCCCGTATCGACATAGACACAGGTCAGTTGATCTCCAATCGCCTCATGGATCAGAACGGCCGCAACGGAACTATC
>CAYRMO010000063.1:0-15965 GCA_964425355.1 uncultured Algimonas sp. | reverse complement strand
CCAATAATATTAGACGTGACAAAAGGCCGGCTCTCAACAAATTTCAGTGCAAATTCTGTCGGGGTTAATCCGAGCCGCCTCGCCGTTTCATTGCAATCCGAAACAGCATCTTCGGCATCTACATAACGTCCTAAAAATTGCGGGAATAAATCTCGACGCGATCCCTTCGGTGTTTTCCCATCATCATATTTACCCGTGAGGTACCCCATACCGAGCGGAGAATAGGCCAGCAATCCAACCTGTTCACGCATCGCAATTTCGGCGCGCTCATAATCAAACCGGCGCGCCAATAAGGAATAGACACATTGATTGGACACAAAACGCGGACCGTTTCGCACCTCTGCAATTTGCAGGAACTTCATCGTCGCCCAACCCATTTCATTGGACAGGCCGATATGACGGATATTGCCTTTTTCGACATGACGGCAAAGCGCGTCATATATATCCTCGAGCGGCACCATGTCCTGCGCATCATAATCGCGATAGGAATGATACCCAAAAGCCGGAATAGCCCGATCCGGCCAGTGCAATTGATAGAGATCGATATAGTCCGTTTGTAGGCGCTTGAGGGACTTTTCGACAGCCTCGTCGATTTGAGCCTTTGTTTGGCGCGTCGTATCGACTTTTCCGTCACGGGTCCAATTCATACCGGATCGACCCACAACTTTGGTCGCAAGAATGAAGCTGTCCCGGTTTTTGCGCTTTGCGAGCCAGCTTCCAATATATGCCTCGGTGCGACCTTGCGTTTTCGGGTCCCCGGGCACGGGATACATCTCGGCCGTATCAATGAAATTGATCCCACGACCAGTCGCATAATCAAGCTGTTCATGGGCCTCAGCCTCGGAATTTTGATTCCCCCAAGTCATGGTTCCTAGACAGACAGAAGTCACATTTATGCCTGTTCGGCCAAGTTTACGCAGTTCCATAGGGGTTCCTTAAGGGTTTAGAAGATTAACAAATATACGGAATATTTGTATTTGCTTGCCAAAACCCCTATATAAAGGCTATGTTCGTCGCAATGACGAAAGGTCCTATAAAGGGAAAAATTTATGAACCAGTTTAATCAAAACACAGTCGGCAATGCGGCGCAGACCGATGCTGGCCTCCGTACCTTCATGTTGGGTACATATCGCTATATGGCGATGGCAATGGCTGTGACAGCCACTGTCGCCTATTTTACCGGCCAGGCTATGGATGGCAATGAAGCGCTTATGGGATTAGTCTACAACCCCATTACGGCTCTAATTTCTGTTGGCGTCATCATGTTTGGTTTCGGCGCTGTTGGTCGTAAATTGCCTAGCATGAGCAAGGGCGGGGTTCTCGCCTTCCTCTTTGGCTTCGCGGCCTTTATGGGCGTCTTAATGTCCGCTTATGCGACAGGCTTTTACAGTCCAACGATCGTTGCTAAGATCTTCTTTATGACAGTTGCCATGTTCGGCGCTTTGTCGATGTTCGGTTACACAACTGGATTCAACCTAAATTCGATCATCAAATATGCGGCAGCAGCCTTTATGGGGTATGTTGTAATTGGATTAGTCGGCATGTTTATTCCAGCCCTTAGCGTCACCGCTGGCGGTCCTTTAGCCATCGTCATCAACGTGATTGCTCTGGCTGCTATTGCTGTGATCACGGCATGGGAAACACAGACTTTAAAGCGTGTTTATTATTCCATGTCAGGCAATGCTCAGATGCTCGGTAAGATGAGCGCATATGGCGCAGCATCCTTGCTTCTGGCTTTCATCAATATGTTCCAGATCTTGATGAGCCTTTTCGGTCGCGAATAATCATTGACCCGATAATCGTTTCGAAACCCGCTTTGAGAAAAGCGGGTTTTTTTTATGGGCCAATCACAATTTGAACATAGTCGATGGTTAACGCGTAATTAATGCCCCTTCGGCATAGAACACGCCATGCCAATTTCTCTTAGCATAATTCGAAAAACGTCATTATTTGCGCTTTCATGCGCCTATCTTTCTGGCATGGCGATTTTGTCTTTGTGTGCCGTGTCGTCAAAAGATCTCCCCGACCCGAAAAAGCTCTGGGAAAAGCAAAGACCCGTCTCAGTTCAAATTCTGGATCGCCAAGGTCGAGACGTCCTTGTGCGGGGCGCAGGTCTGGATCGACCGGTCGATATGGAAACACTCCCCTTTCATATCCCCATGACCATTCTAGCAATTGAAGACAGGCGCTATTACAATCACATTGGCGTTGATCCCAGAGCGATCGGGCGGGCCGCCGTCAGGAATATTAAGGCGGGTCGATATGTTGAAGGTGGATCAACGCTGACCCAGCAATTATCAAAAAATATTTTCCTGACCCCAGACAAGACCATGGGTCGAAAAATCCAAGAAGCCATGATCGCAATCTGGCTGGAACGTGATTTCACGAAAGACGAACTTTTGGAAATGTATCTCTCGCGAGTCTATTTTGGAAGCGGAAGTTGGGGTCTGGAAAATGCTGCTCATCGCTATTTCAACAAGCCTGCGTCCGATTTAACTTTGGCTGAAGCCGCCATATTAGCCGGGCTGTTGAAGTCACCCTCCACGAAAAACCCCGTCTCGCATTTTGATCGTGCCCTGACGCGCCAGCGCATTGTTTTAGACACGATGCAATCTCAGAACCTTTTGGACGACGGCGTTCTCCAAATGGCCAAATCCGAACCGCTTACGATTCACAAACCCGCCAAAACCGATGGGGCGCAATATTTCGTAGATTGGATCTGGGCATCGCTCGAAGACAAAATTGGCGTGCCAACACAGGATATTGTGGTGCAAACCACCCTTGATCTCGATGCTCAGTCAGAAGCCCAAACGGCCTTGGAAACCTATCTTGAACCCGACCGAAATGCGACCCAAGGCGCAATCATCAGTCTTGACGGTACAGCTGGTGTTCGGGTCATGGTCGGCGGACGGGATTACGGCGAATCCCAATTTAACCGCGCTACTCAGGCGGTGCGCCAACCCGGATCGGCTTTCAAACCCTTTGTCTATCTGGCGGCGTTAAAGGCCGGAAAGTCGCCTTGGTCGTTGACTTTGGATGCCCCCGTCACAATCGAAGACTGGAGTCCGAAAAATTTCTCTGAAGAACATATGGGGTCTGTGACCTATAGCACCGCCTTTGCTAAATCCTTGAATACTGTGGCGGTCAATATTGGCGAGACAATTGGACGAGACGCGATTGTTACATTGGGCGAACACTTTGGTTTGACAGATTTAAAACCTTACCGCAGTCTTGCTTTGGGCGCTCAGGGACAAACCCCCTTAGCCATGACAGAGAGTTACCTGCCCTTTGCAAATTGGGGAACGCGACGAGACGCCTATGGTATATTGTCCATATCGACGATCGATGGAAGCCCGCTTTATGACCGCAAAGCGCCACCGGGTCTCTCAGTTTTATCCGCGCAAGAATTGGCCGATATGAACCATATGATGGTGGATGTCGTCACGCGCGGAACGGGACGCCGGGCCCGTATTGATAATCACACCATAGCCGGAAAAACGGGTACGACGAATGACTTTAAAGACGCTTGGTTTATCGGATTTGCGCCGGACCGGGTCACGGGTGTTTGGGTCGGCAATGATGACAATTCGCCGATGCAAGATGTAACGGGCGGATCTATTCCCGCAAAAATATTTGCGGACACTATGAAAGCGCAATTGGAAAATATTCCCAAGGCTAGATTGCCTGTCTCATCTACGCCGGACTGGGCCCATAAAGACGCACAGCTTAATAGCTTGCTTGACCGAATTGAGGGCCGCTTGCCCTAGTGCATTATGCGAAAAATTGGACCAGCAAGATCAATATTCAGCCCCAACGGCGTGAAGCTGTGCTCCATTTTTTCGTAGCCAGCGTTTGGCTGATTTTACATCATCGAAAATACGATCACATACGGCCCAAAACGCAGCACTGTGATTAGCTTCAATCATATGGGCGCATTCATGGGCGGCGACATATTCCAAAATCTGTGGCGGCGCACAGATCAGGCGCCAGGAATATGAAATATGACCTTCGCCATTGCGCGTAATACATGACCCCCACCGACTTTCCGTATCGCGGACACTAATTTTCCCAACCCGCTTACCCAGCTTATCGGCGTAATGATGAGAGGCCGCTTCGAGTTCCGCTCTTGCTTCTCGAATGAGAAAACGCCTCACACGTCCGGCAAAACTCTCAATATCTGGACTCGGGACGATAATTTCCCGCGCCTCTCTATCGATTTTAGCGCGACCCCGCCCGGGCGGACAGACCAACCGAAAGAGCTGTCCTTGAAACAAAATTCTATTTTCCGGAAAAAAAGGTTGAGGCGGCGGCAGGGCTTCTAATTGGACATCAATCCAATCGGTTTGTTCTTTTGCAAATTGCCGTGCCTTGGGAAACGCACGAAGGCCTGGCACGATGACCTGAACCTCTCTTGCACTATTTTTCACCTTAAGCGAAATGCGCTTGGCGCGACTAGAGAGCACATAAAGGATGCGCGGGTCTTCCGGATCACGACATGGGAAATCTGACTTGCTCAAAGCCCGAGCCGTGCTATCGTCAGCTCTAAATATGTTATTGAGAAAGCCAGCCATAATGTCTTTTACGCGTTCTTCCTTACTCAAATCATCTGCTTTGCTAGCCACTTTTGCCAGCCTAGTAATTGTGGGGGGCTGTAAGGGTGCAGACAAGGGGCAAGGTGCATTGAAATCCAAAGAAATTGCGTCGCTTAACCTCAGTAAAACCGATACAGAGGTCTTTACCCCCTATTTCGCGCTTTCAGACTGTGCCGCCAATGAAGCCGAAGCACTTGGAAGTTTAGCCACGTTAGGCTTGGGTGAGCGCGGTGATTCGGGTCTAACCTATTCCAAACGCGACTCTGACGGCGCAACAATCACCTATCATGATTTGATGGTTAAACATGAAAACGATGAGGGTCAATCTTTCAAAGCCAAGCAAGCGGTATTTCATTGTGCAAGCATCGATAAGGATAAACCGACTTTTGATCGGTTAGATTTAACACAGGCCAGCATTATAGATAAAGATGTCACTTTTACCTTTGGCACGCTAATTGTCAGTCAGCCAAACCCGGAAACCGCAGGCTATCTGGTCGATGGATTATTGGGAAAAAATCAAGAAAGTGTAATTGATGCTGCTGGGTTTCGCGGCGTGTCAATGACTGATGTGTCTATGGTTGGAGATGGTTTTGAGGGCACGTTAGACTCCGCTGCCTGGGGCGAAACGCGATATGAAGATAATACCGGCATTGGAAATTTGCGTGTCGATAGGTTTGAAGCGTCTTTTGAAAGCCCACAAAACGCCGAAAAAATGCAGGTGACATTTAACGGTATGAGTGCACGAAATCTTGCCCTTAGAAATAGTGAGGATCAGCCTGTTTCACCGAATGAAGCGATTGGATCCATTCTCAATGGATTTACAATTTACGAGAAACCTTATGACGAGTTTATCATAGATACCCTAAAAATAGAAAGCGAAGATTTCAATTTAAACTTTGAAGGCATCGAGGCCAAAGCCACAGAAAATAGCGATGTCGTAACTGTGGTACAAAAACTAAAGCCTCTAACTATCAAGATGGAGCCGGGCTTAAAAGACAACCCAACATTTGCGACCGCTTATACTTATTTCGAGACACTAGGCTTCGAAACCCTATCCTTAAAGGGCGGCTCTATAACAACGCTTGATAAAGCCTCTGATACAATATCCGTGAGCGATGGTCAGCTTGTCCTAGAGGATGGTTTCACGTTGAATATGGAATATTCGGCCCTGGGTCTAAATTCCATGGTAAACACGCTAAAAACGATGACCGATTATGACCAACGCGCAGACCCGATGAAGCCTCTCAATGACTTAAAGCTCGAAAGGGCTAGGATAACGCTTGAGGATCACTCCATTACTGAAAAAGGGATGAAATTGGCGTCTGAAATCATGGGTGTATCAGAAGATAATATTAAACGCATGCTACCTGGATTACCCCTCGCGGCCGCCTTTGCGGCTAAAAATGACCTTGAGGCGGAAGTCTACTCAGAAACCACATCAGCTTTTGCCAGCTTTGTTAAAAATGGCGGCACGCTTACGATTGAGGCAAACCCAGATGAACCAGTTTCAATTGGGCAAATTTTAGGAGAAAACGCGGCGGATATGGACCCAAAAATTTTGGGCTTTTCGGCGTCACAAGATAATTGAGCCTAAAACCGTTAGAATGAAACACTAGACTAGAGAGATGAAACTCCCTTGCGCGTTTAGCCTTTCGCGACTTTAACATCGATAACTTTGCTCGAAACCGGCGAATTTTGAAATAATACACGCCTAGGGATAGGAGGAGTTTGGTTCATGACTTGCTCCCAGCATTTAACGTGCTATCAACAGAGGTGTAAATTTATCAAAAAAAGCGGGTCATCATGTCAATTAAAAGCGTCTCATTACTTAAAACAAGCGTTAGCCTTGTTGCCATAACTGGTCTTCTGATTTTAGGCGGATGTAAAGGCGGCGACAAATCCGGGACCTCATTGAGTTCCTCAGAATTGTCGACTCTCGGCTTGGACAAGAGTAATGGTAATATCTTTGGCTCTTATTTCGAGACGGGTGAATGTGCGAGCAATGAACAAGAAGCCCTTGGCGCCTTGGCCGGACTTGGTATCGGTGAAACTGGAGATGAAGGCATTACTTACTCCAAACGAGAAACCGACGGTGCGACAGTCTCTTATTCCGATCTGAAATTAGACGAGGGCAATGGCGAAATCTTCACAATAAAATCCGCCGTTTTTCACTGCGTTGGCATGGTGGGTGAAGACCCGTCTTTTAAGCGCGTCGATATGAAAGATCTGAAACTTGTGGAAGCGGACACAAATATCAGCGTTGGGACACTGGTCATAGCGGACCAGAAAGGGACCATGGCTAGCAAAATATTTGAATTAGACACGATGGATTTCACCGATGGGACTCAATTTCCAGCGATGACAGCATCCGATATTACGGGAACCGTGGACGGCGGAGAATTTTCGGTTAAAAGCGTCGCCTTGGGACATAAGGTGACTGACGATGAAAGAAATATCGGCGACTTTATGATCGATGATGTGGCCTTTAATTTCGAAGATCCAGACACGTCACAAAAGATGAGTTTCACCTTCGAAGGCATGACAGGGCGAAACTTTAACATGGATGACATTTTCAATGCCGCAGCCATGGAAGCTAACGGTTTAGGAGATTTGAATCTGTTTGAAAATTTCGCCTTCGACAAAAAACCCTATGATGAATTTACGATGGGTAAGGCAAATTTTGACAGTGACTTCATGACACTTGATTTCGAAGGCATGGATGCCAAAGCCACCGAAAAAGGCAAGGTCATTACGATAAAACAAAATATGGACCCGCTAACGATTAATCTTTTGCCCGCTGCGGCCAATGAACCGGAATTGGCTCAGGTTTACGAACAACTGAAAGCGCTCGACTTCGATACGATGACATTATTCGGAAGCTCGGTATCAAAAATAAACGGTAATGACGGAACCTTCAGCGTAACTGACGGCAAAATGGTTATGAAAGACGCCTTTACCATTGATTTTGAATATGAAGCGTCTGGCCTTGACGAAATGACCGAAGCCATGAAAAATCTTACTGAAGACGAATTGCTCAGCAACCCACTCCAAATGTATGAATCGCTCTCGATAAACTCGTTCAAATTATCCCTTGAAGATCAATCCATCATCGAACGGAGCATCGGGCTAGCCGCCCAAATGACCGGACAATCGGAAGATCAACTCAAGAGCATGGTTGCACTTGGGGCCGCTGGTGCCGGCTTGGCTGCGACAAATGATCTTGAAGCAAAGGTCTATGTTGATACCGCAACCGCATTTGCCGAGTTCGTCAATAAAGGCGGTCGGTTGACGATTGAAATTGACCCTGAAACCCCAATCGCGATCAGCGACCTCTTAGACGGCGCAAGCATGGATCCTGAGAAACTTGGATTTTCGGCAAGTCAATCAGACTAATCAAACGTGATAAGGGACGCGGTTTCAGATTATAAAGGTCTAGATCACGATCCGGACTTTCATTGGCGCGGGACGAATGTCACGCGCATTGAAAATCTATCTGACATCGCATTTGCGATTGCGCTTGGCATGATTGTGTCAAGCGCCGAAGCTCCCCAAACATTCGGTGAACTCAAGAACTTTCTATTTTATCTTATACCTACGGCAGCGGGTTTTGCCGTCATGCTACAGATATGGACAGCACATTTTACCTTTTTTCGACGATATGGTGTAGCAGATCGCAAAATCATTTTTTTAAATGCTTGCTTGATCTTCGTTGTGCTCTATCTTGCACATCCTTTGCGCTTTACCTTTGAATCGCTCTATAGTTGGATTGTCGGCATAAGCACAGGAGACTATAGCAAAGCTGTAGAGATGGAAATGATAGGCGGCGCTGCAAGCTTGACAGTTTGTTTTTTTGTCTTTGCATATGCCATGTGTCTCTGTCTTTTAGCGCTCATGTACAGGCATGTCATCAAAAAGCATGAGACGATAAGTCTTGATAAGAACGAGTTACTTATTACGCGTATAAGTTATTTTGGGCATTGGTGGTCTGTTCTGATTGCCCTGTTGGTAATTCCAATAGCCCTCTTCACGCCTTTAGGGCCCTTCTCTGCTTTTCTGCTCTTTTTACAAACGCCCGGGCAGAAATGGCTATCGCATTATTACCACAAAAAGGCTGAAACTTGAAATTCCATGCGAATTTCTATGACGATCTCACATTTCTGCTACGTATTGATGTCTTGAAAACATCCGGCGCCCATAGCATATGCACTACAAACGAGTCTAATCCTCATCTCCTAGAAGGTAAAACACATGAAAGTACTGGTCCCAGTTAAGCGCGTGCTTGACTATAATGTTAAAGCCCGGGTCAAGCCTGACCAATCAGGCGTAGACCTCTCCAATGTAAAAATGTCTATGAACCCCTTTGACGAAATCGCGGTGGAAGAAGCCATTCGCCTTCAAGAGGCGGGAACTGCAACAGAAACAGTTGTCGTGTCTATCGGACCAGCTAAGGCTCAAGAGACCATCCGCACAGGCTTAGCCATGGGTGCAGACAGAGGTGTGCATGTTCAAACCGATGATGATCTAGAACCCTTAGCCATCGCGAAAATCCTGAAATCTGTTGCAGAGGCCGAAGGGTCCGATTTGATCATTATGGGTAAACAAGCCATTGACAATGACTATGGCGCAACAGGCGGTATGCTCGCAGCCCTATTGGATTGGCCAATCGGGTCAGCCGCAAATTCACTCGAAAAATCCGGTGATGCGCTGACGGTCGTCAAAGAAGTTGATGGGGGTTTGCAAACTGTGAAATTGCAAATGCCGGCTCTTGTTACAACAGATCTTCGCTTGAACGAGCCGCGCTATGCCTCGCTTCCTAATATTATGAAAGCGAAGAAAAAGCCGATCGATGCGAAAACACCGGCCGATTATGGCGTAGATACAAGCCCGCGCTTGAAAACGTTAAAAGTTTCAGAACCTGCCGCGCGTGAAGCCGGCATTAAAGTTGAAGACGCAGCTCAGCTCGTCGACAAACTCAAAAACGAAGCAGGAGTAATCTAATGGCTGTCCTCGTTATTGCAGAACATGACAATGCGTCCGTTAAAGACGCGACGCATAAAACCGTTACAGCTGCCGCGCAAATGGGCGGAGATGTCGATATCCTCGTCGCCGGTAAAGGCGTCAAAGACGTCGTCGCCCAAGCCGCAAAAATTGCGGGTGTGCGGGCCGTCATTGGTGTTGACCATGCCAGCCTAGAGCGTCAACTTGCCGAAGCCATGGAAACCGTCGTGGTGGGTCTAATGGGCAATTATGATGCTGTCCTGGCCGCAGATACAACAACGCATAAAAACTATATGCCGCGCGTTGCAGCTAAGTTGGACGTCCAACAAATTTCTTCCATTACCGGTGTTGAGAGCGCGGATACATTTGTGCGCCCCATTTATGCGGGTAATGCGATGGCAACTGTGCAATCCTCTGACCCTAAAAAAGTGATTACGGTCCGCACGACAGCCTTTGCGGCTGCAGGCGATGGCGGCTCAGCGTCAACGTCTGATGCTGATGGCGGGATCGGTGCGTTGAAATCGGAATTTGTCGGTGAAGAACTAACAAAATCCGATCGTCCAGAACTAACGGGTGCCAAGACTGTCGTTTCAGGCGGCCGCGGCATGGGATCCGGTGAGAATTTCAAATTGCTCGAAGGGATTGCTGACAAACTCGGCGCGGCCATGGGCGCCTCACGCGCGGCCGTCGATGCCGGATTTGTTCCTAATGACTGGCAAGTCGGTCAAACAGGTAAATCCGTTGCGCCTGAGCTATATATAGCCGTTGGTATTTCCGGTGCCATCCAGCATTTGGCTGGCATGAAGGATTCCAAAGTCATCGTTGCGATCAATAAGGATGAAGATGCGCCCATCTTCCAAGTCGCCGATTACGGTCTTGTCGCCGATTTATTCAAAGCTCTACCTGAGTTCGAAGCTGAATTGGAAAAAGCGGGCCTTTAAGCCTTAAAAACATTTGATCCTTTAAAGCCGCCTCGTCTTAATTTCGAGGCGGCTTTTTTTATGCTATTTTAAAAACTCTAATTCCGGCGTCGCATGGCGCCCTAATACCCGCGAAATTTGCGTATCTGTCACCTCGCCCAAATTATGAGACCATTTTGGATTGCGGTCTTTGTCAATGAGTTGCGCGCGAATACCCTCATAAAAATCCTGTGTCTTTAAAAATCCGAGTGAGTAATCAAGTTCACGTTGCATGGCTGTTTTGAAATCGAGACTCGCACCACGACGCAAGGCCTCAAGTGTCACAGACAGAGCGAGTGGCGACTTCTTTCGCATCGTATCCGCCTGCTTGGTCGCCCAGTCAGACCCATCTTTGTCAAGGGAGGCCAAAATCCCTGGAACAGTCATTTGACCAAAACATGCGAGCGCCGATGGCAAAGCCGCTATCTTCGGTGGGCGTTTTACAAAGTCCTTTATAACGGTTGCAGCCGCAACATCAGACCCATCAAGAGAAGCTTGTCCCAGAGCCTTAATGAGCTTCGGATGATCATCTGTGGGAATATAGCCATTGGCGACATTAAATGCGCAGGCTTGCCCTGTCTTTAGCCGTGCCCCAGTAAGACCTAACCAATTCCCAATCGCTGTGCCAAGACGAGGCAGAAAATAGGTTCCGCCAACATCCGGAAAATATCCAATCCCTGTTTCGGGCATGGCAAAAAGCGTATTGTCGCCGGCTATGCGTAACCGACCATGAACAGATAAGCCAACACCGCCTCCCATGACAAAGCCGTCAATCAAGGCGATATAGGGTTTGGAATAGGTCTTGATCAACTCATTCAAGGCATATTCCGTACGCCAGAACCGCTCTGCGCGATCATCCCCCGCCTTACCGCTATCATGGAGTAAGATAACATCACCCCCTGCACAAAAGGCACGGTCTCCGGCCCCATCAACCAGAACGGCGCCAATATCAGGGTCAACAGCCCAGTCTTGCAGGACTTTCGTCATTTTAAGACACATGTCTTCTGTCAAAGCATTTAAAGCGTCTGGGCGGTTGAGCGTGATATACCCTAGGTGACCTTGTTTTCGCGCTTTAATTTGATCTGTCATAAGAGCTCTTTCCATTGGAATCGCTTTGTTTTTAACACAACAATATAGATCAAAATACTGAGTTTTCTATTGGGCCTACATCAATATGTTGCATCCGCCAGAATTGTTGTGGATCTATTGGCGCCAATATCGTTGCGTTTGGACAGGCCTAACTTAAAATTGCAAAAACCAACCTCCCGCCTTACCAATAAAATTATAAGACAGGCCTTTCACGTCTTAACACCTGTTTGGTTAGACCAATCGCTGCATTAACTCCTGAATTTTTCGATATTTGATATCACAATTTAGAGATATGGGGCAGATGTTCATGGAGAGGTCAGCTAGAAAAATTTAGAAATAATCATATCTTGTCTCACACGAGATAATAAAAACATTTCGAGGAATAGAATGAAAAAAGTATTGATGGCCACAAGCTTGCTTTGCGCAACATTAGCAATCTCAACGACGTCTATTGCAAAAGACAAATCTGTTCCTGCAGATAAGTTCGATCTGTCCGAGTGGAATATTACGCTGCCAATGGATAGGAATAAGGACGGCAAACCAGATTCAATCACGGTCAAGAAGATCAAGAAATATGAACATGCTGATTTTTTCTATTTAAACGAAAATGGCCATATGGTTTTTGCAGCACCGAATAAGGCTGCAACAACAAAAAACTCTAGTAATACAAGATCAGAACTCCGCCACATGTTACGGGGTAAAAACACCAGTCACAAAACACATGGCTATAAGAATAATTTTGCCGTTGAAGCCCGCGTGGCATCCAATAAATTTGCGCGAGTTGGTGGACGTTTAGACGCAACGCTCAAAGTTGATCATGTCGCAAAAAATGCCGGTGACTCAAGTACAAGAGCCGCCTATTCCGCCGTCGTTGGTCAAATTCATGCGGTGAAATATGACAATACCAGTTCTGGGTTTGGCTATGGCAATGAGCCGATTAAAATCTATTTCAAGAAATTTCCAGATCATGAATATGGGTCTGTATTTTGGAATTACGAACGAAATCTCGCCAAGGAAGACGATAATCGGACAGATTTGTCCTATGCCGTATTTGGGAATAATTGGGATGATAAAACAGACCCTGGCGCTGCAGGCATCAAACTTGGTGAAGAATTTAGCTACACAATTAATGTTCATAAGAACATAATGTATCTGATCTTTACAAGCGAACGTCTGGGTACAAAAACATTTACCAAAAGCTTGGTCCAGAACATTGATCCATATGGCAAGGTCGATCCTCTCGACAATAAATTCAGCTATGGCGGTGACTCACTCTATTTCAAAGCCGGCGTCTATAACCAATGCAGCACGCGAAAAGGTGGTGGCAGTTGGTATGCAGGTTGCGCAGGCACGGGCGACTGGGAGACCGACAAAGCGAATGGTGACTATGCCCAAGCTAGTTTTTCAAAGTTGACGGTTGGAGAATCTACCCCGCCCGTCAAATAAGTTATAAAACCAGATCAACTATCAAAGCCGCTTTTCTATACGATAGGAAGCGGCTTTTTACGTGCCAAACACATTAAGCCTTAAAAGCATCGAACCCTAATTTAGAGATCAATCAATATTTGTTCACGTTCATCCGCCCACTTTTTCTCCATCACCTCTCGCAGGATCTTTACGTTCCTTATATTGCCACGCCACCCAACATCGAATAGGTCGCCAATAATTGGCACAAGACCAATCAACCAATCGATAAATATATTAAACCCCATGCGTCCCAGATCGCGTGATCCCACACCAAGCTTTTTTGCCCCTAAAACAATACCGCTCGATATAACCAGGCTGATTGTATCGCCGATCCCGGGGATCAATCCAATAAGCGTATCTAGTCCGATAGGTATAGGTAGAAAAGGGATGTTAAATTGCGCATCCATCAACTTTGCCAGACCCTCTAACTGGGTCAGTCGATGTGCCTCTAAATCCTGCTCTTCTTCCCACACAGACAACTTATCCTGAATTTTTGGGGTCAGAATCTCGGCTTCAGATTGTCGATCACTTGAGCTAAAGTCGGGCATAGAAAAAGTTGAGCCTAATTGACCCCGCTTTTCAATAGTTCGGTGTGATTTTATTTGAGGCCTTTACGCGGTCGCCCGGAACATATCGAAGTTTTCATTGACGGCGATAGATGAATTTGACTGCATCGCGACTTCAGAATTCACCGTATTCGAGGCTTTCCGCCATTTAAATATCCTGGCCAAAGGTGATCCGGACGGACAATACCAGCGCCGGACAGACGGATCCCATTTCGCGCCCAAGCGTTTTGCGAGGTCACGGTCTTTATAAGCGACATTCAAATAATGTTTCACTGCCATTTTCAAATCTCCAAACCACTCATTAACGAGAACATAACAAGAACATATAATTTCGTCAAGGGATTTATTCCTATCCCCAACACATTTAGGTTAGACAGCCAATCTATGACTAGGCTTAAGGAATCGATCGTGGCATGATGCGACTAAAGCGAGGGCAAGATGACATTCTTTAGCAAACCATACCTAGTCTTTCTGACAATATTGATTTCTGTCAGTGTCCATTCTGTAGCCAATGCCCAGTTACGCCCTATGATTTATGCTGAAGAAACAATCGAGGTGCCACGCCTCGATGTCTGGGAAGACTGGACGACTGAAGACGGCATTGTCAGTTTTATGGGCGAAAGCGCGACCATCGAAATGCGGCCAGGTGGCGCTTATAATATTATTTTTGATCCAGACGCGCCGATTGGGTCACAAGGCAATGATTATGGACAAGTGCTGGGATATCAATTTGAGAATATGCTAAATGTAACGTGGTCAATGCCGCCTTCAATGCCAAAAATAAGACCGCATCTGACGGCACTTCAGTTAGAATTCAAACGTATCGACGATAACACGACACGCTTGCGCCTGTTCCATACAGGTTTTGGAGACAGTGTGCACTGGGATGAAGGCATTGCCTATTATCAACAGGTTTGGCCTGCCATTCTGACGAAATATAAAAATACGGCTGAAACTGAGTATAAGAAGAAAAATAGCAAATGAAACGCACGCTGCTTACGGTATCAATCGGACTTTGTTTTGCCCAGCCAAGCTTAGCGCAGACTTCGGACCCAACGCGTCAAGACCTCGCACACGCGGCTGGATATAAAGCTATGTTTACCTGCTCTGCGGTTTTCAACGCTGGGAAATCGGTGGAACAAATCGCATCTGACGAATTGGCCAATATTTACCCCGACTTTGCAGCGGGCATGGCCGCGACAGAAAACCCCATCATCGATAGGACCAAAAAAACGGTTAGCGTAAAATATTCAGAAGACCTACCTCCACGCGTGTCCGCTTGGCGTCAACATTTGGGTTGCACAGCCTTGCCCCAAGGTGCCAATGCAAATGCGGTCAATCATCTCCCTCGGGTAAAGCTAAAACCCAACAAGAACAATATGGAGGATATTGACTGGCCTATGGGAGATCGTCTCGGCAATATGCCTGTGCCTGAGGCGATTGACGCATTGGCCTTAGAAGACATTCTTCACCGTGCGTTTAATGGGGAGTTCAATGGCAATACTACGGGAACGCTAATTATACAAAATGGCCGTATCGTCGGCGAAAAATACCGAGAGGGCTGGGACAAGCATACCTCGCAACGAACATGGTCTGTCGCGAAATCCGTGGGCGCCTCTATAATTGGGGCTGCTATCGAGGACGGTATTATTGATGTCGACGACAAAGCCGAACTTAAAGCCTGGTCACGTAAAGGCGATCCACGTGCAGACATCACAATTGAAAATCTACTACATATGGCAAGTGGCCTTCACAGCGATCCTGAACCCGGCAAAGGCGGAAACCGAACAGACCAGGTCTATTTTGGCGGCGGGCTCATGGCCCAGCAAGCCACACGCAACCCCTTGGAAGCAACGCCTGGCTCTCGGTTTAAATATGCCAATAATGATACAATGCTAGCCATGCGGGCCCTCCGGGAAGCCATGGATAATGACCGTAAATATCATGCCTATCCATTTAAAGCATTGCTTCATGAAATTGGCATGTTTCACACAGTACCCGAGATGGATTGGGGCGGAGATTTTATTCTCTCTAGTCAAGTTTGGACAACCTCGCGTGATTTGGGTCGATTAGGTCTTTTATATCTCAATGACGGGGTCTGGTCTTTTGACGGTAAAGAAAAACGTATTTTGCCCAAAGGCTGGGCGAATTATGTCTCGTCCCCAGCCCCCGCACAGCCTACCAGCCGGTTAGGCCCGCGTGCCGCCGAGCCAGGACGCGGATATGGGGCCCAGTTTTGGCGATACGAAAATTATCCAGGCATCCCAAATGATACCTATGCAGCCCTAGGCAAT
>CAYRMO010000062.1:0-16157 GCA_964425355.1 uncultured Algimonas sp. | reverse complement strand
TTCCTCATAGTCCCTCAGATAACACATAAAACGTGTTATCTGGGACAGCCCCAAAATATATTCTGTAGTATTGTTTACACAGAAAATAATGATTATAAATTTCATGCACTGGTATAAAATTGAAAGAAGTATTCAGGATGTCTGATTTGGATAAACTGGATCGAAAAATTCTCAAACATCTCCAGATTGATGGGCGATTATCCAATGCGGAGCTGGCGCAAAAGGTCAACCTGGCCAGTGCGACCTGTTACCGGCGCACACAAAGATTGATCAAAGACGGCTATATTTTAGGGTTTCGGGGCATGATTAATCCCGCAGCGGTCGAGCGCGATACGCTGGTTATGGTCGGGGTTGTGCTGGACCGGTCAACGCCGGAGAGTTTTCAGGCATTCGAACAAGCCATTAAAAAGCTCAGCTTTGTTTTGGATTGCTATCTTGTCGCCGGTGATTTCGATTATTTCTTAAAATTGCGCGTCAAGGACATTAAGGACTTCAACAAACTCCATGCCGAAAAACTCATTGCCTTTCCAGGCGTCAGACAAATCCGGAGCTTCTTTGCGATGAAAGAAGTCACGAATAATGCGCCTTTGGATTTTTAGGCTATTCATCTGCTATCATTTGAGTAAAAACTAATCATGTCTATTGATGAGTCTGAAAACCAATATTCAAATCCGGTCGCGAAAGATGTGTCCCGGCGTCTCTCCTCCCTTATTGATGTGCGCTTAACACGGCGTGGTGTGTTGGGTGGATTAGCGGGGGCTTATGGTCTTGCCGTGACGGCCTGCCAACCCAAATCGGAAAGAAACTCTAATCAGCCAGCTGACTCTGCTTTCAATTTCAAGGAAATTTCGCGTGGGATGGATGAAACCCACCATGTGGCGGAAGGCCACCAGGCTGATATTCTGATACGCTGGGGTGATCCACTTTTTGACGATAGTCCGGAATTTGATCCCTATGCGCAAACGGCGGAGGCCCAGCGCAAGCAATTCGGGTATAATAATGATTTTATTGGATTTGTGCCGCTTTCAGACGGGCGCGGGCTTCTATGTGTCAACCATGAATATACGATTAGAAACCTAATGTTGCCTGGAATTGTCAAGGATGAGGTGCCTACAAAGGAACAGTGCCTTATTGAACTTGCCGCCCATGGTGGGTCTATCTTGGAAATCGTGCAGAATACTGATGGGCAATGGCGCCCCGTGATTGGATCGACATATAATAGGCGGATCACTGGCGATACAACGCCTATGGAGGTGACCGGCCCGGCATCGGGACATAAGCGCCTACAGACGCCCAAGGATCCAACAGGCACTATAGTTGCGGGCACCCTCAATAATTGCGCAGGCGGCATTACGCCCTGGGGCACCTATCTAATGGCCGAAGAAAATTTCAATGCCTATTTTATCGGGGACTTACCCACTGGGCACCCCGAATCAGAAAACCACAAACGCTATGGTGTTCCTGCCGGCTGGTATGAGTGGGGCCTGCATTTTGATCGCTTTGATATTTCTAAAACGCCCAATGAACCCAATCGCTATGGGTGGATCGTCGAAGTCGATCCGATGGATCCGACATCTCGTCCCAAAAAACGGACGGCTTTGGGACGGTTCAAACATGAAGGGGCTGAGACCGTCATCGCGCCAGACGGGCGTCTTGTGATCTATATGGGAGACGATCAGCGTTTTGATTATCTCTATAAATTTGTTTCCAATGACAAAGTCGATTTGACGGATCCGACAGCTAATTCTGACCTTTTGGATGGTGGAATTCTATATGTTGCTAAGTTTTTTGAAAAAGGCGTTCTGGACTGGATGCCACTTATTCATGGGCAGGGACCTTTGACACCAAAAAATGGCTTTCAATCTCAGGCCGATGTGTTGATCGAGGCGCGGCGCGCTGCGGATCTTCTGGGGGCAACACCCATGGATCGTCCCGAAGATGTCGAGCCTGACCCAAAGACAGGTCGGGTTTGGGTTATGCTGACGAATAATTCCCGCCGCGAAGCCGGGGATGAGAACCCGGCCAATCCCCGGGCCAAGAATGTTTCAGGCCATATTATCGAAATAACTGAGCCCAATGGTGACTTTACATCGACAGTTTCGGAATGGGATATAATTGTGCGATGTGGAGATCCAAAGGATGTGAGTACAACATGGAATCCGAGCACATCTGAAAATGGATGGTTTGGCTCACCAGATAATTGTGCGGTCGATGCGGATGGGCGGGTTTGGATCGCAACAGATGGAAATGATAGAACCGGAGCCGCCGATGGTCTTTGGGCGCTGGATACGGACGGTGCTGCGCGAGGAACAGGGCGAGCGTTTTTTCGCGTACCAATAGATGCAGAGCTTTGCGGCCCGCGTTTTACGGAAGACGGAAAAACCCTATTTATTGCTGTCCAACATCCGGGTGACGGGGATGACGCATCTTTCGAAAACCCGACGACGCGTTGGCCAGATTTTAAAGCGGGAATGCCGCCTAGACCAGCTGTGATGTCAATTCGAAGTATAAATGGAATGAAGATTGGGAGTGGGTAAATTATTTCTTTAAAAAAACGCTCAAAATTTCATCTCTGAAACCAAAAACTTTCTAATTATTTTTCCAAACTCATATTTTTGGACAAGAGTAACTTTACATTCTAGAGGTGACGTCGCTTGAAGCGCGAAAGAAAAAAAGAACGTTCATGTCGTCAAAACATCTTTATACGAGGAATTTAACCTCAGACCTCCTTATATCTTATTGCAAAGATAGAGGTGTTGATATTCGACCTATTCTGCAAGAGCTCAACATAGATTTACAGCCTGGTCCTGGATTGCGCTACACGTCTTTCAATGCGATGTGTGAATTGTTTGAAATCCTGTCAAAAGAGCTAGAAGATCCTTATTTTGGAATAAATTGGGCTAAGGCACAGCCAGACGATTTTCGTTACTTTGGCCCTGTGATTTATCTAGCCAGCCGTGTCGCCACGTGGAGGGACTTTATAGACTTTGCACTAAATATTCTTCAGAGCTTTGGGAATGGATTCGACTTTAAGGTGGTCGAAGACATTGAGGCAAACCATATGCATCTTGAATGTAGCGTTAACCCGCTTGCACGGCCTTGTCGCCAATATCTTCAGCATCATTTTGCGGCGGTTGCTCAAATTGGCATTCGAGTTATGCCGGATGTTAGGCTTGAACACGTTTCATTTGAACATAGTGGCAATCCAAAGGACGTTATTTATGAAGACGCTTATCGCGGGCCTCTTATGTTTGAAGCGCCTAAAAATAGTATGGTCGTAGATGTTAAATATTTGGAGAGAAAGACATCAAGTTCTTCTGGTCTGATTGGCCGTGGGTTAAAATCTTTTCTCAATTATCAGATAAAGCGGGGTTCAACTCAGCAAAATTCAATATCTGTAGAAGTGGCGAGCCTTATTCCAGAATTGTTAGGCGTTAGAAATATTAGTCAGCCCCAAATTGCGACATTACTCGGTGTGAGCCCAAAAAAACTACAAAGACTATTAGCCGCTGAAGGGACAAGTTTTTCTAACATTTATGATGCGTGCAGAAAATCAATGGCTGTGCGTATCCTGAGTGAAACCGAAATGACACTCAATGAGATTGCAGTGCAGCTAGATTATTCCAGTCAGGAGACGTTTATTCAGGCTTTTCATCGATGGTTTGCCCAAACGCCCTCCGAGTTTAAATCCAAATTAGATTGGCAATCGACTTTAAAGCACGAAGACAAATAGCACGTCACATCTTGAATATACCTATTTAAGACCCTAGCTCTTAAGGGTTATCGCTTGGCGAAACCCTATATTTGAGGACGATCAGAATTGAGTTCAGAACACATCATCTTTATCCACGGGATTTGGAGTTCACGTGCTTCATTCGTTCAACTGGCTTCGCGCGTTAGAAAGCACGGATATAAAGTCCATTATTTTGATTATCGCTCCGTGACACGCTCGCCTGAGGAAAATGCCGCAAAGCTAAATGACTTCATAGAAGATATCGACGCGGACCAAATTCACTTGGTCGGACATAGTCTTGGCGGGCTTGTACTGAAACATTTCATGCATCATTACTCGCAACCGGCCATTGATAAGGTGATTATGCTCGCGACACCGATAAATGGAAGTGAAATCGCTAAAACGCTTAATGAAAATGATGCATCGCGTTTAGTTTTAGGGCGCGCCGTCGAAAATGCCCTATTGGGCGGTGCGCCCAATTGGCCACAGGGCAGGCCTTTGGCAATGGTTGCGGGCAAAAGAGGCGTTGGCATCGGCAATGTCATATTGGGCCTTAAAGATGATGATTTTGCGGAGTTTTCAGACGGTGTGGTGAGATTAGAAGAAACCATGTCCCATGAGGTAACCGATCATTGCGTAATAGATGAAAGTCACACAATGATGTTGTTTTCGAAATCTGTGGCCAAGGCTGTTTTAACCTATTTGAGAGACGGGCAATTTGAAGCCGTTTGAGCTTTGCTATAGCTGGCACGACCTGAGATATTTTGCTATATTTGTGATATAGATTGCAAATTTGTCAAAGGCCGGATAATTTTACCGAATGGTTGATCATACAAAAATAAGATATCTTGAAATTGTGTCAAATGATGTTTCTGGACAAGTTGCGATATTTGAAGCCGCATTAGGCATGTCTTTTTCGGCCCCCATTGCCGAATTGGGCGAAGCGCGGGTTGCGCTGATGGCGGCAGGCGGTCAGATTGGTGTGAGAGCCCCAATGCATGACGCGGAAGCTCCTGTCACCCGCCCATATTACGCCACAGATGATATCGAACAGGCGACGCAAAAAGCGATTGAGGCTGGGGCTGAACTTGCCCATCCCGTTCTGGAAATCCCCGGCCAAGGTCGATTTTCAATTCTATTTCATGGCGGCAATCAATTTGGCTTTTGGCAGGATTAGGCTTCAGATAGATTTAACGACCTGTTTTTTATGGATAATTTAAGTCGTTTCGAACGCTTTTTAAACCATTTGGTCTTATCTTGAAACTCTCTGTGGGGAATCGGGTTTATTTAGGGATTGGATATCTTGGACAACAAGTTGTCATCTGCCATGGAAGAACAGGACGAAATCGCAATTTTGCGAGAGAGAGTCGCGCTTTATGAGGCTTGGTTTCGCGCGATTGATCAAAATAGTAATTTTGATTTCTGGTTCAAAAATGCGGATTCGAATTATACCTATGTGAACCCGCATTTTGCGAGAACGATGCAAAAAGAGAAGTTTGTCCTCGAAAACACCCCTTTAAGGGAGTTGTTTGAGGAAGACCGATTTAAACGCATCCAAAAACTTGATCAGCAAGTCATGCATGACGAATATTTAGAACGGGTCATTCCGTGTGACGCGTCAGGGACGTTAGAGATGCATGAAGAGCAGCGTTTTGCTGTCAAAGACGAGACGGGCACCACGATTGGTTTAGGGTGTTTTGCCTTTGAGGTTACAGATAAGAGCATCGCGGAACAAACGCTTCAGCAAGCTGAAAAACTTGCAAAACTCTGTAGTTGGCGGTGGAACGCTGAGACAAATGCACTGATTTCATGTTCTGAACATTTAGCTGAGTTTTTGGGGGTTTCGCCGACAGACACATTCAAAGCCTTTCCAAATCGGCTTAAAGACTATGTTGTCGAGGAAGACAAACATGTCTTTCAACCGGTCCTGGATTGTATGAATGGAGCGTCCAATGAGGGCTATGAAATCGAATATAGAATTCAAAAACCCAATGGCGTCATCGTCTATGTTCTTGAAAAGGCTGAACCGATTTCGACCAGTAATAACTCGACTGAATATCTTGGCTTTTTAAAAGATATTTCCCATCAAAAAATGGCGGAAGAGGCTTTGAGGGTGGCAAATCAAGAGCTTGAGTCCAAAGTTAGACATAGAACCTCAGAACTACAAGCTGCGAAAGAAAAAGCTGAAAAATCAAGTGAAGCCAAGTCTCGGTTTCTCGCCTCTATTAGTCATGAATTTAGAACGCCGCTCAATGCCATAATCGGATTTTCTGAAATCATCGCCAAGCAAAGGCTCGGGCCTATCGAAAATAAAGAATATGCCGACATAAGTCAGCATGCCCTTAATAGCGGGTATGATCTATTGAAACTGATCGAAAATATATTGACGATTTCAGGCGATGTTGAGCTGTCACACGCACGTGAGAGGTTTGAACCGGTTTCCCTAATTAGCTTGATAGATATGTCACTTGAGCATGTTAAGGCGGATTGCAACGACAAAAACGTATCAATCATTTGGTCTAAACCCGAAAAAGATTTCACACTAAATGCTAATAAAGACAGATTGAGCCGAGTTCTAAAAACCGTGCTTTGCAATGCGACGACATATAATAAAAAGGGTGGGTTTATTAAAATTAAGGCCTATGCAGCCGAGGCAAATCATGCGGCTCCGGGTGTTGTCATTGATATTACAGATACAGGTATTGGTATTGCTCAAGATGATTTGAAAAACCTTATGACGCCATTCTATAAGGTCGATAATACGTCAACAACGTCCTATGATGGGGCAGGGCTTGGATTGGCCGTCGCAAAGAAACTCGTTGAAATGCATCAGGGCAAAATCTCGATCGCGTCAAAACTGGGAAAAGGAACTGTTGTAAGGATAGTCTTGCCCGCCGAAGTTCAATCGCTCGAAACGGGTAAAGACGTCACGGATTTATTGCTAAAGCAACTTTCTGCTTAAAACCTTTTTACGACTCACATAAATTTTAAAATGGTCTCGATGAGTCGCGTTTCATCCATGTCATCACAATAAAGATGTGGCGTAATCCGCAAATTTGGTCCGCGCGCAGATATAAATATGTCTTGCGCCTTTAGATATGACAATAGCTCAGACATATCCGCGGTTGGGTGTGACAGGCCGAGATAGTGATCGGCGCGAAGGTGTCGCACAGGGGCGGTAAACCCCACAGCTTTAAGCGCCGTTTCAATGCGGTCTGTCTTTTTGGCAAGCGTGGTCGAGATATTTTGAATGCCCCAGTCCAGAATTTGTTCAAAGGCCGCACTCGCGCCAAGGAGTTGCGCGGGATTAGACTTCTCACCCATATCAAATCGTCGCGCCCCGTTTTGAAAATCATCGCGGTATTGGGTTAGCCCAGCAAAGTCTTCCGAGCCTTTACGATTGATCCAATTATGCTCGAGGGGATGTCCATCATGCCAGCGCGGATCAATATAGGCAAAGCCCAGCGAATAGGGCCCCATCAACCATTTATAGGTCGCACATATCGCAAAGTCGGGTCTGACTTGACTGGCGTCAAAGGGCTGCGCGCCCAAAGATTGCGTTAGGTCAAGAACGAGGGCGCCGCCTACACTATCCAGAGCGTCTCTAACTTTAACCAGATCAATCGTGGCCCCGCTTGACCAATGTGTATGTGGAATGGCGACAATGGCTGTATCATTGTCTATCGCCCCCAGTACCCGACAGGTCCAATCCTGATCATTCGGAATATCAAGCAAGCGTAAGTCTCCGCCTGTTTGCTTAGCCTTCTCCATCCATGGATAAATATTGGACGGAAACTGATCTTGAAGTGCGATTATGGTCTGTCCTTTTGAGACAGGTAAATTATTCGCAGCGAGTTGAATGCCATAGCTAACAGATGGAATAATCGCGATATTCTGGGACGGTCCGCCGAAAACCTGTCCTGCTAAATCCCGCGCGCCTTCGGCATAAGTAAAAAACTGATCCGAACTATAAGTCCAGGGTTGCGCCTTGAAAGCTATTCCGGTTCGCATTGCCTCTGACACTTTATGCATGAGGGGGGACATATAGGCGTTGTTAAAATAGGCGACATGTTCTGGAATGTCGAAGAGATGTTTTTGAGATTGGATCATAAATTTTTATTACCAATCCGACGCATCCGAGTATAGTCTGAACGGTCTGAGATATGCTAGGTAATCTTCCTTATCACCTATTCGAATGCATATTTACTTGAGAAGAATGACTGACTCTGAAAATTTCAACTGATCAATTTAATTTAGAGCCGTGCTTAACCTAGTTGAAAGTAGATGTCGCGTCTTCGTCTATATGACTCAGATTGCCTAGGTTGATTATTTTGCTCACCAATTTGAGACATAACGCACCCAATACACTCGTGAATGCCGCTAAAACACTCCCGAGAAGGATGCAGATAAAAAAGAACTTTATACCGTCTCCCAATCCTGTGGCAGCCTGGTCATTTACAGTAAGTGCCGATGGGGCGATCAAAGATAGTATTATTCCTATCAGCCCGAATAGGAACCAACAGAAAAAGCCAGCAAAAAATATAAGTTTGAATAGACTGCCAAATGTTATAGATTTGATAGGTATTGATTGAATTTGCATAATAACCTTCTCTTTCTTTTTATATATAAACTTTACGGGTTTTTCGGCGCGTTATCAACGTTGAAAGTAAACACATCGGGACGGCTATAATAGCCTGCTACATCAAGATCGAATTTACCGCCTTTAATGATATTCAGGTTTATACGAGCCGTCAGGATCGTCTCTTGACCAACGGGACTGAGGAATGGCGACAATGGCTGTCATCGCGTCAATTGCGTCGCATAAAACCTGAGTCCAATCATGATTTGAGGGAAGGTCCAAAATGGGCAAATGTCCGCCATTGCTCTGGGCCTTTTCCATCCAAGGATAGATATTTGAGGGAAATTGATCTAAAAGCGTCAGGATTGTCTGGCCTTTGGACATGGGGAGGTTATTCGCCGCGAGTTGAATGCCGTAACTGACAGAGGGAATGATCGCGATGTTCTCTGACGGACCTCCAAATATTTGCCCCGCCAATCCGCGTGCTGCCTCGCAATAGGTAAAAAACTGATCCGAACTATAGGTCCAGGGTTGCGCCTTGAAAGCTATCCCGGTCCGCATAGCCTCCGACACCTTATGCATGAGGGGAGACATATAGGCGTTGTTAAAATATTCGACATGTTCTGGAATGTCGAACAGATGTTTTTGAGAATGGATCGTCTTGCATGATTATCAATTTTCAGGTCGAGAGTATAGGGTGGAGCGCCTATCCTTGCATGACTTTTACTCTCTATAACGTTATCCGTTCCTGCCTTGCTTTAATGGCGTGCGCGCCCAATAGAGGCGCATGAGCGAGATAAAATTATACGGCTATGCCAATAGTCCATTCGTTAGGAAGACGACCTGTTTTCTTTATTATAAGGGGGTGCAATTTACCCATATTCCTGTCGATCCCATCAAACCCAAAAAGACAATAGCCTTTACAAAAGGTCGTCAAGTTCCAGTCTTGCAAATCGGAGACAATTGGAAACTGGAATCATCAGCACATGGATATTGGTTGGATGAGGTTTTCCCTGAAAAACCGCTATGTCCAGATACCCACCGCGCAAAAATAGAAGAGATAGATGCCTGGATTAGTCAGACATTTCTATTTAGCATTTTTAGGCCGGCCATTGATGGAAAACTGAATTTTAGTTTCTTACGCCGGGGCTGGAGACTGGCCAAGCTTATGAATACAAACTCGCCTGTCCCGCCTCATATTCGGTTTCTTTGGCCATTTGTCATTCGCAAAGTGCCATTTATTCAAAATATGGCGCAACATATGGATCTGGACGAACCGCCCATCGCCATGGCCAAGCGCATTCAAGCCGAATTGATCGATCATATTGGAGAGGGGCCCTATATAGGTGGGATGAGTGAGCCGACTATGTTGGATCTTGCTATCTATCCCAATATGATCTGGGGGCCAATGTTTGGTTTGACGCCCAATCTCGGCATTGGCGAGCATCCGACTATCAAAGCTTGGTTAAGGCGCGTTGCTGCGCATATGCCGGATAATCCAAGTCTTACGCCCGATAGGATGATCGTAAAATCGCTTGGTGAAATTTTGGCTTGAAGTCTGTGTCACCAAGGCGTGATTTGATCATTCCACCCATATGATCCACGCTGATGTTTCAGCTTAGAGGTCACATATGCCAAGATTTCATCGCCAATATATTCAAGACCTACCCTTGGGGCGTCGAGGCGTTTTGAAAGCCTTGGGTGGCGGGGTGGCCTTGAGTGCATTTGGCTCTGCGAGACCAGCCTTTGCGCGTAAGCCCGAAAGAGATCATGTTTCCGGCTTATCTTTAAGGCAAGCCATATTAGGCGAGAGCGCGCCAAAAACTTGGGGCATGGCGATGGCTTTTGGCGAAGATCGCCTCGATTTGATCGACTTAGACACGTCTCAAATTGTGCGGTCTTTCGAAGGTCTGGATGCGAGCCATGCGATTACACCAATTGAACATTTAAACCGATTTATCATTCACGGTTTCAAGCCGAAAACACGGGTTGGGTCTTTGCTCGTTATTCAAGTGGACCCTGTCAGTAAGGCGTGGGAGGTTCTTCTGGATCAGGACTTGCCGGGTGGTCGCTTGCTCCATTGGCAACCCCGTCCTGATATGTCAGAGATTGTGTTTAACTCCATCGGCGATGGAGGCTTACATGTTCTGGATACAAAGACCCTTAAAATATCGAGTTATATTGGCGGGGGTGTACACTCAAATATGGCGATAATGGATAATCTTTTGATTGCGACAGATCAAATGTCTGGACCGTCACAGCTTTTCATTACGGACCGCAAAACAAATACGATCTTATCTAAAACGCCTCTTAGCCCCTGGGGGCATGGCGTAACCGTGAATTACGAACGCGGGGAAGCTTTTGTCTGGGCTCGAGACGGCGTGCACCGGGTCAGCCTTGCGGCGAAATCGATGGGGCAACATCTGGGCGTGATTTTACCGCCTAACCTTGGTGAAAGATGTTGGTTTTGCTGGACGCCTCAAGGCGGTCGCTATGCGCATGATGTCGCCTGGAATTGGGACAATGATGAGGGTGATGTCTATCAGGACTATCTCTCTGTGATCGATATGAAACAGGGTAAGCTTGAGCAAATTTCTACGGGCAATTCTGATATTCGGCCAAGCTTCTTGCAAGTGTCACCCGATGGGAAATGGGGCCTGGCAAGTATCCGAGGTCATGACGATATTGCGATTTTTGATCTAGCTGAAAATAGCTTCAAAGGCACCGTTGCGGCGGGCCCGGCTAAGGTGAGTTTTTTCGAGCGAGACATGACCTTCAGCAAGGACCGAAAATTTGCGATGGTAACCAATACAGGTGAGAACTCGATTAGCATGATTGACCTTAAGGGACGGGAAGAAGTGAGACGCATATATCTCCCACGGCGACCCTTATGGTTTAAGGCCCTGTCTGCCTAATATCCTTTACGGGGCCAGACATTCGCATGTCAGGCGAGTTGAATTGAGATTTATGGGTCTGCGTGATAGCAGAATTCACCTGTGAGGACGATTGAGACTATTCCATGATGAAGACTGTTAAATCAACGCTCTTGATATTCATATTATTAGGGGCATTCACTCTATTGGGCATGAGCCAAACCGCTTATGCCCAGCAAACTGTTTTGACGAATGTCAATATTCTGGACGTTGAAACGGGTGTAATCCATGAAAGCCATGATGTTCTGATCGATGGTAATTTGATCGCAGATATTGGCGAAACTGGATCCGTTTCCCATGAGCCGTCAGCCCGTCATATTGACCTCTATGGTGCGACGCTTTTACCGGGCCTGTCAGATAGTCACGTCCATTTAACTAGCCGTGCGGACTTGCATGGCTATCGGCGATTGACGGTCTCAACGCCACGTGCAGCCATTACAGGTGTTGTCAATGCAGAGAAGACATTGATGGCTGGATTTACGACCGTTCGAAATTTGGGCGCGCCAGGCTTTACCGATATCGATTTGAAAAATGCGATTGAAGACGGTGATATCATCGGGCCTCGTATTATCGGCGCGGGGCGCTCTATCGGGATTACGGGCGGGCATTGTGACAGCAATCTTTTGCCTTATGAATATAAGAGCAAAAGCGGAGGTGTCGCTGATGGGCCTTGGGCTGTTCGCGCGAAAGTCCGCGAGAATAAAAAATACGGCGCCGAGGTCATTAAATTTTGCGGCACGGGCGGTGTTCTATCTAAGGGCACTCAAATCGGCGCGCAGCAATTCTCATTCGAGGAAATGAAAGCCATTGTGGATGAGGCTAAATTATTGGGCCTAAAGGTGGCGGTCCATGCCCATGGGACAATGGGCATTGATACAGCCCTAGAGGCTGGGGTGGATAGTGTCGAACATGCCAGTATTATCTCGGACCGTGGCATACAAAAAGCCATTGAGACTGGGGCTTATTTGTCCATGGATGTTTATGTCACGGATTATATCCTCTCAGAAGGTGAAGCTGCAGGCATATTAGAAGAAAGCCTCGCAAAAGAACGGGTCGTCGGTCGTCGGCAAAGAGAGCGTTTTCAGGCTGCCGTCGAGGCAGGGGCTAAAATTGCTTATGGAACCGATGCAGGCGTTTACCCACATGGTCAAAATGGCAAGCAATTTGCCATCATGGTAGAATGGGGCATGACACCGCTTCAGGCGATACAAGCTTCAACCATTGGTAATGCCGAACTCTTTGGACGCTCAGATCAGATCGGGCAGGTCGAAATTGGTAAGTTTGCAGATATTATCGCTGTTGAGGGCAATCCGCTTGAGAATATCCAAGAGCTGGAAACCGTTGATTTCGTCATGAAAAATGGAGCGCTGATCAAGAATGATATTCTTGGGCGGTAATAGCTGTTTTGTCTTTCAAATCTATTCTGCCAAATTTTCAAGACTTTGTTCGAGCTCGCTTCGCATATTTGATATGACGACTGGAATGACGCGTTGCCATTTTTCCCAGATATAGAGAGATTTGAGGAGTTGATCATTCTGACAGGCCTCAGACAATGGGACATCCAACTTTATCGGCCTCGTTTTTCGTGTAAAATCCAACCCATTATAATTTATATTTCTTGTAGATTGTGTTTCACCCAATTTTAATATCGGATTGAATTCAACCGGATAGTCAAGCGGAGCAAATTCAATATATTTCGCTTCAACCTGTAATATCTCTAATTTGGACGAAAGGGTGCTGAGCGTCTCTCTTATTTCTGGAGATTGTTGGGCGAGAAGAATGGGATTAGTTCTAAGTTCATGCAATGCATCTGTTTGAACTTTGATGCCCCATGATCCTCTGGCCGCGTTAATTCCTAATTCAACTTTCTTCAAATTTTCTGGAGTATCTTCACATTTAAGTAAAATATCTATGGCTTCGGGGACAGTTGCGAAGAAAGGAAGAAAATTCTCTTCTGAACTGTTTAAGAAGTCTATGTTTTTACGTGCTTCAGCTTTGTAGCGTTCAATGGCGAGATCATATATTTGGGCGTTGGATCGGTTTTCATTCCAATTCGTGATTTGGAAGCCAATTATTACGCCAAGCACAACAATCATAAAGTCGATGAAAACTGCAAACCAATTTTCTTCAGTGACGTGGTTTTTAACTCGTCTGAATAACACAGAACCTCTCCCATAATCTGATTTACACATATCATCGTGATGTTCCCCTGTCTAACCCCACTAAGGACCACATTCGATAGAAGTATGGACCAATGTGAAATTGATTTTCAGAAAATTGTAAGAAATCCCAATCGTGAGTGACTATCTATTCTGAACTAAGTCATTTCAGGATGAAACGTGTCACAAGACCCGAATAATCAAAATGAGCAATATGGGCAAGCTGCGCTTGAATTTGGCGATGCTTTGGGGCGCCTGGCTTATGTGTATGAGAAAGACGCAGAAAAACGCAAAGACTTGCTCCAGGATATACATTTTGAGCTCTGGCGGAGTTTTAAAGGCTTTGATGGTCGGTGCAGCCTTCGAACCTGGGTTTATCGCATTGCCCATAATGTTGGCGCTAGCCATGTCGTCAAAGCGATGCGGCGTGTGGACCTTATCGAAACAGATGATTTATCAAGGCTTCCCGACGACAAGGATTATGCCCTAGACTTTGAGCAGATTGATCAATTGGAAATCCTTATGGGGTTGATCCAGAGGCTGAAGCCGGGAGATCGACAAGTCATTACACTTTATCTGGAAGATTTAGACGCCAAAGACATTGCCGAGATCACGGGGCTTTCGCCTAGCGCTGTCGCGACGAAAATACACCGCATAAAAACCAAATTAGCAAAACTTTATCAAAAAGGAGACGGTCATGACAAAAGATCAATTCGCGCTCAAGACTTTGTGGCAAAACCTGCCAACTGAGGTGGAGGCGTTCAAGCCATCCGAGTTGGAACATCGCGCGACAAGCTTACAAAAATCTCTAAAACGCAGGGACCTCAGAGAATATTTAGGATATGCAGGCTTGCTGGTGATAGTCGCATATGTGCTTGTGACGAATGGTGATCTTTTAAACTGGATTGCGTCAGTATTGATTATTCTTGGCGCCATTATTGCGTTTTTTAATTTCAATAAATATACGCGCTTCAAAAAAGACTATGCCTCCGGTGACTCGACTTTATCATATTTGCGCAATGAATTGCGACGCCAAAGAGACGGGCATGCGACGGCGTGGCGCTGGTATATTCTCCCCTTTATGCCCTTTGTGCTTTTTGTACTCAGTTTTAGATGGGTTGAAGAAGGCGTCACCCTTTTTGAAATTTCGGATGGCCGATTGATAATTCTGTTTATGTCTCTTTTTACGGTGGCGTTTTTCGGCTCTTTTATTCTCTGGACCTTCCTCATGGCGGCGAAATATCAACGTCAAATCGATGTGATTGATCGAGCGATGGGGTAGAAAGTACGAATTTGTATTTTATTCAGAGCAAATTTAAGTCTGTGCGCTCGGGAACGGGCTCGCAAGTCATTTCCAGGGGAAGTTGTTTTCAAAATATACTATCGCACGTGTCTATACTATGACAGTCTAGCAAGTGTGATTAAACGAAAGGGGTAGATATGTATTATCAAACGCGTGCTTTTTTATTGCTCCTTGGCGGAACGATGGTTTTGGCGTCTTGCGCAGAGCCGAGACCCGAAAATGCGGTATCAACCCGCGCGATTCAAGCGATTGAAATAGCGTCTTTTCCGGAACGCATTGACCCGTCCTGTCGGGACGGAAAAGCCAAGATATATGATGAATGTGGAGATCAGTTAGGGCTCATCGAAAGCGCAATGAAAAAAGCAAAGTCGGAAAACAAGATTGTTTTGGTGTCATATGGCGCGGAATGGTGCATTTGGTGCCATGTCTTCGAATCTTATATCAAAGGCGATATTGAAAAATTTACCCATCGTTATGGCGACCCCAGTGACCAGGAGCGATATACCCATACCATGTATGAAAGACTGGATCGAGATGTGTCTCAAGAGGCTTATGATTTGAAAAAATTTGTTAGCGATAATTTTGTGGTCGCGCATATTGAGTATAAATATTCTGATGGAGATGCGGTATTGGCTAAGACAGGCGCTGAAGATCATTTTTACGGCGGTGTTCCTTTTATTTTTACGCTCGATGAAAATGGCCAATATGGGGAACAATTTTATCATGACGAGGCGGAAGTGCGTCGAGATACCTTTGATTGGTATCGCGGCTATGATCGGGTCAAACTCTTAGAGCAGCTTACAATGATGTGGGAAGCTGCGACTTTTTGATTTAACACAAAGATTAGGAGTCTCGGCAACGTGACACGTTTTCAAGGCTACCCGACATGATGATCACATCCATTTCCAGATAAGGTAAGCCGCTTTTAAGAGTTGGGCGGGTTGAAAACCGAACTCAGGGTAATCTTGACGACCACATCATTAAAATCGCCATCAGATGAGTCTTCAGACGTTATCGTTACGGACATGCCGCCTTCGACACGCGTTTGCTCGATATGGGTTTTATCGGCATCATAAGCTATCCAATCCTGATGAAGCTCGTAGGCAGCGACCTCCGCTTCCTTGCCCCCTTGTTCCAATTTTTCGAGCTTGGCTTTAACATCCGCCCAGCTTAAATTCGGATTGTAATCAAGCTTAACCGCGATATGCATTAGCTGATCAACTCCAATTTTATAAAAATCTCCACTATCAGTGGAATAATCATGGAGCCGCACATTCATGTGGCTATTATTTTCGCCGGATCCCATACAGAAGATATAATGCGCTTCTTGAGTGTCATCTGGAATGAAAGAGATAACAGCGCGCTGTAGGTAAGCTGCATTGGTCACAGCAACGACAGATAAATTTGCGGATTCAGTCTCCGATTTAAGTTTCGTCGTGACTTGCGGATT
>CAYRMO010000061.1:0-16655 GCA_964425355.1 uncultured Algimonas sp. | reverse complement strand
AGATCCGCAGCCAAGTCAATTTTACTGATAAAGCGAGCTGGTGAGTCGTTTCCTCTGCAGCGCTCTTCTAAGCCTGTCTCAGGTATTGACGTCGCCCCTACAATTGCCAAATTGGCAAATGTCGGCGGCACCTATGAAGGCACACCAATTGATGAGTTAAAGCCTGATCAATCCAGAGTCCGAAAGTTTAATTATTATAGCTTTTCGACGTGGGACTCTAAATATTTGAACGAATTTGATGTCTTTGAAATCGATGGGCATATCAAAGAAGATGCGTCCTGGTCCTCATTAGGAAAATTAAACCCTAGCCTCAACGCGCCCAGCAATGGCACCTATAAATTGGGAGATGTCATTAGTTTTGGAACGGATATTAAGGACGATACAGATTTTCAAAACGCATTCGTCGATATCAATGCCTATAAGCTAGCGTCGAATTTCATCATTGCCGATGACGGCAAGGTCGAATTAAGGATTGACCTTGATAAGCCTGCACCCGAAAACGCAGACCTATTGGTACAATTTGAAATATATGAAGGCCACACAATTAAACGACGCCTGACGATTAACGGGCACCCAATTATTGACAAAATGGTGCCTACAAAACGTAGGCTTAATAAGGGATATGTAATTTCCCCTAAAATATATGGTGGATCCAAGACGTTGGACATCAAGTTTGATATAACTGAGGCTACAAGCAAGGCTCAACTCAGGCTCTCAACAATTAAAATCAGTCAGGTTGAATAAGCTGATCCCTATAATTTAAGGCAATTTCGAATAGGTCTATACCCGGGAATTCAGACACGTCTTATTCCGGGCTTTCGCTAACCCGCTCACCCTTTTCATCAAGCGGGTGACCATCATAATCTGTCACGCGGTAAACAAGCTTAGATTCAACACCCGTTCTCTCAACGGCAACACCGCGCTCAATTTTAGGATGATATGTCCAAAGGCCTACCGTCATCTGGCTAGGGATTTCAAAGACGAGGTCACTACACTCTTTTATACGAAAATTTTTCGTCGAGCCCTCTTTTGAAACATCAAAAGCCACGCGGCAAAACCCACTAAATTCAACCTGTGGAATCATAGGGGGTATGCGGTAACATGGAGAGGTGTCCTTGTCTTCTTTAGGCAAATTTTTGAATTTCTTTGCACAAAGGACTCTCTGATATTGTGCGAATTTATAATTCACTCCCAAAGAGATTTCATATTTGTCGTTCCAATATTCCGAATCTGCAAGCAACACATCACGATCATCTATGCCTAAGGGTATGCTAAAATACCCGTCTTTATAGACTGATGCAAAAGCCTTTTGGCCATAGGCCTTGTGCAGGACACAAGGTGCATAACAACTTTCAACAGGGGTCCCAGTCGTTCCATCATGTAACGTAATCAGGGCCTTTATATCTTTCCGGCCATCAGATCGGGTGGTCGTAATTTGTATCGGTATATTTGCGTTATATCGTTCGGGATAGTCTTCAATCGTTTTAACAATCCTGAAATCCGGATATTTTTGTTGCAACTGTTCGACCATAAAATCGACAATAGGAACACCCGACGCGTCACTTGCATAGCTGGGTTGAAAGTGTGTCAAAGCTAATAGGCCGACACCAGATCCAAGAATAAATTTGATCATAGATTGGAAATAGTTCAAAATCTAAGAAAAATCAATTGCCACAAATCTATTTGTCTAATTCGGCTAAACGGTTTTGATAGGTTTCATTCCCTGGATCTTGTTCAACAGCTTGTTCATACATCTTACGCGCCTCGGTCAAATTATCTTTTAGCCGTAATAATTCTGCGCGAAAATAATAGACTTGACCAGATTGTATTTTTGATTGCTTTTCCTTTGCTTCAAAGGCCTTGCGTGCATCATCGCGAGCCTTGGTTAAGGTCTTGATCGTCTTATCTTTATCTTTTGCAACACTCCGTGCTTCATCGCGTGCCTTGGTTAAAGTCGTGATCGTCTTATCTTTATCTTTTGTAACGCTCCGTGCTTCGTCGCGTGCCTTAGTCAAAGTCGTGATCGTCTTATCTTTATCTCTTGTAACGCTCCGCGCTTCATCGCGTGCCTTGGTTAAGGTCTTGATCGTCTTATCTTTATCTTTTGTAACGCTCCGTGCTTCATCGCGAGCCTTGGTTAAGGTCTTGATCGTCTTATCTTTATTCTTTGCAACACTCAGTGCTTCGTCGCGAGCTTGCGTTAGCGTCTTGATTTTTTTGTCCTTATCCTTTGCAAAATTTTGTGACTCATCGCGCGACGTCGTCAAGGCGAGAATTTGTGCCGAAAGACCTTTAAATTGCTTAGCATATTTTTTCCCAGCCGACTTTGCTTGTTTTAAGGCAGTATCGCGTTCTTTCCTGAGAGCGTCCATTTTAGTGTTAAATGTCGACACAGCTTCTTTTTTATCTTGTTTAGACGTTTCGGACTGTGCCTTAAGCTTCGCTCGAGCCAGATCTAGATCATCCGATAGTTTTTGCATCTTCTCCGTAAATTCCTGACGGCGAGCCTGACCTTTCTCTCTGCGTCGATTAAATTTCTCGATAATCGCATCCCGCTCATCTCGCATCGCGTCAAACTTTGTATTGAATGTGGTCATGGCGCTTCTTAAATCCGCATCGGATTTTTCCGACAGATCACGATACTTTATGCGCGCATCATCGCGGTCCGCCTGCAATTTTTCAACCTGCGCCTTTAGGGCGCTTATATGATTTCCGGTTGTTTCCTTTTGCGCATTTAGTCTTTCCAAAAGCGATGTACGTTCGAACTTCAATTCATCCAATTTGCCCTGGACGTCGGCCGACGCAATAAAAGGTCCTGCGTTACGGTCTTTTTGCAAATTTTTAACCTGGGTTTTTAAAGCCTTGATATGGCTAACACGCTTTTCTTCTTGTTGGTTTAATCGCTCTAAAAGCTCATTCCGTTCGGCTTTGGCAAGATCGATTTTAGATAGCATGTCTTCTTGGGCGCGTTTATGCTCAATCCGCAAACTCTGCATATCTTTTGTTGTTTTGAGTTGGTTGGAATAGGCTTTGTCGATTAGTTTAATCGCGTAATCCAGAATATCGTCAACGGATACAACTTTTGGCTTTCCCGTCTTATATTCAGGAAATAATTTAGACTGATCAGGAAAATATCGACTTCTTATCACCTCATTAGAGTCTATAAAAAGCGAGCTTACAATTTCACGTTCTTCTTCCGTTAATCGTCGCCGGCCATAATCCTCTTCGCTGTCCTGGACACCAATATCTTCAATTATTCGAGACCGCACCGGATTGAGTTCTCCGTCTTTTGCAAGAGAGATAACATCATTCATTTTCTTCAAGAAAGCCGACCCAACCAGGCTTAAAGAAATATTTGATTGGTCGGTTTCAATGTTTGGTTTCCAATCCTTAATATTAATAGCGTGATAAAAATCCTGAACAGAGTCACCGTCAATCAATCGATCTCTATGAAATATTCGAACATCCAATTGTCCCGAAAAGGCTTTCTCCCAGCGCGAAACCATGCCTTTGACATTGTATATCATCGACAGGTCCTGGCGTTTTTTAATCGACTTGATCTTGACCGGAGTCCCGCCACCTTTGAGATTGGTTGACTGATGACTGACAAGGAGTGAACATTGTTCCCTTAAGTAAATGATTATTTTTACCTCGCGCGCCAGGGTCTTACACCAGGCTTTGATGCGATTTATATCGGTTCCAGCGGCCAGAAACTCACTGGATAAGACGAGATTTGGAACATCTATAGGCTTGATCTCTTTTGTTAGAGATTTGTTCATTTCATTAAAATGTGCCTCTTGTGTCCCACCATTTTTATCAATGATCAATTTCATATTTGTCCGCGACATCGCGTCATTTAAAAACATAGCCGCGAGGTTGGAATTAAGCCCCACAGAAAACTGCTTCGGATAGTAATATCCAAGCTCCAATAAAGCCTCCCGGTTCTGATCCAGAGACTTTTGAATAGATGTTGTTCCTGTTTTCTCTATACCCACATGAAGATATAAGGTCTCGAACATGTTCATAATCAGCACAATTTCAGTTAGCTAAACAGGCTTCATCTTCTATCTGCGTGCGCTCTAAGCTGCAACAGCCATCCCTATAAATCTACATGAACTGTGCTATGCCTTTTCACGGGGGCGACATTATTAGGCTAATTAGCCCGATTGCTTAGCCTCAAATTGTAACAGGGCCTCTTGATAAAGCGCTGAAACACGATGAAATCGATTATAAACGACATCCCGGACTTTTGCCGCTTCCGATGGGTCAATCTCTAGTTTCTTACTCCGATTACGCGTTTCAAGGGGCGCACGGCCAAAATTTTGATGAGACGAAAAACGAGACGTCAGATAGTCTGAAATATATTGCAAGGGCACAAGATCAACGGTTTCAAACGCTGAAGGCGCTTGGAAAAAGTCAACCATTTCATCTTCGTCATAGCCAAAAAACTTGCAGGCCCAACAAAACCCTTCAAAGCCGGATTCGATAGCCGCCCTTTGCCGTGGGAATTTTCCCGCATGGCGTTTTACAATATGAGGCTGTTGCAAATAATAAAAATAGGATCGCAAAAGCGCATAAGGATCCCGAATAATAGAGATGACGAAATCCGGTAGCGGGCGCCCCAAAGCGTCTAATGTTGTCCTGGTTTCGAGGAGCGTCTCATGACGCTTGCCTTTTATAAATGTGAGCCGCGGCAAGACATCATCAAAACGCGCCATTTGACGCGTATGTTCGAAGGCATTTTCAGGCACCACCACAATGAGCGGCCCATCCACATTATTCAGGATCCAGCGTGTGACGGACATGCCACCACATTTAGGCGTATGATTAAATATAAAATTTTCGCCAATGATCATGATTGTATTTTCGGTTTTACGGGCCTGTCCTCTTAATCAGGATAAACCCCCTTTATCAATGTCCTAAAACTGGGCCTCAAAAGAGGAGCGTAAAACTGTTTTCGCCGCCTCGCCAAATATGAGCTCATCACCTTCGACACCATAAATGGCGACAACCTCCATCCAATTTTGGCTCACAGCTTGATTGATCAGGCTTTCGGCCGACAAGCAAAATCGTCCCGCCAGCTCTTCAAGGGTAAAATCAAATACACCAATACCGTGATAAGAGCGGTAAGCCACCTCAGTACAGACCATGCGATCAGACGTGCTAAAATCGAAAATAAAATCATAGAGTTTGCCTGCATGCGACCTGGCACGCTGGATGGCCGAAGACATGTCCGCCTCTGAGAGCTTTGGGCGCAAGACAAGAAAAGCATCGACCTCGAGCGTTTCATTTAAGGGCCGAAATAAAACCCCATCTTTTTTAGCTTCTAAAATATCATGATCATCAGCCCCCAGCCAAAACGCGGCGTGCGGCCAGAAACCTGGCAAGAAAAGATTGCTTACCGCATCATCATGACGCGTGACAAAGACATCACCGGGTTTGAGCTTGGAGCGAATTTCATCGCGTATATTTTGCGTGACGCGTTTAGGGGCCTTGGGTGGTTTGACCAATGGGATTTTAAGCTCAGCAATTTCAGATCCCATCATCTCAAAAACCGTAAAGACAATATTGCGCTCTGCCGATTTGCGCCGACGTTTGAGCGAGTGCCGCAGGAACCGACGATAGCGACGCAGGTGATCCCCGCGCGACGCCGTTGGCAAATTCAAGGTCTCTAATATGCTAAATATCTCAGACGGCGCAGCCTCTAATATGCGCGCTTTATGTTGATCATAAAATAGCCTGGCGCGGTAAAATCCGTGCATTTTTATGGCGGATGTCAACTGTCGATAAAGACGCGTAAATTGCTTGCGCTTCAAGCCAAACCGCAAATCCGCCTCATCTAGTTTTTTCCAGATAATATCGCGGTCTCTGGCAAGATCGATAAGATATTCACCCGTACCGACAATGATCTCGGCGGCGCAAAACGCGATCGAGAAATCATGCAAATCTTGATCTTGTGCCGTTTCGATTGAAGCTTGAACACGTTTTGCACCTGGCCTTAAGGCCTGAACAATATCCCAAAGAGAAACGCGAATGGCGAGGTAACGCGCATAGACCTCGCGCAAACGCTCATCTTCAACCGGGGTAAAGTAACCTCTTATCTCGGCGGCCTTGCCGTCCTCGATCAACTGCCCCATCTCAGATGGCGCGGGGAGCGCGCCATAAGCCGCCAAGAGGGTTTGGACAAAGCCATCTGAACGCATAAAGTGCTCCTCTTGTCCGAAAGACCCAATGAGACCCTGTCCTTTTATCAACCCTATAGGCGTTTGACGGTATATCCACGCGCTTTCAAAATGGCTTGAACACTGTCATCTCCAACAAGGTGACCGGCCCCAACGGCGATGAAATCCGTTCCAGAGCCCTGCATTTCTTTTTCAATTTGATCGGCCCAATTTTCATTCCGGTTTGTAAAAATGATATCATAAACGGCAGGGTATTCAGCCTTCATCTCATCAATCAGATCGTCTTCAAGATCTTCAACATTTCCGACCGCCCAGTCCTGAACCATTTCATTTAAGAGCTCGACAGTATCATCCAAATCCGCAAGGGATTGGCGGAGCATTTCTAGCTGGACCTCCTCAGGCATAGACGCCAACATTTCCACTTGGCCCTCCGCTGTCTCGAGGGCCCGTATTTTCTTGCCCGCAACCATAGGTTCTAATTGAGCTTCTACTCCCGCATCGGGACTGAACCCTTTATCCATCAACGCCCCGACACCAACGAGGGTCGACGCCATCCATGGCTTCATAGGGTCGACGGCTTGAGCTGTCATCCCAAGCGGCGCAATGGCGCTTTCGAGCTTGGCAATTTCGTCTTCATTTAATTTGGACAAAAGTGATGATGTTGGGTCGAATCCAAGCTTGACCACAGTCATTTGTATATTGGGATCCGATTGCGATCCGGGTTTAATTTCAAACCAAACTTCTTCGGCATCCGCCAATCGCTTTTGCATCTCTTCGGATTTCCACTCGACGCCGTCTGGCAGAATATGAAGTGTAGGATATAGCGTAATCTCAGAATCCGCGTCGCTAACCACCCACATTGGCGGCTGAGCGGGCAATTCGCTTTTTGTCGCGCTGCCTGCGCCAGAACATGCAGTGAAAAATAATGCACTTGTCAGTGCTGCGATCCGAAACGATATCGTCATGAGGTACCCTTTTTATTCAATGTCCTATCCAAGCGGTAACAGTTTTTATGAAAATTAACAGAAAAAAATGATCCCATGAATATTACATAAATGAGAGAATCATCAGCCATGCATCTTTGCTATGCTACCGTCATAAAAATCAAAGGAGACGATTATGACGTTACCGGCGCAAATTTGGATTTCAGCTTTATGTAGTCTTGGTATGATGAGCGTGGCACCGCAGGCGCTCTCTCAATTTAAAACTCAATCTCAGCCTCAATCTAAACCTCAATATAACCCTTTGGCACCGGGATATTTTAAAACGCATAAATTTGAATTAGAAGATTATGATCGGCGTTATAAATTATACACGCCACAAAATGCGCGCAATCTCGACGGGCCCCGACCGCTAATCCTTGTCATTCATGGCGGCGGTGGCACAGACCGCAGTATAATCAAGTTAGATAATGGCAAATGGCAAAGCCTAGCTGATCAATACGGATTTTATATCGCCTATCCAAATGCCGTTGATAAGCTTTGGGACCTTGGGAAAGGCGTGATCTCTGAGGGTCTTGAAAATCGCGTCGATGATCTGGCTTATTTTGACTATGTCCTGGATGATATCGCCTCTAAGAAAAACATAGATAAAAACCGTATTTTTGCCCAAGGTATCTCCAGAGGCGGGCAAGCGTCTTTTCTCCTCGCCTGTAATCGACCCGTGCGGATACGCGCCATAATGGCTGTGACCATGTCCGTTCGCCATGTCATGGAAGAGGATTGTCGATCAGGGCCGCCCATTGGCATCGCCATCATGAACGGCACGAATGACCCGCTCGTCCCCTATGAGGGCGGGGACATAACCGTATTTCGCAAGAAACGAGGCTTGGTTCTCTCAACAGACAAAACCATAGAGCTGTGGCGCGCGCGCAATGGGTGCCGCGATACCGCGCCAACCACAAGCTTCATCGACAAGCCCGGCGACAAGACCTCGGTCAATATATTTGAGTGGTCGGACTGTTCCGGCGCTCCGGTTAAATTATACCGCGTCAATAATGGCGGACATACATGGCCCTCCGGTCGTCAATATTTGCCTGTCAGGCGGGTTGGTGAGACATCACGTGATATCGATGCATCAGAGGAAGGCTGGAAGTTCTTTTCCCAATTTAAGTGAGTCTGGGTTCAGAACATGACGCGCCATGTTCAAGCTTCCTTGATTGGACAGCGCTTTAAATTCACTTTACGCGATCTCCTTTAATCCAGTGGCGTATCCGTCATCGGGTTTCATGTGAAAGATTGATCCGAGACAATGCGTCAACCCTCGACAAATCCGCTAACCCGCGCCTTTTGGCTTGGCTTAGGCCTGGTCTGTGTGGCGCTAGGCGCGATCGGGATTTTCTTGCCGCTTTTGCCAACAACTATATTTTTGATCATTGCCGCCTATGCCTTTGCCCGCTCGTCTGAGCGTCTTCATAACTGGCTATTATCCAATAAGGTCTTTGGGCCGTTGATAAAGGATTGGCAGGACCATGGTCGTATCCGCCGACCTGCCAAGGTGATGGCCCTCATCTCTATGACGATCATCATTGGGCTTAGCTGGGCGTTTGGCGTGCCTATTTATGTTTTAGGAATACAATGTCTAATTCTTATCCCCGTCGCAGGTTTCATCGCAACGCGTCCAGAATGAGGTCCAATCTATAAACGGATAAGGAGGTCAATTCCCGAACGAAAGGTGAGAGACCTTATTTTGGGGTTGCTTCACTTTCAGCCGCCACTTTCGCCGCTTCAATAACATCAAATTGCGGACACGTTTTTGCTTGCAACAATCCTTCAAGATTTTTTTGTCGCAAATAAATAGACTCAGCTTCTTCTTTCTCCGAACTAGACAAATTTATAAATAAAGGGTTAACGACTAAGAATACCCCAGCATTATATAGAGCCTTATCTCGACGCTCCCCTGTCAATTCCACTAAGCGTTTATTATTGTTTTCATATTCACCAAAAAGGTGAGAACACGTTAGCTTGCTGTCTAGCGCTGTTGTCGCGGGCGTCAAATTCGCAACACGTCCACCGCAAGCGGTAAGTCCGATCCCGACTAAAATGCCCATAAATTTTTTGAGTTGTGTTTTCATATTTCCCCCAGTAATCAATTTAACATTGATTATAGGGGAGTCAACTAAAGTTAAGTTTTGCTATAATCAGAAACACACAGTTTAATAACGAAGGGAAAAAGGGAAGTTATGAAACATTATATTATTATAGGGATGGCAGCGGTTTTACTCACGGGGTGCGCAACGGCGTCGCAATCTGGCGCTATGGTGCCTGCGGTTAGTGAGCAATCTATTCTTACACCACAATCAAAGCTATTTGAAGCCGTAAGTCTTGGTGACGTTGGCGGTGGTAAGGAAACAAATCCTCTATGGACGTCACAAGTATCCAGTGAGAGCTTTGCTGAAGCCTTGGAACAGACTTTCGCAGCCCATGCCATGCTATCTTCGGATGAAGGGGATTATCGTCTTGATGCCGAACTTGTGAAACTCAAGCAGCCATTTGCGGGCACAAGCATGTCTGTTACATCCGATGTAAAATATACACTCACAAATATCGACACGGGAGCTGTTGTTTTTGACGAGGTCATTTCTGAGAAATATACCGCAGCCTTTAGCGATTCATTTGTAGCGGTGAAACGCCTACAACTCGCCAATGAAGGCTCAATTAAATCAAATTTGACGACTTTGATGGAAAAATTGATTTCATCTGTCGATGGTGTTTCCGAACCAATTGCTTGGTTTCAAACTCCAAAAACTGCAGGCTAGTCTCAACTAATTTGAGGCAACTGAAGTTTGCTCTTATCAATCGGGCTTTAGCGTAGGCTAAAGCCCGGCATTGGGGGAGGAGCAGACATTTAGCGCAATTTGTTTAGCGCAATTTGAGACCCCTTTAAGAAAGTGTTGGGTAGGCTTTACATCTACCCACACATAACGCTCCGTGTCATGATCATTGTTGCGTGTTTTTTTTACGCGGCCGGCGTAAGTTTTATTTGGGTCGCGAACGAAATTTTTGAGTTATTTAAGAAGACGGTTCAACGTCGGCTCAAGCTCTTCATGGGTTTCGCCGATCACCATGAAGTTTATCATGACCTCGATATTCTTCACGGCTTTGTCTTGAGGTTTAGCTATCCATTGCGCGACGGCCTCTTTCGCATTTGGTTCGAAGCAAGGGTGGTTTGATTTAACAACGCGGATATTCTCAAGGCCACCATCCGCACGCGCATCATATCTCAAGATAACCTTTCCGACAGTCATGACGTGTTGGAGCTTCGGGCCATCGTCAACCCACATGTTTTTGCCAACAATCTTAATGTCAGTTGCATCCAAACCCGGGCAACTTTCTGGCATCTTAGGCGGTACACGGACCACATAAGTAATTTCTGAATGAGGGATTGTGAAATTCATTTTAGTCTCATCGGCTATCGCAGGGGCACTCAAAATACCGAGCGTACCCGCACCAATAGCGCCGACGAGCATTGCCCCGCTCCAACGGCGCTTGCGGGGTTTTGATTTATTGTCCATAATTTCAGTTAGTCTCATTTTAACGCTCCTTAGGCGAGTTGAGGTGAGATGGGCGGTTGGACATGGCAGTGTCCGTCCGCCCGCATGATCCCCAACAGACCGCAGACCATTCAGCAAGAGGGCTGCATAGTCTTTTCGTTCAGAAATAGAGAGCATTTCGGTTGCCGCATGATCGGCACGTACTTCGATTGCGAGCCGCCATTGGCGCACAAGGTAAGACAGCCCAATATTACGCAAAAGCAAGTCCCGCACGATCAAGAGGCAAAGCGTAATTTCCGCATCATGATGTCGCAAATGGGCGCGTTCATGCCGGATCAATGCGGCTTGGTTCTGTAACCCCTCGGGTATAATAACCGCCCTGCGCGGCCAAAACCGTGTCATTGGTGGGAGGTTTGAAGACGTTGTGAAAACATCCGGCTCACCTGTGGGGTTTACGGAAATAAACTGTAGGCGCGCCCATCGGAAGAGGGTGCGAGATGCCAGCAGGAAGCCCAAAACAAAGTAAAGCGCCAGATAGTTGATTGACCAAGCCTTATCACTTGGCTCAACGCCTGATGGCGGGGCGACGACATCAAATATTTCGATTGCGGGTAATCTCATCGGCATTGTCACGGGAAGCAAGGAGATGGCACCAGGAAGAAAGCAAAGCCCTATCAGGCCAAGCCAGGTTTTTGGTGTTGGAAAATATGTACCTAATCGCTGCTTTCCATCACGCTGTAACGCCCAAGCGCCCGATGCGATAAACAAACTCCAGAGATGAGTGAGAATGAGCGCCTTAATCATCGTCGCGCTCTTCATTGAGATAGGATTCTAATTCAGCCCATTCTTCTTCGGACAACATTCCGCTGTCATGAAAGGCGGCTGTGGGAAGCGGCCCCTTAATCTCCAAGACCGTATCAAAAAACTCCCGCATAACGCCGGACAATGTGCGGGCTTTGCTCTCGGCAGGGCTATAGACGCGCACACCGTGTTGACGGCCAAGCTCAAGAAGAGATTTATCAACCATACGGGAGAGCGTCGTCCGGGTTGTAGAAAAGGACCACGCTAAAAATGGCTCTATTTCATCTTGTATCTCACGCGCAGATAATGGCGATTTCGCCCATAAAGCTTTGAGAATTATAAGTTCGGTTTTGCTTGGTTGTGACATGGGTAGACATGTATGTTACATATGTAACATGTGTCAAACCTAATCTGATATTTGCGAAATAAGGCCTAATCCTGCACGTAAAAATCTTCGGATCTAAAGATTTTATAAATACGTCTTTCTTCTGGACCAAGGCCTGAAAAAGGCTCCGGCGCGTCCGCCCAGACTTTGCATTTTTCTGTTGGTTTGAAACGTCGGGCTTCATTATCACTATCCCAACAGTCATTTAAGTCGGGTAGATATCTATCTTTGCCTTCGATGAGGTAATCAAGAAGATAGGCTTCCGGCGGTGCACAAGTACATGAACCGATTCCATTATTGCTCCCCGCAATAATGAGTTGAGGTACGCCCATATTAAGTTGTATCCCGCAAGACGCCCCATCGTCGGGAGAAGAATATACCGTAATTTCGGTGTCTTTTAATATCCGCTCATAACCCTCGAGGACCTGAACACGCGTGGTGACGACCTCGTCACGCCAGCCATCTGGGTGCTTTGAAACCTTATACCGACTTTCAATCGGCACACCCCAGAATATTTTGGCTCCATTTACATAATCACTCACGTGAAAATCAAAGCGACACCCGCAAGAACAAGCAAAGGCGGAAGTGGCAGAGAGCAAGCTAAGAAAAATTCCGATAATAAAGGCTCTGATCATGGTTTGAGGATAAGGGAATATATGGTTTTAAGCAAATTTCATAAAGTGAGTTAGGGGTGTTGAGGAAAATTAGTTTCAAAAACGCTTTTCCAAAACAAAATAAGGCTCACCCTTTTTGGAAAACTCTCCCGAGATTTGAAACCCACTAGAGAGGTTTAGGTCGAGCATGGCGTTGTTGACCTTTGCGACTTGGGTTTCGAGTAAGGTGAAACGAGAAGCGGTAAGCCAGTCATGTTGGGCTTGCATTAAGCGACGTGCGATGCCTTGCCTCTGGAACTCGGGATCAACTGCCCCGAGCCAGCTATAATAACGGTCATAGGAGGTAGCATAGCCAGCTTTATAGCCGATCAGGCGGTCTTCGTCGAACAAGATGAAGACGGTGACGTCGGGCATGTTTTCGAGGCGCCAGTTTAAGCCGTTAGTCCAGCTTTGGGATGCGTCAGTCCCAAAAGCTGTTTCACTAAGGTCGACAAATTGGTGTATGAAAGCTGGATCAAATGGGGCTTGGTGTAATTGGATGTCCATGAGGGTTTAGAATAGGAATTTGGGAGGGAATTCTAGGGTGGTTTTTAGAAACTAGCTACTATTTTGACTTCACAACCCAACTGAAGATGGACCTCTCGGAAATGTTGGTAAATTTGAATTTGCTTGACATATCAACCTTAAATTGTTATATTGTAGCATAAATATGAAAATGATATTTACGAAAGGAATGTAACCATGAAAAAGGACTTGATGACTATTCTGCAACAATTACGCGGAAAACCAATAACGATGGAAGAACTTGCAAAACGTATCCACGAAAACGGTTGCAACAATATTTACTCTGCAAAGTATATTCGAAATCTAAATGGATATTGTAAATATAGAGAACATACGACAATCGAAATCGTAAAAAAGTTACGTTGCTGGCATAAACTCGGTTGCATATTTTTAAAAGGGAACAAACAAATTAGTATTTGTTCCTATGGGTTTCCCGAAGATCCTATTTATCAAAATTATCGCGTGATTTTGTTCCCGCTTTCAGGCGTATAATTATTAGGAATGTCTTAATTAGAATTTTACTGAACTATGTCGGGATTCAATGAAACTGGGAAGGTCCTGAATAGGAATTTCCTCGGTTCCATTTGAAGATCGGAAATAACATTTATATCTCGTTGATTTGCGTCGTTCCCTGATAAATTGTGTATCCACGGTACTTACGACTTTTATTTTACAAATTTGTTCATCGTCAATTTCTAGTATTTTAAAATCGATATAAATAAGTATCGATGACCCTGAATAAAAATTCGTCTTAATTATACTCTTCAAGAAAGTTAGCCAAGTATCACAATCTTCTATTCCTCCAATACATCCGAAATCGAATTGTAAGCCTATAATTGCACCAGAGTCCTCCACACCGACATAAAGCTCGCCACCATCCGAATTTGCAAATGCACAAATTGTTTTTAAAACTCCATGGACTTGTGTTTCGTGGTTCAGTTCCGCAGGGGACAACTCTGGTTGAGCATTTGCCTGATTAAAATTGAATAACAAAGAAGATTTCAATTCCATATTGTCATCCTCGGGCGAAAGAAGTTTTTTTCTCAACTCATTCTGATCAATTTCTTGGTCCAGTATCGGACGTAGAATGCGTTTGTCTGAAGATGTTCCCTGGGTCAGCGGTGGAACGCAATTTAATCCTAAATCTTTTAGTTCCCCAGCCAATGATGCAATATTTTCTAACGAGTTTTTATCTGAGTCCGTAAATGCTGGTAACATTTCAGAAATTGACGTTTCTACTCCGTCAGGGATCGCGCGTATTACTAATTCTGATTTAGGCCTTAACACTAGCTAACTCAGCAAAGAATTTGGCCATTTTAGTCGCTCGACGCGCCCAAAATTTTTCGGGATTTGGGGGTGACTTTACTAAGATGTTAAACCCTTCACGATCAATGAAAGCAGAATTAAAAACTCGTTCTTGGATTGAATAATCAATATTCTTTTCTATGAGAGCTTGACCGGGAACCTTATCTCGCCACGCCAAGTTACTTTCCTTAGATAATAGGGTTAAATTGACAACGGAATAAACATAATTTTGGTCAGAAGGATCGGTAGAAAGGATCTTAGCTAATTTTCCATCCATATTGGATTTACACCACTTTTTGGGATAAATATGATGAAACTCTTTCATTCCATCCTCTATAATTCCAACATTTAGAAGGTCTTTTTTCACTCTAATATTTAATGGTAATCGAAATGCTGCATTTAAAGCACCACGCTGGACATCAGTAAGTTTTTTCAATAACCCTTCTTCTGTTATTGGCTCAATCTTCATAAAACCATTCAAACGTTCATTTGCGTATTTTGCCCATATGGCGAAGGAGTCGTAGTCTTCATACTCGCTGAGTAATCCACGCAGAAAAATAAGATCCGACCCCATCTGAGATAAAAAACCTTGAGCATAACGCTCTGATAAAGCATTTTTCCAAAAAAATGCCCTAAATAGACAATTTAATTGATCAATACCCCAAGATTTGCTTTCACGAGAGAATTTAAAATACCATCTTAGTGCCACATAAATCGCCGTGGAAATTGGGTAAGGACAATGCCTCATACTAAAGTTGCCATCAATTATACATTTCTGCATTTCAACAAAATATGATGCAAAAGTTTCCTCATTTAATTTTACATTGCTCCAATGAGATGCAGGGGTTGCAAGTAAATCTCGAGATTTTACCGACGAAATTTCAACACTTTTTCCGGCAACTTTTTTGGGCGCCTCTTTCTCTCCCTTCGGGAGCGCCAAATAACAAGCAGTAACGAACTGCGCAATTAACTCAGGACGACGATCTTTATTTGCCCAGCCATTTGTTCCGTTCATTTCGCTTAACGAGTCAATCCAATCTCGAAGGTCAAAATCTCGTTTAGTCTCATGATATAACTTAGCATGAATCAAATCCACGGTTGACACTTTAGTTCCGGTTTGATTCAAAGTTTCAAATATATCACAAATTTGATCTAATGAATAAGACTCTGGAACTATTGTAACAGCGAGTTTGGTGTTCATTAAACCTTCATAAGCGTTCTTTAATACTGTTTGACGACGTTTAAGTTCTGATTCTTCAGGTAACTCATTTCCAGAGTAATTCTTAGGATCATTAATTTCCATAAAGTACTTTAAAAATTGACCTTGAATGCCACTTCCTTCTTCTGTCGGGAAAAGTGGAAAAAGTCCTTTTGCGTAACAGGCACTGGGCGCATTTAGATTTTCTTTTTCAATTTCAGATTTCTTTTTAAAAATAACTTGGCTAACTTCCTCTGTAGAGCTTGCGTCCAAGAAGTATTTTCCTGCAAATTTCTTAAGGCCATATTCTGGAGACAAACCTCCAAATACCATCGCCAATGCAGTACATCTCTGTCGACCATCTAATATTGCATAGTACTTTTTTGGGTGAACACCTACTTCAGAGAAATATTTTGGCTTACCTTTTACATCAGGAATAGAAATAGGTTCTAGAGGGAGTTCATTTTCATCGGGTTGGGCCCATAAAGTAATCATACCAATTGGCCTCGACGAAAATATAGAATTTATTAATTCAAATATCTGGCTTTGACTCCAAACAAATTCTCTTTGGAATTTTGGAACTTGCCACGCACCTGATCGAAGTTCTTTAATTACATCTTCAATAGTCTCGGGTTTAATTTCAATCGTCACAGTATATCCCCGCGCTATAAAATTTATACCGAAAGTTATGGGGCCAGGTTCAATAATTGTAAAGAAAAACTGTTGCTCCGCGGAATTTAAGTTCTCTTGTTGAAGACAAACAACAAGGTTTTGTCCATAGTCGGCTAAATTGTAGTTTTTATACAAGAAGCCAATTAGATCATCACGTCGAACTTAACCGTTCATTCTAGAAAGCATAGTTTTTTAGATTCCAGATATTTGATTTAGATTAGAAAATTCAATCCTCGTTCTACGCCTAAAACTCATACCTCGGACCGAATTCTAGACAGAGTCCCGATCGGCGATTAGAGTGAATAGCATATAAAGAGAGCATGCTCAACGAATTCTGGAAAAGGACGCACCATCCTCACCCCGGACCTAAAATCGATACTTAATCGATTGGGGCTGTCCCAGATAACACGTTTTATGTGTTATCTGAGGGACTATGAGGAAG
>CAYRMO010000060.1:0-16724 GCA_964425355.1 uncultured Algimonas sp. | reverse complement strand
TGTGGGTAGAATCTGCGTAAAAACTTATACGCATAATTCACAATGTTAACAGCATATTGGAGTCTTTGTGGACCTCTGCGTATGTTTCGCGGATTTTATACGCGAAATTCCTAAATTTTGCCTAGCGACAACTTTGGTTGTGGACAGGAGGGAGTAAATTGGCGAAATGGTGCGTAATTATGGCCAATCGAAATTCAAATATTGCGATCTATTTTCATGTTCACCTCGTCTCTGATTCGACGGGTGAGACCCTTGTGGCCTTGATGAAGGCTTCAACCGCACAATTCAAATCAGCAACAGCCCTTGAACATTTACATGCCTTGGTCCGGTCTGAAGCTCAGATGGCGCAGACTTTGGATATGATTGAGGCAAAACCGGGTGTCGTTTTATATACACTTGTGAATCCTGAAAGACGAGCGGCCTTGGAAGAATTTTGTCGGTCACGGAATATTCCGGCCGTCTCTATACTAGATGCGACATTATCTATGCTTGGGCGTTACCTCGGTGCGTCTGTCTCTGATGAAGTTGGAGCCCAACGCAATCTGGACGCGGCTTATTATTCAAGAATAGAAGCCTTAGATTTCTCAATGGCCCATGATGACGGGCAATCTGTGGCAGGACTAGCGGATGCAGATATCGTTTTATTGGGTGTATCGAGAACCTCGAAAACACCGACATGTATGTATCTTGCCAATCGTGGTTATAAGGCCGGAAATATCCCGCTTGTACCTGGGGCGCCTTTACCGACAATTCTGGATGATATGAAAAAGCCATTTATTGTAGGACTTGTGGCCTCCCCTGACCGTATCATTCAAATTCGCCGACAAAGATTGATGGGTTTAAAACAAGAAGGTCAAACCGATTATATTGACCAAGATCGCGTGCGACAAGAAATGCGAGATGCGCGGCGCATGTTTGTGCGCAAAGGGTATAAGGTCATTGATGTGACGCGCCGATCCATTGAAGAAACGGCGGCTCAGATTATTACGCTTTATAATCAATCCAGACCTATTGAAGAAAGACGGCAAGGCTTACGCTTATGAGCCGTGTCATTCTTGCAAGTGGATCTGCCATCCGAAAACAAATCTTGGATGGGGCAGGTTTAGATTATGAGGTTATAGTCAAACCCGTAGACGAGGCTGCGATCAAAGACTCTATGTTGGCTGAGAATTCGGGCCTACAAGATATCGCGGACGCCCTGGCGGAAGCCAAAGCTTTGCGTGTTTCGCGTCAGACAGACGGTTTTGTGATTGGCGCGGATCAGATCATGGTTATGGATAATCAGCTTTTTGATAAGCCCAAAGATATGGGCGAGGCGCGAGAGCGGCTGCTATCCATGCGGGGTAAAAAACATGAATTGATTGGCGCCGTCGTCATTTGTGAAAATGGACAGCCGGTTTGGCGTCACCTAAGCAAAACAAAACTTTGGGTCAGAGATTTCTCAGAAACGTTTCTGGAGTGGTATATAGAACAGGAAGGTGAGGCTTTGATGAAATCGGTTGGAGCTTATCGGTTTGAAGGTCTCGGGTCGCAACTTTTTGAAAAAGTAGAAGGCGGGTTTTTTGCAATTTTAGGCCTCGATCTTTTGCCTGTTCTCGATTATCTGCGTGTGCGCGGAGTTATCGCCTCATGACAATTATTCCAAAATTAGCCGGTGTCTGTGGATGGCCAATTCATCATTCACTTTCTCCTTTATTGCATAGTTATTGGCTGAAACAGTCTGGCATTGCTGGGGCTTATGTTCCTTTTGCCGTCAAGCCTGATCAAGCCATCGGGGCTTTTAAGTCGCTAAAACAAACCTCAATTTCGGGCGTTAATGTGACCCTGCCCTTAAAAGCGCAAGCCTTTCAAGCCGCAGATATCGCAACCGATGATGCGCAGAGATTAGGCGTTGCAAATTGCCTTTATAAATCAAAAGGGAAGTTAGTCGCACATAATACGGATATGGAAGGATTTGCGGCGCCGCTCCTGAAGTTTATGGGAGCAGACCAACTCCAAAATGGATCCGTCTTGGTGATCGGCGCGGGCGGTGCGAGCCGAGCCGTTTTAGGTGCGCTTTTATCTATTGGTGTGGCCGAAATTTGTTTGGTCAATCGAACCGATAGCAAAGCGGCAGATCTTGTGAACCAAGTCAATGTTCCAAGTCTTTATGCTCAGCCGTGGTCACAGCGACATGAAGCTGTCGCGCGCGCCAATTTGATTGTGAATGCCAGCGCCGCCGGGATGAAGGGTAAACCAGCCCTTGATCTTTCATTGGATGATGCCCGATCATCAGCGCTCATATATGATCTGATTTATACGCCGCGGAACACAGGTTTAATGCGAGCCGCCAAAGCCAGAGGATTAAAAACGCTTGGCGGCCTTCCCATGTTGATTGAACAGGCTCGGCCTAGCTTTAAATTGTTTTTTGGCGCGCCGCCCCCTGTTGAGGCTGATCCGACGCAATTATTATATGACGCGCTTAAGTCCGGGCAGAGATGAAAATTATCGGACTGACAGGCTCAATCGGGATGGGGAAGTCAACCACCGCGGGAATGTTTGCTGATCTAGGCTGTCCCGTTTTTGACGCTGATGCGGCCGTCCATAAGATGTATAAAAAGGGCGGTCGTGCCGTGCCCTTGATCCGGGCGGTTTTTCCGGATGCGATAAAAGACGACGCAGTAAACCGAGAGCGATTAGGTGAGTATATGCGAGCCGACCCGCTCAATTTGAAAACACTGGAGAGCTTCATTCATCCTTGGGTTGGAGAGATGCGCGCAGCATTTCTAAAGAACGCAAGTGACTCAGGCGCCAAAGCGGTGGTTTTTGATATCCCGCTTTTATTTGAGACGGGTGGGGATAAACATGTCGACGCGACGATTGTTGTCAGCGCGCCAAAAGATATCCAGCGCGAACGCGTCTTGTCTCGGCCTAAAATGACAGAAGCCCTGTTCGAGATGATCTTGTCCAAGCAAATGCCTGACGCCGAGAAAAGAAAGCGCGCTGATTACGTGATATCCACAGCTGATGGCCTGGCTGAAGCGCGGAAGTTGGTAAAGTCTGTGCTAGACAAAATCTTATGAGAGAGATTGTTTTTGATACGGAGACAACGGGGTTTGATGCTAAGGGCGCGGACCGGATTACAGAAATTGGCTGTGTTGAGATTGTCGATCTTTTGCCGACTGGCCGCGAGTTCCATACTTTCTTGGACCCGCTAAGAGAGGTCCCTGACAAGGTTGTTGAAATTACGGGTCTGACAACAGAGTTTTTACGCGGCAAACCTCTATTTAAGGACAGGGCGCAGGACTTTCTTGATTTCGTAGGTGACGCGACATTAATTGCCCATAATGCGCAATTTGATATGGGGTTTATCAATGCTGAGTTACAGCGCGCTGGTTTTGACCCCCTTCCCCGTTCCCGCTTTAAAGATACTTTGGCAATGGCCCATGCGGCCTTTCCGGGTTCGCCGGCATCACTAGATGCATTGTGTAAGCGCTTTGATATTTCGCTTTCGGAACGAGACAAACACGGCGCGATAATTGACTCTCAATTACTGGCAATGGTCTATTTAGAATTGTCGGGCGGGCGCGAAATGCGTTTGGGTCTAACAACTGGTGCGAGCGCGACGACGTCAGAATCAGGATTCCCCCACGCAAAGCAAAGAGAGGTCCCGCTTATCCGCACGGCTAATGATGGCGAGCAAGAAGCCCATAAAGCCTTTGTTGAGGGCCTTAAAGGGGATGCGGTTTGGAACAAAGTTTGGTCGCGCCGGCAAAGATCTTAGGGCGCGCCTGCGGCGAGGCAAGCTTCATAGCTAGCCATATCTTTGAGCCCAATAATCGGACCATATTCGTCAACATAATCGGATACGATGAGTGTTGATTTTTCAACCATTTGGTCAAGATTTTTAGTTTTTCGTTTGCGCTGGACGCGACCAATAATCATTGGGTCAATGCCCAGAATTGATTTTAGCTCAGGCGCAGAAACGGCCTTGTCACCAAACCAGACAAGTTGACCAAGCTTGGCCGATTCCGGCGGAACAGAGAGTAACATATCGGGTGCAAGCCTAGAAAGCTTTTGGGCCTGCCCAGCCGTATAGGCAATCAGAACAACCTGGTCAGACATCCCGGCGTCCCGAATAGCCTGAATTACGTCTTCATATTTTGCCGAGGATTTAAAGTCTATTTCGAGATAGATTTTATGTTTGGCGACACTAAGAACTTCAGAGAATAAAGCTGGGCGGTCTGATGTTAATTTCCCCCTACGGGTTTCTAAAATGATGGTGTCTAGATAATCGCTATTGGACGCAGCAACGGGTCCCTTCCCTGTGCTTGTATGATCCCAAACGCCATCATGAAATGTGAAAAGCACATTGTCCTTGGTGCTGGCGACATCAACTTCCGCCACCTTATATCCCTCTGCAATTAAGCGCTTTAAGCCCGAGACGCTATTTTCAGCGGAGTCCCAATTTCGGGAGGTTCCGCGGTGGGACGCCATGATTGCGGCATGTTTTGGCAAACAGCTAAGCGCCGTCTCGAAAGATGGGAAATATGAGGCCTCAATATCGGCCACAATCGCCGTTTCCTTACTTGCGTTTTCAGACGCCTTACAGCCCGTCAACCAAACTCCACTGCAAAGCGTAGCTAGGAAAATTGAGAATGAGGCTTTGAAAATAGGGCGGAGCATCATAGATCGGCCCCTATGGTAGATATCACGAATTTTCAAGGCGATAGTATTTTTGCCCTATCTTCGGCGCCCGGGCGCGCCGGGGTCAGCGTTGTCCGAATATCTGGACCCGAAGCAGGTGAGGTTTTGCGAAGCTTAACGCAGTCGGCGATGCCTGAGCCACGCCGGGCTGTTTTGCGAACGATTTTTGATGGCGACGGCGCCCCGATCGATCGACCGCTTGTTTTATGGTTTGAGGGCCCAAAGAGCTTTACGGGCGAGGATAGTGTCGAGCTTCACCTCCATGGCAGTGTTGCCATCCTCGAATCTGTGGCGCAGCGTTTGACGGGGCTTGGTCTTCGCCAGGCCATGCCCGGGGAATTTACGCGTCGCGCTGTTGAGCACGGAAAGATGGACCTTACAGAGGCAGAAGGCCTTGCGGATCTGATTGACGCAAGGTCTGAAGGTCAGCGCGCCCAGGCTCTGCAAAATATGGATGGGGCTTTACGCAAGACCTATGAGGCCTGGCAATCAAGTCTCCTGGACGCCTTGGCCCAGATTGAGGGCGAAATAGATTTCGCAGATGAAGAAGATGTACCCAATGCCCTGTCCCATGCGGCTTACCCGTTTTTAAAAGATGTGTCCGAAAGCATGAAGCTGGCTTTGGCATCTAGCGAGCAAAGCCGCGCCATTCGCGACGGCATTCAAGTCGCCATTATTGGCGCACCCAATGTCGGTAAATCGACTTTGTTAAATGGCCTGGTCGGTCGGGATGTGGCCATAACATCGCCGCAAGCCGGGACCACACGTGATATCATCGAGGCTGGGACAATTTTGGCCGGCCTTCCCGTGACGTTTTCGGATACGGCCGGGTTGCGCGAAAGCGCCGACCAGATCGAAGCCGAAGGTGTAAGGCGGGCCAAAGCGCGCGCCAAAGACGCCCATCTCGTGATCCATGTGAAACGCCGTAACATAGCCGACGCTGGATCGATGTTGTCTGACCTTGTCTTTATCAATCTGGAAGATGGAGAAGACCCCCGTACGGCAACGGACGGACAAATATCAGGTAACCTATTGCAATTAAATGGTATTTCAGATGTTTTGAGCGCTTTAGAGGGTTTGGTTTTAGAGCGTTATTCGGGGCTAGAAGCCGCCGCGCTTACCCGGGTTAGGCATGTAAACTGTATCACAAGGGCTTGTGAGGTAAGTTTAACGGCTATGACACGGCTTGGAGAGAGTCCCGAGCTTGCCAGTGAAGATATCCGTAAAGCATTGATTTCATTAGAAGAATTGGCAGGTCGCTCTGATATGGAGCAAGTCTTTGATCGGATTTTTTCAAGCTTTTGTATTGGAAAATAGCCGTCAAGGGCGCGAAAGTGTTTCACGTGGAACATTTTTGATGTGAGTGGGCAAAGACTCTACTCGACAGCCTTCCTCCCTGCGCCTATATCGCGCCCATGCAAAATGAGCAGACATATGAAGTGATCGTCATTGGCGGTGGTCATGCGGGATGTGAGGCGGCAGCCGCCGCTGCGCGTATGGGCGCGAATACGCTTTTACTGACACATAAAGTCGAGACCATTGGCGAAATGTCTTGCAATCCGGCGATTGGCGGGTTGGGGAAAGGCCATTTGGTACGCGAAGTCGATGCGCTGGACGGTGTAATGGGGCGTGTCGCGGATGCGTCGGGCATTCAGTTTCGCGTGCTCAATCGCTCAAAGGGGCCAGCTGTGCGTGGTCCGCGAACCCAATCAGACCGCTATCTCTATCGGACGGAAATGCAATCTATGCTGGGGGCGCAGGACAAGCTTACGATTATTGCAGGCGCGGCACATGATTTGATTGTTCCACGTGGAACGGTTGAGGGTGTGGTCACGGAGGACGGTCGGGTGTTTCGTGCGGAACAGGTTGTTCTGACGACAGGGACTTTTCTTAAAGGCGTTATCCATGTTGGTGAAGACCGAACCCCTGCCGGGCGCTGGGGTGAGGCCCCTGCCCTTGGTCTATCAGAGCGCCTCTATGGGTTGGGTCTGCGTATGGGGCGCCTCAAGACCGGAACGCCGGCTCGGCTGTCAAAACAATCAATTGATTGGGGGGCTTTGGAACAGCAAGCGGCAGATGAGGTGCCGGTGCCTTTCTCTTTTTTGAATAAAGAAATCACAATTCCGCAAATTACCTGCGCGATCACCCATACAAATGCAGAAACCCACCGCATTATTTCCAAAAACATTGAGAAATCAGCGGTTTACGGGGGTGGTATTGCGGGTCGAGGTCCGCGTTATTGCCCCTCTATCGAAGATAAGGTTGTCCGCTTTGCCGATCGTAATCGGCATCAAATCTTCTTGGAGCCCGAGGGACTGCCTGGAAACCCGGATGGCGATACGATCTATCCGAATGGGATTTCGACCTCCCTGCCCCACGCGGTTCAAGACGCCTTTATGCGCTCTATTCGCGGTTTGGAACATGTCGAGATCAAGCGCTATGCTTATGCGATTGAATATGACTATGTCGATCCGCGCGAACTTCGCGCGACCCTAGAGGCCAAGACGCAAGCGGGGTTGTTCCTTGCGGGGCAGATCAATGGCACGACGGGATATGAAGAGGCCGCAGCACAAGGTCTGATGGCTGGCACCAATGCCGCATTGGCGTCGCAAGGCCGAGATCCTTTCATTCTGGACCGGAGTCAGGCCTATATTGGCGTGATGATTGATGATTTGATCACCAAAGGTGTGACTGAGCCTTATCGCATGTTTACCTCACGCGCCGAATATCGTCTGCTCTTACGGGCAGATAATGCGGATCAACGTCTGACCGAGATGGGCGCAAAGATCGGCTTGGTTGGAGGTCATCGCCAGAGCTTTACGGCTGATAAGCTGGAAAAATTCGCAAAAGCAAAGTCTAAAGCCAAAGAGTTAAGTCAATCTCCCTCCTTCATTGCCAAGTCTGGCATTAAAATTAACCAGGACGGCGTGAGGCGCTCTGTCATGGATCTATTGGCTTATCCCAATATTTCCATGAAAGATCTCGAGCCTGTTTGGCCAGAACTCGCGGAATTTGATGCAGAAACCGTAGAATATCTCACGACTGATGCGACTTATGCCGGATATCTTGAGCGTCAGGCCAAAGACATTGCCGCCTTTCGACGCGATGAGGGTCTAAGAATTCCTGATACGCTTGATTATGCGGCTATTGGCGGCCTTTCTAATGAGGTTCGGCAAAAGCTCACAGAGGCGCGTCCAGCAACGCTGGGGCAGGCGTCCCGGATCGAGGGCGTAACACCGGGGGCGCTAATGGCGGTTCTGGCCCATATCAAAAAAGCGCAACGCGCCGCATGAGCGATTTAGATCTCTGGACGGGTGCGGATTTTCAGCGCCATACACATGTTCCACGTGGAACATTTGAGGCGTTTGAGGCCTGGGAGACCTTGCTTAGAAAGTGGAACAGCCGAATAAATCTGGTTGCGTCGCGCGAAGTGGATCAATTCTGGCGCAGGCACGCCTTTGATAGTTGGCAGCTCAACGCCTATCTGCCCAAGACTTGGGGTGTGCTTGTTGATTTGGGATCTGGCGGGGGTTTTCCAGGCCTGTCTCTTGGAATTCACGCTAAGGAAACTGGGGCAGGAAAGATCTATCTTGTTGAATCTATTGGGAAAAAGACAAGTTTTCTAAAATCGGTGTCCCGCGAACTCGCACTCCCTGTCACCGTGCATACATCGCGTATCGAAGCCCTGCCGCCTTTTGAGGCCGATATTATTACGGCGCGGGCTTTTGCGCCTTTGCCTAGGTTATTTGCCTATGCGGCTCCGCACCTGGCGGAAAATGGTATATTGATCCTGCCAAAGGGAGAAACTGCGGATAAAGAGATAAAAGACGCCTCTCAAGGGTGGAATTTCGACGTGGAGCACTTCAAAAGTAAAACAGACCCGCAGGCCAAGATCCTGCGTGTGTCCAATTTGAGAGCCAAATAGAGGGTTAATGTGAATACGGACCGTATCATAGCCATCGTCAATCAAAAGGGCGGCGTTGGAAAGACGACGACATCTATTAATTTGTCTGCGGCTCTGGCGCAGCAGGGGCGCCGGGTTTTATTGATCGATATTGACCCGCAGGGTAATGCGTCAACGGGATTGGGCATTCCGCGCTCACAGCGTGAGAAAACAATTTATAATGTCATGACAGACGGGCTGCATATAGATGACGCCGTTTTGCCAACCCTAATCCCAAAACTCTTTATCTTGCCCAGTCATGTTGACCTGGCTGCGGCTGAAATGGAAATTGGTCACGCAGATGGGCGCACACGGATAGTCAGAGACGCTATCATGGCGTCCGAGGCCCAATTTGATTATGTTCTCATCGATTGTCCACCATCTCTCAGCCTGTTGACCATCAATGCGCTGGCGGCGGCGCGCTCTGTCATTGTGCCGCTACAATGTGAGTTCTTTGCGCTTGAGGGTCTTAGCCAACTCTTGCAAACGGTCGAAATGGCCAAATCTTCAGTCAATCCATCACTCGCTATCGATGGCGTCATGTTGACTATGTATGATCGACGCAACCGCCTGTCATCCCAAGTGGCCGAAGATGTCAAAAAACATTTGGGTCGCGCCGTATTTGACACGATTATCCCGCGCAATGTCCGTATCGCAGAAGCCCCGAGTTTCGGCCAACCTGTCACAAGCTATGCGCCCAATTCCAAGGGCGCGAAAGCATATCTTGCCTTGGCAGAAGAATTAATTAAAAAACACAAAAACCGTAATTAAAACAATGGGTTAAGTGATGCCAAAAGAAAAGAAACCTGTTACAGATAAAAAGGCTAGCGCAAGAGGGCTCGGTCGAGGCTTATCAGCCCTTATGGCTGATATATCTGTATCGGATACGACGACAAAACCCGACGAAACTGCGTCAAAAGCCAAGGAAAATAAGTCTGAGACCGCAAAGGGCTCCGGTAAGCGTCAAATCCAATTTGTGTCAATCGCGCACCTCGCGCGAAACCCAGACCAACCCCGTAAAGTTTTTGATCCGGCAGAGTTAGAAGAGCTCACACAATCGATAAAAGAGAAGGGTGTGTTACAACCTATTCTTGTCCGACCTCTGCCTGAAAGCGCAAGAAGTCGAAAAAATAAAGACGTCGAGTATCAGATTGTTGCCGGGGAGCGCAGGTGGCAAGCCTCACTTAAGGCAGGACTGGATGCTATGCCGGTCCTTATACGAGATCTCTCGGATCAAGAGGTTTTGGAAATTGGTGTTGTAGAAAATGTTCAACGTTCAAATTTATCACCCATGGAAGAGGCGCGAGCCTATAGGGCGCTCATGACCGAATTTGGCCGCACGCAATCTGACGTTGCACAAGCGGTTGGTAAATCTCGCCCTTATGTCGCAAACCTTATGAAGTTTTTGGATTTACCTGAACAAGTTCAAAACTGGGTCGCGGCGGGTAAGCTCACGATTGGTCACGCCAAGGCCTTGGGAAATGTACCAGACCCACAAGCCCTAGCGACTCGCATCATTGAAGGCGGCCTGTCCGTTAGAGAAACAGAGGCGCTCGCCAAAGCGCTGCGCGAGGGAAAAACACCGGAACCCGTTAAGGCAAAAAGCTATAAGGACCCAAATATCATCCAGCTTGAAACTGATCTCACAGACAGCCTTGGACTGTCCGTTGACCTAAGAGATAAGGGCGGGGCAGGGGAGGTCCGGATCAAATATAAAACAAATGCCCAGCTAGAAGATTTGATGAAACGTTTGAAATCTAACTGAGTTTTGGAATATCTCTAACCCAGCGCACAGGCGTGTTTCCATTTGCGGTCCCAATAAGCGTATTGCGATCGACTCGTCTCAACTCAAAATCATCCGCACGATATTTCACGTCGACACCTTCTATGAGCAGGAGAAATTTTTTGATTTCAGATGTGACTGTAATATGTCCCTGGTCGTCAATTAAGATGAGACAATCTTGTAAAACGCGCGCATGATTGAGGCCACGGCAGCACTTATCCTCCATGATCACTTCTGCAATCACGGACGTGCCTTCCGCATAGGGAATATTTGCTGAACCTTTAAAACTTGAATCGGGCCTATCAATAACCTCGATCTTCCACTGACCCGAAATGTCGGAAATCTTAAGCGGGCCTGATCTTTCCGTAACAGTTTTAGTCTTGTCGGTCACCGTTTGCGCGATAGCGGGTGCTGAAAAAATAAAGCCAATTACGACCAAAATGGCAATGATGCTGGAATTGTTTTTCATCGTCTCATTTCAGTCCTATTTTTGTCATATCCCAAGATTAAAGCGACCTGTACTCTATATCTAGTCCGCGATAGGGAAAATAGAAGAGGGATAAATGTGGCGTCGGAAAAGCCCTGTTTCTAGGCGAAAATTTCTGAGACTCCCCGCAGGCTTGGTTGTTGTTGCGAGTCTCGGCCTTGTTATCCTTTGGGCTTTGAGCCGTGGGGGCTCACCTATACCCGTTCTCATAGACACACCCACGCGACCGAAAGACATCATTGTAAAAACTCAACTTCCGAATGATTTCATTTTCCGACAGGATGATCAAAGATGGGGAGGGGAGTTTATTGGGGAGACGCAAGACAGCCTCAAGGCCTATGGATGTACCATATCCTCGATTGCCATGGCGATTTCTAATCTGACGGGCGAGGCTTATACACCTCAAGCCCTAAATACTGACCTCTTCGCCATAGGTGGGTTTACAGATCGAGGTTGGTTGATTTGGGACAGTATTTCTAAAGTCACCGATAACAAAATATCGCCGAAATATTACAAAAGGCTCGATCATGACGATATCAATACATGTATGGCTGGCGGGAATTACCCGATCGTCAAAATCTATCTCAATGATAGCTATGTGCATTGGGTGTTGATCTTAGGGACGACAGAAAGCGATTATATTATCCGGGATCCATTATTCGGACATAAAGATGAAATTGAGTTTTTGTCAGACACGGCAACCGAGATTCATGCTGTGCGTTGTGTTTCCCGAACCCAATAAAAAACCCACTATAAAGATGGGTTGGCGATAAAGTTATACTATTAGCGGACTAAGCCCATCTCGCCTTTGATGCCGATAGAATATTAGAATCTGCGGCTTGCCGGTCGCGATCACTTTTGGCGAGGTTTTTTAGTGTTCGCAATAATGGTTTTTTATCGGGAATGGCGTCCAAGCTTTCGATCAGGTCTAACAGGTCATTTTCAAATGTTTCGCCTGTTTGAATATCCACCAGCTTTTTTCGATTGCGAATATACCAATCCATTGTCATTTGCCGCGTGTGAATACCCTTTACCTTTAGTTTCGTTCTTAACTCTAGGGACGCATTCACAAAGGTATCGGCTTGACGCTCATAGGCGCGCCCATCTGAGAGCATAGTTAGCATCAGAAGTTTTAATATGTTTTGCCAGTCAATATTTGTAATTGAATTGCTCATCCGGACCTCCCAGCCAGTGACCCAACTCTAGCCTTAAAAGAAACATGGCTAATAAAAGATTAACGCAAAAACCTAATTCACAGAGCTCAATCCTTTGCAGTTCCGCTGATTTTGGATAATATTACGCTATCAAACTGTTGAGGACGCAATCCATTTCTAAATCCAAACCCATAAAAGAAACCGACCTATATGGACCGGTCAAAACCCATTTTGAAGCCTTGGGCTATGAGGTCAAAGGAGAAATCGGGGCGGCGGATATGGTCGCCGTGCCATTCGCGAAAGGCAAAGATGAGCCCCTCATCATAGAATTGAAAACGGGATTTACCCTGTCTTTGTTTCACCAGGCCATTCAACGCCAATCCATGACGGATCACGTCTATATTGCCGTGCCGCGAAAATCGGGGAAGGCGGCCATGACCGCCATTCGTCGGAATAAAATGCTTTGCCGTCGTTTGGGACTTGGCCTCATAACGGTTCGCCTCAAAGATAAGGTCGTTGTCGTTCACTGTGAGCCAGCCCCCTTTACCCCCCGAAAAATTAAAGCTCGAAAAACCAAACTTCTCTCGGAATTCGAATCCCGCCATGGTGACCCTAATAAAGGCGGCATGACGTCAAGCGGTATGATGACGTCTTACCGGCAAGGCGCTTTAAGATGCGCGAAAGTTCTCTTTGATGAAGGGGCCTGCAAGGCGTCATATGTGGCTAAAATGGCAGGGTTTGAGCGGGCTCGGAACCTTATGTCGGATAATCACTATGGCTGGTTTGAGCGGGTTGATCGCGGCATTTACGGCCTGACACCCGCTGGGGCGCAAGCCCTGCAAGATCATGCGGATGCCGTGAAATCTATGATGTGAGGGGAGCGCCTCATTGGGCAGGACATCACAAAGTTGAAATTTCATTCCGCTTCCGTTACAAATGGTTAACTAGAAGTTAATGAGACGGGTCGGCGCTGTTAAATAGACCCATGTCTCTTCATAAAACATAAGGTGGGGTCATATGTTAGTTTCGGATAAAGATGAGGTGCTTGTGTTATTGGCCGATAAGCTAGGCTGCGACAAAAAGCAGGTCGAGTTTATATTCAGACGAAGGCCCTTATCCCGGAAAAGGCGACTCGCCGAAAAAAGAGACCTGGAAATTCCGCGCTGGAATTAATCTAAGCCCCTCAGCAGTTTTTGACTAAAATATTGTTATTATAGCCCAAGGGCTCTATACTGGAATCGTGAAGCTTTTATCTTTTTCTCTTGAAAATCAACCAGCTTGGAAAGTAATCCTTCGGGGTGCAGCCATCCCAGGCCTAACTGTGGCCTTTTGTGTCTTTGTCGCAATTGTAATTTCATTTACCAGAGGCTGGGATGTTCAAAATAGTATTGGATATGGCGTTGCCGCGGGCTTGTTTTTTTCACTCTATGGCGGGCTCGAGATGATGGGTGCTATCGTGTTTCAATCCAAAGATTTCGGGACAAACTTACTTTTAGCGTTCGGTTATTTAATCACCTGGGCTGGATGTCTTGCTATAGTGTTTAGAGTTTTCTAAATTTCGTGCCTTTGCTACACACAAATTTATGCTCGCATCAGACTGTTTATAGCTCGTGAATTTTAAGACGTGGGATCCTGATGGCGACGGGTCGTTTACCTCGCTACCTTCTTTATATTGGGTTTCGTCAAAAAAATTAAGGGTTTCGGCTCTGATCGCAGACACCACATTTTTTGTCGTCTTTCTCTGGTTTTTCTCCAAGGCCTATCGCTTCTTTGAAGTCGTGAGCTGCAAATGTGGAATGTCTATATTGGCGGTCTTTAAGGCCTCAAAAAGTTCAATCCGTAGCTCTGATGTTCGGTTGGACCAATTATCACCCGGCAGCCAGACGCGACAAGAGAAGGTGATGGCGTGGTCGGTGAAATCATGGACGATGGCTTCGGGTTCTGGCGCGTCTAAAATACTATCTCTTGCGGCTAACAATGTGTCGGTCAAAATGGTTTGGGCTTGGCGGAGGTCGGTAGCATAACTCACACCAATATTTTGGGTAAATTTTCGCAAGCTATGCCGGCCATAATTCTGGATGCGAGAGTCCCAAACCTTAGAATTTGGAATATAGATAAAGAGCCCCTCACTAGTTTTTAAGGTCGTGGCAAAAAGCCCTAGTTCAAAAACCGTGCCCGCATCTTGGCCCAGACACACATATTCCCCAACGCTCAAGGGGCGTAAAATCAGTAACATTATACCGGCCGCAATATTGGAGAGTGTGTCCTTAAGGGATAGCGCAATGGCAAGGCCTGCCGTCGCAAAGGCTGCGATCAAAGACGAGGCTGGCACACCGATTTTGATCAGAACCGCATATATTGTCATTGCAATAATAGCGTAAAAAATCGCCGAGGCGAGAACCGGCTTTATCGTCGCATCAATATGCTCGCCGCCAATATCTGAGCGGCGAATGCGTCGACGTGCCCAGCGACCGACAAAAACCCCTAAGATAAAAATAGCGAGCGCGCCGACGAGATCCCCTGCAAAGACCATCAAAGACGGAAATAGACCAACCAGCCATTCAAAATTTTGCGTAAGACTTTCTATTATTGCCTCCGTTTTGACGCATAGCCCGCAAGGGCGAGTAAGAGCCGCGAGACAATCGAATCAATGGCTGCACCTGCAGTCTTTGAGGCGCGCTCCGCCTGTTGGCATTCTTTGAGCGAGCGCCGTAACATGCGCAAGCCCCATATATCGAGTTGGCGTGAGAAAACACGTTCTTGCATGGCAAAAACGGGTGGACGCAACCCCTTCATGGCCTGGGTTTTGGGTTGTCCATTATCGATCAGTATGGACGCTTCGGTCAGACGAAGGAGCTGTCTTTGCAAACCAAATAAAATTCCGATGGGGCTAACTTTGCCGGCAATGGCCCGGCGATAGCTTGCATCCATAGCGTCTAGCTGACCGGTTAGGGCTTCTGTGACGATTGTATCGATTGAGGCGGTTTGGCCACCGGCAGCCACGGATTGAATATCGGTGAGGGTAACAACTTCACCTTCAGTTTTGCCATAGCCCTTATAAAGCGCCATTTTTTCAATTTCACCATTCGTCAGGGCGTGATCACCTTCTAAAAGCGGTAACCAATTTTCAAGCGCTTCTGGCGTAATTCCGATTTGATGCGCTTTGAGCCCGTCTTTAATTTGGCTTCGCAAATCATTTGCGCTGGCGGCATAGCAGCCAATCGCTGCGAAATGTTTTGACGCCTCGACGGCTTTACGAATAGCCGAGCGGGGTGTCATATCGCCCCCTTCAATAATTAGTTTAGCTTCGGCTTGGCCGGGGGATGTATCAAAATGTTTAATCAATTTTGAAATTGCGGAGGCTTGTCGTTCATGGTCTAGGCGCAATCTGACCAGACGACCTCCGCCCAATAGGCTCATGGCCGACATTTCATCTGACAATTTAGCGGGATCAGTAGACAGGTCATCGGCTGTGATTAAGGTCATGCCGAATGTCGGATCTGCATCGGGCACTAGAATTTTTCCGAGAGCCTGAGCGCGAGACTTTACGCGTCCACGATCAGGACCGAAAAACAAGACGCCAATAATATCATGCGGCGGTGCGTCTAAAAACCGCGTCTGGCGTGCGCCCGTAATCTTCATCCGTTTTCGCGGGCAAAATAAAGCGCAAGGTCGCGTATAAGCTTATCCGCTGTTTCCTGCGAGGCTTGCTCAATCCCGACACTATCAGCGGTAATCACACCGAAGGGCCCAGTTGTCGCGCCAAAGGAATTGATCGAGGACACATCACCGCGGTGGACCGCATCTCCTGATTTGGTATCAATCAAGCGGTATTTGGCTCTGACCGTAATATCATAGCGTGAGGCCACATCCTGATCGGTAATGCCTATTCGGCGACGCCTATAATCCGGTGTAATCTCAAGCCTATATTGCGGCGCGACCCCGCCATTGCCCATGCGGTCGCGTAATCTTTGAGTCATGATAAAGCCCGCTTGGTTTTCAGCAATATCATTTCTGTCGATTGTCGTAATCTCAATATTTTGGAGTTGTGAGGCGGAGCCGCCAACCGTTTGATGAACGGGTGTAAAGCCGCAAGCCGAAAAGGAGAGGGCAACAAAAGATATAAAAAGAACGCGTATCATCATGAGGCCACTATATTCACGATTCGGCCCGGCACAATGATGACTTTCCTTATCGTTCCGTCACCTATTGAGCGTTTTACAGCTTCATCGGCCAAAGCGAGGGCTTCAATCTCGTCTTTTGGCATGTCTTTGGCGACATTTAGCTCGCTCCGACGCTTTCCATTGACCTGGACGGGCAGGGTGATTGTGTTGTCAACCAACATGGCTTTATCCAGCTCCGGCCAAGGCGCATGATAAACAAGACCCTCTCCGCCAAGCTCGGCCCAACATTCCTCTGAGAGATGCGGCATGAAAGGCGCGATAGAGCGGATCAAAATCCCCAAAGCCTCAAGACGCGCCGCGTCCTGGCCTTTATATTTCGTCAGGGCATTGGTCAGCTCATAAATCTGCGCAACCGATGTATTAAAGCGGAAGGCTTCAATCCCGGCCGTGATTTTCTCTAGAGCCCGATGGGCAAGTTTTCTAAGCTCTAATGCGGCGCCCTCTGCGTCACCAGCAACTATCATCGGACCACCTTTGGCCGATGTGG